>NZ_CP085081.1:4490000-4790000 GCF_023243115.1 Sediminicoccus sp. KRV36
TTTCTCGGCCAACTCCGAGAGCTCCGCCTCCAGCTTCACCAGGCGATCCCTGGACGCAGCATCCTCCTCGCGCTTCAGCGCCTCGCGCTCGATCTTGAGCTGCAGCAGACGGCGGTCCAGCTCGTCCAGCTCCTCAGGCTTGCTGTCCACTTCCATCCGCAGGCGGGACGCGGCCTCATCCACCAGGTCAATCGCCTTGTCGGGCAGGAATCGGTCAGTGATGTAGCGATTGCTCAGCGTCGCCGCGGCCACCAGCGCGCCATCGGTGATGCGCACACCGTGGTGCAGCTCATACTTCTCGCGAATGCCGCGCAGGATGCTGACGGTGTCCGCGACACTCGGCTCACCCACCATCACGGGTTGGAAACGACGTGCCAGCGCCGCGTCCTTCTCGATATGCTTTCTGTATTCATCGAGCGTGGTGGCACCAATGCAATGCAGCTCACCCCGAGCCAAGGCCGGCTTCAGCAAGTTGGACGCATCCATCGCGCCATCCGCCTTGCCCGCGCCGATCAGCGTGTGCAGCTCATCAATGAACAGGATCACCTGGCCAGCCGCATCTTCGACTTCTTTCAGCAGGCCCTTCAGCCGTTCCTCGAATTCGCCGCGATACTTCGCACCCGCCACCATGGCGCCCAAATCCACGGACATCACGCGCTTGTTTTTCAGCGCCTCCGGCACGTCGCCCTTGGCGATGCGGATGGCCAGCCCCTCGACGATAGCGGTCTTGCCCACCCCAGGCTCGCCGATCAGCACCGGATTGTTCTTGGTGCGGCGGGCCAGCACCTGGATGGCGCGACGAATCTCCTCGTCCCGCCCGATCACAGGGTCGAGCTTGCCGGTCCGCGCGGCCTCGGTCAGGTCGCGGGCGTATTTCTTCAGCGCGTCGAAGCTCTCCTCGGCGGCCGGCGCATCCACCTTACGGCCCTTGCGCAGGCGGGTGATGGCCTCCTCCAGCGCCTCGGGGGTGGCACGGCCAGCCTTCAGCGCGCGCGAGGCGGCACTTTCGGCAATGGCCAAGCCCAGCAGCATGCGATCCTGCGCCACATAGGCGTCGCCGCCCTTGGTCGCGGCCTGCTGTGCCGCGTCCAGCGCGCGCACCAGCTCGGGCGTGAGTTGCGGCGCCTGGCCGGCGCCCCCGCCCTGCACGGCGGGAATCTTGCGCAGCTCGGCCTCGATGGCGCCGCGCACGGCGTTGGTGTCCCCCCCCGCCGCGGCGATCAGCCCGGAGGCCGCGCCCTGCTCATCATCCAGCAGCGCCTTGAGCAGATGCCCGGGCGTCAGCTGTTGATGATACTCGCGAATGGCGATGGTTTGGGCGGCTTGGATGAATCCGCGCGCGCGCTCGGTAAACTTCTCGATATCCATAGGTCCCTCCTGGAGGCGACAATTCCCCGCGCCCGACGGGCGACAGTTCCGGCGGCGTCCCCGATCGGGCAACACCGCCTTGCTGTTATTGTGGTAACGCGCGAGCCTGGGATTCAAGGGCAATCGAGGTCTGAGCCATGCGTGTCGAACACATCTACCGTTACCCGGTGAAGGGTTTCTCCGCCGAAGCGATGGAGGAGGTGACCCTCACCCCCGGCCAATGCCTGCCGCATGACCGGGAATTCGCCCTGGCCCAGGCCGATTCAGGCTTCGATACGGCCGCACCCGTGTGGATGCGCAAGACCAATTTCGCCTGCCTCATGGCCAATGCGCGGCTGGCGAAGCTGCACACGGCCTATGACCCCAAGACCGGCGAATGGGCCATCCGCCCGGCCGAAGGCCAGCCGCTCATCGCCAATATCCACACGGCGGAGGGCCGCAACCTCGCCGAGGAATACCTGACGCAATTCATGGGCGAGGAAGCCCGCGGCCGCCTGCGCTTCGTCGAGGCGCCGGGCTACAACTTCACCGATATCCCGCAGAAATCCGTCTCGATCATCTCGCTGGCCAGCCTGCACGCCTTGGAACGGGCGGCCGGCATGCGGCTCGATCCGATTCGCTTCCGGGCTAACATCTATGTCTCCGGCGGGAAGGAATGGGGCGATTTCGACCTGATGGGCCAGGAAATCCAGCTGGGCCAGGCGCGGCTGCGCGTCTGGAAGCGCATCGTCCGCTGCCCGGCCACGGAGGTGAACCCCGAAACAGCCGAACGCGACGCCAAGCCCCCCCGCGTGCTGCGCGAGCATTTCGGCCATGCCGATCTTGGTGTTCAGGCGGAGGTGCTGGACGGCGGCCGGGTTTCGATCGGGGATTCGCTGGAGGCGCTGAGCCCGACCTGACGCATGTTCAAGCCGTGCGGCCTCGCAAGGCGGCTCGGAAACGGCGTGCGAGCAACGGCCGGGAGGCGTTTCACCCTCCTTGCTTCCCATGGCACGGGTCCGGCAGGCAGCCGAAAAAATCCTTGGACGAGATCGAGGGGCCAGCCCCTCGAGCACCCCGGCAGGAAACTCGTTTCCTGCACCTTCATCAGCTGGGTTCGCAAAATCGACGATCCGAGAAACTCTGTTTCTTGGCGAAGTTGGCCGCAAAGCGGAGACAAGGCGAGAGGGCAAAACCGTCTCGAAGCCTCGCCTCTTTGAGCAACCTGCCAGCCTGGAGCCAGCCTGCTGAACCAGGCACCCGCATGAGCAGGCCGTGCCTCACACCGGAGCCGCATTCCCGTTGGCCCGTCCGCTGAAGCGGCGACCGCCTGGTAGCCGCCGCTTCAGGCCCCTTTCTGCTCGGGCCGGCCCCCCCTTCCGCGTCCGGGCGGATCATTGGGGTCGGTGTCGGTGGGGCCAGTTGGCGCAGGGCGGTTGCCGCCGCGGCCAGCGCCGGCCGGGTCATTCGGGTCACTGTCGCTCACGCCGCGCGGCTGGCCCTGGCGTGGCGCATTGCCGCCACGCCCCTGGCCGGGCGGATCGTTCGGGTCGGAATCGCTCTGACCTTGCCGGGGTGCATTGCCGCCGCGCCCCTGGCCCGGCGGATCGCTCGGGTCGGAATCGCTCTGTCCCTGGCCCTGATTGGGGCGTGGCGCATTGCCACCGCGCCCCTGGCCGGGAGGATCAGTCGGGTCGGAATCACTCTGACCTTGCCGGGGCGCATTGCCGCCGCGCCCCTGGCCGGGCGGATCGTTCGGGTCGGAATCGCTCTGACCCTGCCGGGGTGCATTGCCGCCGCGCCCCTGGCCCGGCGGATCGCTCGGGTCGGAATCGCTCTGTCCCTGGCCCTGATTGGGGCGTGGCGCATTGCCACCCCTGCCATTGCCGGGCTGGTCATTCGGGTCCGCATCGGTCACGCCGGTCTGCGGTGGACGGGGGCCGGATTTGGTTCCCTGGGCATGACTTTCAGCGGTGACGGCGGTCCCGCCCAGTGCCGCGATGTTCAGCACCAGCAAACGTCGCCTGAGCCTGGGGTCGAATTTGGTCATCTAGGCCTCCACATTGCTGGTAAGGCTAGGCCGCATCCGCGCTGAATGCACGCCATCCGGCTTTCCGGTCACATTGATTTCCCGTCATGTTGAGGCCGAGGCCTATGGCTGGGCCGCGGTCTGCTCCATGGCGGCCAGCGCGCCCGCCGCACCCAGCAGCCGCAACCGCCCCTGCAGCCGCAGACAGGCCCCCAGGATCAAGCCGCGCGCCAACAGCCCTTCGGCGCAGCGCTCACCCGCTTCCAGGGCCGCGGCCACCACTTCGGCCGGCAATTCTCCCACCGCCACGGTCACCGGCAAATCCTTGAGATCGCTGTCGGGATCAAGGTCGCAAGCCCGTTGGCGGGTGATGGCGGGATGGTCGGCATCCACCGCATTGGCGATGATGCTGGCCGCCGCATCCGCTTCCGGCGCCCGCAGCGCCAGAACCGTCACGGCATCGGCAATGCCCCGGCTGAAGCTGCGCCCGCGCCAGCCTGAGGTGGCGATGCCGCGCACCGCATCCCCGCCACGGATCACCGCAAGGCCGCTCGATTCCGCCCGCGCCGGATCCTCGACCAGGCCAACCCGCAAGGTGCTGCTGGGCGAGAGATGCAGCGCGATATCGCCACCATTATTGACATGCGCGAGGCTGATGCCCGGCACCGCGATGATGGCCAGCAGCACATGCTCGGCCACCGCGCCGGCGACCGCCACCATGGGCGTGACGAAGTGCATGCGGTGCGGCCAGGCGGCCTCGGCCATGCGCTGCGCCACCGGGTGCCGCAGGCTGGGCATCCGGCCGAACAGGGGCGCCCGCAAGAGAGAGAGTTCCTGCGAGAGCCCAGGCAGCACGCCATGCAGCGCCCGCCAGGCGGCCTCCCGCGCTTCCAGCACGGCCGGGCGCGCGCCTTCAATGCCAATCACCAGGTCAATCGGGCCATCCTGCAGGTGCAGCCGCCCATCGGGCAGCAAGGCGCGGCGCGGGGCAGGCCATTCATGATCCGGCGCGCGCGTCATGTCGGCGCTGTCGGCCAGGGGTTGCCGGCGGGCCAGGGCGCTTGGGCAGCGGCCGAGCCATATTGTTCCAACAAGGAAGCGAGGCTCAGTGCCTGGCCCAGATGCCCGCCCATCGCGGCATAGAGGTCGGCCCGCAAGGTGAATTCCAGAGGCGCCACCAAGGCGGGGGTCGGCACATAGCCAAAGGCCTTGTCCGGCAGTCGCAACACATCGGCCATGAGGGTGATCCCGCCTCCCGGATAGAGGTAGCAGGGCGCTCCCCCCATCGTGATGCGGACTTCACCGCGCTGCACCGCGCGCGTCAACAGGATGGGGTTGTCCGTGACGCCCGCCCGCAGCGAGCCCCCCGCCCCGGCCATGAACAGGATGGAGGTCAGCGCCGGTTCGCAATTCTCCCCGATGCGGGCAACGCTTTTCGCGATGGCGGCCGGAACGGCGGCCGGGATGGGGCGCAGCGCCTCATCCAGTTCCACATAGAGGAAATCCTCGCCCGTGGTGCTGGTCAGCAGCAGGCGCATGCCGGGCCAGGCGAGCTTGGGGTCAATGCTTTCGATCAGCGTCAGCGGATCGGTCACGTCGGTGCCGCCCCAGCCCGTGCCGGGATGCGCCACCTGGAAGTAGCGCCCGGGCGTGGAGCGGCGGCCGCGCACACGAATGCCGGAGGGGCGCATATTCAGGCATTTCCCGGCCTGGTGCTCCGTCAGGACGCCGGTGATGTGGTCATCCACCACGATCACCTCATCCACATGGCCCTGCCATTGCTGCGCGAAGATGCCCACGGCCGCGCTGCCGCAACCCACCCGCATGCGCTGCTCCGGCACGCCGTTCACGATGGGCGCCGCACCCGCTTGCAGCACCAGCTTGGACCCGCCCTCGATCTGCACCTCGATCGCCTGTTTTCCCGCCAGGGCCAGCATGGCGGCGCAGGTCACATTCCCCTCGCGCTTCGAGCCGCCGGTCAAATGCCGCACGCCGCCGATACTGAGCATCTGCGAGCCATATTCGGCGGTGGTGACATGGCCGATCTGCTCGCCCTCATGCATCACGCGGGCGGCTTCCGGACCAAGATGGCGGTCCGTATCAATCTTCGCCTTCAGGCCGCAATAGCTGAAGATGCCCTCGGTCACGACGGTGACGGTATCCACCCCCGCATGAATGCTGCTGACGATGAAGGGGGCGGGCTTGTAGTCGGGATAGGTGGTGCCGGCGCCGATGGCGGTGACGAAGGTGTTTTGGGCGATGCCGCCATCCCAAGCCTCGGCGGCGTCGAGGAAGGGCACCAGCGGCTGGTCCGTCCGGGTCAGCAGCACCAGCGGGTCGGTGCGGACCAGGCGGCCCTCCTCATTGGCGTAGCGATGGCAGGCGCCGGCGCGGCCAGGGCGGATGCGGCAGAGCACGGGGCAGGCATCGCAGCGGACGATGCCATCGGCCTCGGCGGCGCCGAAGATGGAGGTGCGGTCTACCACGTGAAATCTCCGTTGCGCCGATTCATGGCGAGAGACGTCCGCCTCCGGCGGCTGGGGCCATGGGCCCCAGACCCCGTTCCCTGGCGAAGCGCCGCTGCGGCGAAGGTGATGGGCAAACTGAACAATCGGGGTCTGGGGCCCATGGCCCCAGCCGCCGGAGACCTCTTATCTTTACCACCGGCCTTTCCCCTTCAGCGCTTCCAAAACCCGATGCGGCAGCGCCGGAATGCGATGGCACTCCGCCCCCGTCGCATCGCGAATCGCCGAGAAGATGGCCGGTGCCGTCGCCACCAGCGCGGGCTCGCCCACGCCCTTGGCGCCATAGGGGCCCAGCGGCTCACGCTCCTCGATCAGGATGCACTCGATGGGCGGCACGTCGCCGAAGCTCGGGATCAGGTAGTCGTGCAGATTCTCGGTACGGCCGGGGATGTATTCCTCCATCAGCGCGAGGCCGATGCCCTGGGCGATGCCGCCATGGATCTGTCCCTCCACCAGCGTGGGGTTGATGGCACGCCCCACATCATGCGCGGCGACAAAGCGTTGCAACTTCACGGTGCCGAGCTTCACATCCACGGCCAGCGCACAGAGCTGCGCCGCGAAGCCATAGGTGGCGTAGGGAATGCCCTGCCCATTCGCGTCGAGCGGGATCGTCGGCGGGTCAAAACGGCCAAACCCCTCGATGGGCGCGGCCGGCCGGAATGGCGCGCCATCCAGCGTCAGCCCGCCGCTCCAGCCCAACACGCCATTGCTGCCGCGCAGGATCTTCGCGCGCAGATCAAGTGCGGCTTCCATCGCGGCGCGGCCACTGACGAAGGTCTGGCGAGAGGCGCTGGTCTTGCCGGCATCCGGGGTGGTGGCGGTATCGCCATTCACATGGGCCAGTGCCGCGACGGGCAGGCCCAGTGCCTCCGCCGCGATCTGCGCCAGCACGGTGGAGGAACCCTGGCCGATATCCACCGCGCCATTGAAGAAGGTGATCCGCCCGTCGGTGCCGAGCACCAGGCGCATCTCCGACGGGTTGGACATGCCGGTATTGCCGATGCCGTACCACATGCCGGCCACACCCACGCCATGCCGCAGCACGCCGCCCTGGGCGTTCTTCGCCGCCGCTTCCGCACGCAGCGCCGTCCAGGCGGGGCGCAGCGCTTCGAGGCAGAGCCGCTGCCCGGCCGAATGCTCCAGGCGCTGGCCCGTCGCCGTCACGTCGCCCGCCACCAGCGCATTGCGAATGCGGAATTCCAGCCGATCCAGCCCACAGGCATCGGCGAGGCGATCCCACAAGCCCTCCTGCGCGATGGCCGCCTGCGGCACACCAAATCCACGAAACGCGCCGGCAGGCGGCTGATGCGTATGCACCGCCCGCGCCCGCGCGCGCACATGCGGCACGCGATAGGGGCCCGTGGCGTGCACCGGCACGCGGCCGGCCACGGTCGGGCCCCAACTGGCATAGGCGCCGGTGTCGTAAAGCCCCTCGAAATCCAGCGCGACCAGGCGGCCCTCGGCGTCGCATCCGGCGCGGGCGGTGATGCGCGCGGGGTGGCGCTTGGTGCTGGCCGCCATGCTCTCGGTGCGGGACCAGATGGCCCGCACCGGGTGATCCATCACCCAGGCGGCCACGGCCAGCATGGGCTGGATGCCCGCATCCAGCTTGCCGCCAAAGCCACCACCACAGGCCGAGGGGATGATCCGCACCGCATCCATCGAGAGCCCAAGCACGCCCGCCACTTCCTCGCGGTCCATCGCCGGGGCCTGGGTGCTGGACCAGACTTCGATGCTCTCACCGATGCGGCGCGCGTAACCGGCTTCCGGTTCGATATAGGCATGCTCGACAAACCCCGTTCGCCAATCGCCCTGCACGACATGCGTGGCCCTGGCCAGTGCGGCGTCCACATCGCCACAGCGCACCAGGCCCTCGGCCAGGACATTGTCGGGGAATTGGGCGTGCAGCGCCGCCGCCTGCAGCGCCGCGCGCGGATCATCGAGGGCTTTCAGCTTCTCCCAGATGATGGGCAGCGCCTCGAAACGGAGTGCCTCCACCGCCTCGCGCGTGCCGATCACCGCCGCCACCGCATCACCGCGATACAGCGCTTCGCCATCAGCGAAAACCGGCTGGTCCTTGATGTGCGGGTAGATCCCGTAGCCATTCCGGCCCGGAGCATCGCGCGCCGTCAGAAGGCGTGAAATGCCAGGATGCGCGGCCAGGAACGCCGCCACATCGGAGATGGTGAAACGCGCATGGGCATGCGGGCTGCGGATGGCGCGCATCCAGAGCGCATCGGCGGGGGCGAGATCGGCGCCGTAGCGCTCCGTGCCGTCCAGCTTGGACGGGCCATCCACGCGCGGCAGCCGGGCGCCGACCATGCCAAGCTCGGCATGCGCATCCAGGCCGCGGACAGCGTTGATGATCAGGCGGTAGCCCGTGCAACGGCAGAGCACGCCGCCCAGGGCCTGTTCCACCTCGGCTTCGCTGGGCGTCGGATTTCGCCGCAGCAATTCCGTGGCCGCGACGATCATCCCCGGCGTGCAGATGCCGCATTGCGCGGCGCCATGGGCATGGAAGCGCGCCATCAAGGCCTGGCCCTCGGGCGTTGCAGCGATGCCCTCGATGGTCTCGACCTCGGCGCCCGCGCATTGGCCGAGCGGTGTCAGGCAGGCGCAGGCCTGGGCGCCATCCACCAGCACGGTGCAGGCGCCGCAATCGCCCGCATCACAGCCAAGCTTCGTGCCGGTCAGCCCCAGCGAATCCCGCAGCGCGTCAGCCAGCCGCGTGCCGCCATCGAGGGCCAGTTCGCGCGGCACGCCATTCACCAGAAGGGCGGTCATGCCGCGAGGCTTTCACGGGCCCGCGCCACCAGTTCGGCGGCCGCCGCCCGGCGATAATCCGCCGTGCCGCGCACATCATCCATGGGTGTCAGCGCGCCCTCACCCCACAGGCGCGCCACTTCCGAGCAGGAGCCGATGGCGATGCGCCCCTCGGCATTGGCGGCGACCATGACGATGGAAATCACCAGATGCGCCCGCGCCCCCAGCTTGAGAAACACGGAACGCCATGCGGCCCGCGCCATGGGCACATGCAGCGCGACCAGCAGCTCATCAGGCGCGCGCGCCGTGCGGCGATTGCCCAAGATGAATTCCGCCAGTTTCAGGCGACGGCGGCCGCGCTGGCTGGCCAATTCCACCTCCGCATCGAGCACCAGCAGGGGCGGCACGCCATCCGCCGCTGGCGAGGCGTTGCAGAGGTTGCCGCCAATGGTCCCGCGTGCCTGCACCTGGCGCCCGCCCACCTGGCGTGCCGCTTCCCGCAGCGCGTCAAAGCCGGGCGGCAGATCCGCATCGCGCAGGCTGGCCCAGCTGGTGGCGGCGCCGATGCGCCAGGAATCCGGCGCGCGGGTGATGCCGCGCAGCTCTGGAATGGCCGTGATGTCCAGCTGATCAGCCTGCTCCGGATTGCCCCAGGCCGCCCGATGCGCGCGGGCCGGAAAGAGATCAGTCCCACCCGCCATCACCTGCCAGGGGCCTTGCGCCAGCGCTTCCAACGCAGCGGACAACTCATGCGGCCTTCGATACAAACCCAATCCCTCCAACGCGATGGCCCCTTGGCGCGGCGCTCCATCGGCACGTAACCTGTCGTGGCAGCTTAAGGGGATCGGGCATGGCGCGCATACTGGTGAAGGGGCTTGGCCTCATCTTTTCGGGCGATTTCGCGGCACCGCGTCTCGATGCGGAAGCGATCCTGATCGAGGGCGGAAGGATCGTCGGCATCGGAGCGGCGAAGGATTTCGAGGCCGAGACGGTGTTCGACGCCCAGGGCTGCGCCGTCATGCCTGGGCTGATCGACAATCACGTCCACCCGGCCTTCGGCGACTGGACGCCGCGGCAAAACCAGCTCGGCTTCATCGAGGCCATGGTGCATGGCGGCACGACAACGCTGATCAGCGCGGGTGAGGTGCATCTGCCCGGCCGCCCCAAGGATGCGGTGGGGGTGAAGGCGCTGGCCATCGCCGCCCAGCGCTGCTTCTCGGCGTTTCGCCCGATGGGCGCACGCGTCATCGCCGGCGCGCCGGTGCCCGAACGTGGCTTCACCGAGGCCGATTACCAGGAGATGGCGGCCGGCGGTGTCACGCTGCTGGGCGAAATCGGCCTCGGCACCCTCAAGGAAGCCGATGAGGTGGTGGAGACCATGGGCTGGGCGCGCAAGGCCGGGCTGAATGCCATGATCCATTGCGGCGGGCCTTCCATTGCAGGCTCCAACCTGATGCAGGCCGAGGTGGTGATCGCCGCCGATGCGGATATCGTGGCGCATATCAATGGCGGCCCGACTTCGCTGCCCGCCGCCGAACTCACCAAGGTGATCGCCGGCACCCATCGCGCCATCGAGATCGTGCACAATGGCAATCCGCGCAACGCCATCCATGCGCTGAAGGTGCTGACCGAGATGGGCCGGCTGGACCGGCTGGTGATCGGCACCGACAGCCCCGCCGGCTCCGGCGTGCAGCCCTTGGGCGTGATGCGCACCATCTCGCTGCTCTGTTCGCTGGGCGGGCTGGATCCGGCCATCGCCATCGCGGCGGCGGGGGGCAATACGGCGCGCTGGCGCAACATCCAGGCCGGCGTGATCAAGCTGGGGGCGGCGGCGGATCTGGTGTTCCTGGACGCGCCCATCGGCGGCGCCGGCCGCGATGCGAGCGAGGCCTTCACCTATGGCGAATTGCCCGGCATCGGCATGGTGATGGTGGATGGCGAGGTGAAGACCATGCGCAGCCGCAACACCCCGCCCGCGGCCCGCATTCCGGTGGTTCTGTCATGATCATCCGCAAGATATTCACGAGCGTCGAGGAAACGCGCCTGGAGATGGGGCGCGAGGTCTCACCCCCCATCCGCCGCGCCATCGCGGCCATGGTGCTGAAGAACCCCTTCGCCGGCCGCTATGTGGAAGACCTCTCGGAGCTGATCGAGGCCAGTGTGCCGCTCGGCGCCGAACTCGCCGCGCGCGCCATCGCGGCCCTCGGCATCCCCGGTGACCAGGTGCACAGCTTCGGCAAGGCGGCCATCGTGGGCGAGGATGGCGAGCTGGAACACGCCGCCGCCCTGCTGCATCCCAAGATGGGGGCGCCCGTTCGCGCGGCACTCGGCAAGGGGCCGGCGCTGATTCCTTCGGCCAAGAAGCGCGGCGGGCCGGGCACGCCGATTGACATCCCCCTCGGCCACAAGGATGCCGCCTTCGTGCGCAGCCATTTCGACGCCATCGAGGCGCGGCTCACCGATGCGCCGATGCGCGATGAAATCCTGCTCTGCCTGGCGCTGACCACGGGAGGGCGGCCACTGCCGCGCGTCGGCGGGCTGACGACGGGCGAGATCATCGGCCAGGATGGCTTGCGATAATCTGATGAAACTTCGGTAGGCGTCACTTATGCTGCACTGCATGCATGACGCCATCCGCTTCACCCTGAACCAGATTCCGCGCGAATTGCCGCGCGAAACCTTGCCCACCCAGACCTTGCTCGACTGGCTGCGCGCGCAAGGCATGACCGGCACCAAGGAAGGCTGCGCCGAGGGCGATTGCGGCGCGTGCACCGTGGTGCTGGAAGCTGCCGATAGCGCCCGCACGCCCATCAATGCCTGCCTTTGCACGTTGGGCCAGTTGCATGGCCGCGCCATCCGCACCGTCGAGGGGCTGGGGCCCGATCACCCCATCCCGCGCGCCATGGCCGCGGCGGATGCGACACAATGCGGCTTCTGCACGCCGGGCATCGTGATGTCCGCCTGGGCGCAAGCAAGCGAGGGCGGCGAGGCGCATGAGGCGCTGGCCGGCAACCTTTGCCGCTGCACCGGATATCGACCGATCCTCGATGCCATGGCGAGCCTTGCGGAAGAGGAGGCCGTGCCGCCCGCCCTGCCGCAAAGCTCCAGCGCAAGCTTCGGAGGCTTTCACCTGCCGGCGAGCCTGGCCGAGGCGCTGGCCCTGCGCGCGGCCCTTCCCGCCGCCTGGCTGCTGATGGGCGGCACCGATCTGGGCCTGCGCTTCGCCGAGCATCGCGAGCATCCGGCCGAGGTCATCTGCCTGCTGAGCGTGACGGAGATGCAGGGCATCACGCGCAGTGCAACGGGGCTCAGCATCGGCGCCGCCGCCCCCTATGCGGAACTCCTGGCGGCCTGCCGCGCCGATGTGGATTTCGCGCCGCTTGCACCCTATCTGGCGCGGCTCGGCTCGCGACAGATCCGGGGCCTGGGTACGGTGGCCGGCAATCTTGGCACCGCCTCCCCCATCGGCGACGCGCTGCCCATCCTGCTCGCGCTGGACGCCGAGGTGGAGCTGGCCGCACCGCGCGCCATACGGCGCCTGAAGGTGGAGGATTTCATCACCGGCTATCGCCGCAACGCGCTCCAGCCGGACGAACTGATCCTGGCCATCCATCTGCCACGCCCACCCGCCGGCGCGCTGCTGGCGGCGGAGAAACTCTCGCGGCGGCATGACCAGGATATCAGCGCCGTCTCCCTGGTCGCCTGCCTGAGCTTGCGCGATGGCGTGGTGCAGGACGCGCGCCTCGCCTTCGGCGGCATGGCGGCCAGGGCCGAGCGCGCGCCTGCGGCCGAGGCTGCGCTGAAGGGCCGCACCCTGGATGACGCCGCAATGCGCGCGGCCGGTGCCGCGCTGCATTTCACGCCGATGAGCGATGCGCGCGCCAGCGCCGAGTATCGCCTGGAAGCGGCACGCGGATTGCTGCGCCGCGTGGCACTGCGCCACACCCATCCGCATCTCGCCGCCGAAGTGCATGCGTGATGGATGACGCAACACCCAGGCTGCGCTTTGCCGGCCAGGCGATGCGCCATGACAGCGCGCTGAAACACGCCACGGGCGAGGCGCGCTTCCTAGATGACCTGCCCGAGCCCGCCGGCACGCTGCATGCGGCCCTGGCACTCTCGCCCGTCGCGCATGGGCATTTGCTGGGGTTGGAGACCGCGGCCGCGGCGGCCATGCCGGGCGTGGTGCGGATCATCACCGCCCGCGATATTCCGGGCGAGAATGACATCGCACCCATTGGCAGCGGCGAGCCGATGCTGGCCGAAAACCTTGTGGAGCATCACGGCCAGGCCATCGCGCTCGTGGTGGCACGGACGCGCGATGCGGCACTTCGCGCCGCCGCCGCCATCACACCGCGCATCGCGATGCTGCCGCCCATCCTCAGCATCGAGGAGGGCCTGGCCCGCGAGGCCTGGATCATCCCGCCGCAGATCATCCGCGAGGGCGATGCCGCCGCCGCATTGGCCCGGGCGCCCCATGCGCTGCGTGGCGAATTCCAGGCCGGCGGGCAGGAGCATTTCTACCTGGAAGGCCAGATCACGCTCGCCATTCCAGGCGAGGATGGCGAGATGCTGGTGCATGCCTCCACCCAGCACCCGACGGAGGGGCAGCATGTCATCGCCCGCGTGCTGGGCGTGCCCTATCACCGCGTCACCGTGCAATGCCGCCGCATGGGCGGCGCCTTTGGCGGCAAGGAAAGCAATGCGAGCTGGGTGGCCGCCGCAGCTGCCGCCGCGGCCGCGCTGACTGGCCAACCGGTGAAGCTGCGCCTGCCACGCTGCGCCGACATGGCGGCGACGGGCAAGCGGCATCCGTTTCTCTATCGCTGGCACGTCGGCTTCGATTCCGACGGCAAGCTCCTGGCTCTCGATGCCCTGCTGGCCGGCGATGGCGGGCATAGCCTCGACATGTCAGGCGGCGTGGTGTTCCGGGCCGTCACCCACGCGCTGAATTGCTACGCCGTGCCGGATGTGACGATCACGGCCTGCGCGGTGAAGACCAACCACGTCAGCAACACGGCATTTCGCGGCTTTGGCGGGCCACAGGGCGCATTGCTGATGGAGGAGGTGCTCCATGCCATCGCGCGGCATCTGGACCGCGACGTCGAGGATCTGCGTGCGATCAATATCGCCGCACGCACACCCTATGGGCAAGCGCTGGAACCGGAGCTGACGCGGCGGGTCTGGGCGGAGGCCAGGCGCGATGCGGGATGGGCCGAAAAGCAGGCCGAGATCGCCGCCTTCAACGCCGCGCACCCGACGCTGCGCCGCGGGCTTGGCAGCTTCGTCTGCGCCTTCGGCATCAGCTTCGGCATTCCGCATCTGAACCAGGCCGGGGCGCTGGTGCATATCTATACCGATGGCTCGATCCGCCTCGCGCATGGCGGCACCGAGATGGGGCAGGGCCTATTCATCAAGGTGGCGCAGGTGGTGGCCGAGGTGTTCTCCGTACCCGTCGGCCAGGTCGGCATCAGCGCGACGACGACGGCGGAAATCCCCAATACCAGTGCCACCGCCGCCAGCACCGGCAGCGACCTCAATGGCTGGGCCGCCCATGCGGCGGCCACCACGCTGCGCGAACGCATGGCCAGCGTCGCCGCCGCACATTTCGGCTGCGCGGCCGAGGAGGTCATCTTTGAAAATGGCTCGGTCTTTCCGGCGCGGCCGGGCAGCAATGAGCGGCTGGGCTTCGGGGACCTCGCCAAGCTTTGCTGGAAGGCCCGCGTCAGCCTCTCCGCCACCGGCTTCTACAAGACGCCCGATATCCATTGGGACGCGCAGGCGATGCGCGGCGCGCCCTTCTTCTATTTCAGCTACGGCGCCGCGGTGGCCGAGGTGATCCTGGATACGCTGACCGGCGAGCATCGCTGCCTTTCGGCGCATCTCGTGCAGGATTGCGGGCGCAGCCTGAACCCAGCGATTGACCTCGGTCAGATCGAAGGCGCCTTCGTGCAGGGGCTGGGCTGGCTGACCAGCGAGGAGCTGTTCTGGGATGCGGAGGGGCGCCAGTGCAATCTTGGCCCCTCCACCTACAAGATCCCGGGCTCGCGCGATGTGCCGCCGGTCTTCAGCACCCGCCTCCTGGAAGGCGCGCCCAACCGGGCCGCGACCATCTTCCGCAGCAAGGCGGTGGGCGAGCCGCCGCTGCTGCTGGCGACCGCGGTGGTCAACGCACTGCGTGCCGCGGCAGGGGTTGCGCATCTGGATTTGCCAGCCACGCCCGAGCGGCTTCTGCTTAATTTGAGGGCACAAAAAACCGCTTGATGAAAGGCGCTTGCAAGCCAGTCACAGCCTCGCCATACAGGCGGTAAGGCTGCCCGGAAATGTGGCAAGCCAAGAGATAAGGGGACAGGTCCGAGTGAGCGATACGATCCTTGAAACGGAAGGCCTGACGAAGGAGTTCCGCGGCTTTCTCGCGGTGCAGGGCGTCAACCTCCGGGTCCGGCGCGGCACGATCCACGGGCTGATCGGCCCGAATGGCGCGGGCAAGACCACCTGCTTCAACCTGCTCACCAAATTCCTGATCCCGACACGCGGCAAGATCACCTATGACGGGCGCGACATCACCAACATGAAGCCGGCCGAAGTGGCCCGGCTAGGACTTGTCCGGTCGTTTCAGATTTCCGCCGTCTTTCCGAACCTGACCGTGCTGGAGAATGTCCGCCTTGCGCTGCAACGCGCGCGCGGCAACAGCTTCGATTTCTGGCGCTCCGATTCCATTCTCAAGCAATTTGACGGCCGCGGGCGGGAATTGCTCGAGGATGTGGGCCTCACCGAATATGCCGAGGTCCAGGCGGGATCGCTGCCTTACGGCCGCAAGCGCGCGCTGGAAATCGCCACCACCCTCGCCCTGGAACCTACCATGATGCTGCTGGACGAGCCCACGGCCGGCATGACGCATGAGGATGTGGACCGCATCGTGGCACTGGTGAAGCGCGTTTCCAAGGGCCGCACCGTGCTGCTGGTGGAACACAATCTCAAGGTCGTCGAAGGGCTTTGCGACACCATCACCGTCCTCGCCCGGGGCGAGGTTCTGGCCGAGGGAGACTACATGGCCGTCAGCCGAAATCCCGATGTGCAGGCCGCCTATCTCGGCACCGATCCCGCCTCGGTTGGCGTGCCGGAGAGCGCCATCCATGGCTGAGCCGCTGCTGAAGGTTGAGGGCCTGGAGGCCTGGTACGGCGAGAGCCATGTGCTGCACGGCGTGGGCCTTGAAATCCGCGAGGGCGAGGTGATCACCCTGCTCGGCCGCAATGGCGCGGGCAAGACGTCCACCCTGCGGGCCATCATGGGCCTGGTGGGCCGCCGCGCCGGCTCCATCCGCTTCGAGGGGCAGGAGACGATCGGCCTGCGCTCGGACCTCATCGCCCGTGCCGGCATCGCCTATTGCCCGGAGGAGCGCGGCATCTTCGCCTCGCTCGATGTCACGGAAAACCTCATGCTGCCGCCGATCATCCGGCCGGGCGGGCTCTCCATCGAGGAAATCCACACGCTGTTTCCCAATCTGAAAGAGCGCGCGCGCAGCCCCGGCACCAAGCTTTCGGGCGGCGAGCAGCAGATGCTGGCCATCGGGCGCATCCTGCGCACCGGCGCCAGGCTGTTGCTGCTGGATGAGCCGAGCGAGGGCCTGGCCCCCGTGATCGTCCAGCAGATCGGCCGCACCATCCGGGAGCTCAAGACGCGCGGCTTTACCGTGCTGCTGGTCGAGCAGAATTTCCGCTTCGCGCAGACCGTGGCGGACCGGCACTACGTCATGGAGCATGGCCGCGTGGTGGATATGGTGCCCAATTCGGAGCTCATGTCCTCGCTCGACCGGCTGCATGAATACCTGGGCGTTTGACGTGTCGGGACCACGGGATCGGATGGCCAGGGTATCGAAAGAAAGGTGTGAGATCATGACCGAGAGCACTCGCCGCAGCTTGATGGGCGCGGCGGCCGCAGCGCCGCTTCTGGCCATGCCGCTTTCCGCCCGGGCGCAGGCCGCCAACACCATCCGGGTTGGCGTGCTGACCGATCTCTCCGGCACCTTCCGCGACCTGAACGGGCCGAACACCGTGGCCGCCACGCGGCTTGCCGCGCAGGAATTCGCCGGCCGCGGCTTCAATGTGGAAGTGGTGGTCGCCGACCACCAGAACCGCCCCGATGTCGGTGTGAACATCGCCCGCCAATGGTTCGACCGCGAGAATGTGGATGTGGTGACCAGCCTCGCTGCCTCCTCCGTGGCGCTGGCCGTGGCCGATGTCGCCCGCGAACGCAACAAGGTGGCCATCGCGACCTCGACCGCGACCTCGGACCTGACCGGTCGCGCCTGCAATCCCAATACCATCCACTGGGTCTATGACACCTACATGCTGGCCAAGACCAGCGGTGGCGCCACGGTGCGCGCAGGCGGCGATACCTGGTTCTTCATGACCGCTGACTACGCCTTCGGCCATGCGCTGGAGCGCGATACCTCGGCCTTCGTGCGCGCTGCCGGCGGCCGCGTGGTCGGCAGCGTGCGCACGCCGTTTCCGGGCACGACGGATTTCAGCTCCTTCCTGCTCCAGGCCCAGGCCAGCCGCGCCAAGGTCATCGGCCTGGCCAATGCCGGGGTGGATACCATCAACTCCATCAAGCAGGCGGCCGAATTCGGCATCACCCGGCGCGGCGTAAAGATCGCCTCGCTGCTGCTCTTCATCACCGATGTCCATGCATTGGGGCTGGAAGTGGCGCAGGGCCTGGTCTGCGCGAACACCTTTTACTGGGACGCGAATGACCAGACCCGCGGATTGACGCGGCGCATCCGCGCCATCGCCGGCGGCGACACGCCGGTGGCGATGAGCCATGCGGGCGACTATGCCGGCACGCTGCACTATCTCAAGACGGTCGCCGATATGGGCGTGGCCGCGGCCAAGGCGAGCGGCCGCGCGACGGTCGAACGCATGAAGGCGATGCCGACGCAGGATGACGCCTTTGGCGCAGGCAGCATCCGCGCCGATGGACGCAAGCTGCATCCGGCCTTCCTCTATGAGGTGAAGTCGCCGGCCGAAAGCCGCCACCAGCATGACTACTATAAGCTCTTGCAGACCTCGACGGCGGAGGAGGCTTTCCGCCCCCTCGCCGAGGGCGGCTGCAGCCTGATCCGCCCCTGATCCCCCCACCGCCTCACTTCACTGAGCAGGACCGCAAAACATGACCGAAACCAGCCGCCGCAGTCTGATCGGCGCCGCCGCCACCGCCCCCGTCTGGGGCGCGCTTCCCTTCCGCTCGGCGCGTGCCCAGGCGGCCAATACCATCAAGATCGGCGTGTTGAACGACCAGTCGGGCACCTACCGGGACCTCTCCGGCCCGGGCTCGACCCAGGCGGTGCGCCTTGCCATCCAGGAAAGCGGCATCACCCAGCGCGGCATCAATGTCGAGGTCGTGCAGGCGGACCACCAGAACCGCCCCGATGTGGGCAGCACCGTGGTGCGCCAATGGATTGACCGCGACGGCGTGGACCTGGTCATGGACGTGCCGACGAGTTCGGTCGCACTCGCCGTCAACACGATCGTGCGCGAGAAGAACAAGATCTTCATCAGCTCGGGCGCCGCAAGCTCGGATCTGACGGGCAGCGCCTGCTCGCCCAATACCATCCATTGGACCTATGACACCTGGATGCTGGCGCGCAGCACCGGCGGCGCCATGGTGCGCGCGGGCGGCCAGACCTGGTTCTTCATCACGGCGGATTACGCCTTCGGCCATGCGCTGGAGCGCGATACCGGAGAATTCGTCCGCACGGCCGGCGGCCGGGTGCTGGGCCAGGTGCGCACGCCCTTCCCGGGGACGACCGACTTCTCCTCCTTCCTGCTCCAGGCGCAATCATCCCGCGCGCAGGTGGTCGGGCTAGCCAATGCGGGCGGTGACACCATCAACACCATCAAGCAGGCGGCGGAATTCGGCCTGACGCGCGGCGGCCGCGTAAAGCTGGCCGGATTGCTCGTCTTCATCACGGATGTGCATTCGCTCGGCCTGCAGACGGCGCAGGGGCTGGTGCTGACCGAGACCTTCTACTGGGATCTGAACGACAAGACGCGCGCCTTCACGACACGGATGGGCGCCATGCCGGGCAACATCAAGCCCTCCATGGTGCAGGCCGGCTGCTATTCCGGCGCGCTGCATTACCTGAAGGCCGTGGGCGAGATGGGGATCGCCGCCGCCAAGGCCGGCGGGGTCGAGGTGGTGAACCGCATGAAGGCCATGCCGACCGATGATGACGCCTTCGGCCCGGGCAGCATCCGCCCCGATGGCCGCAAGCTGCATCCCTCCTATCTGTTCGAGGTGAAGGCGCCGGCCGAAAGCCGCGCGCCGTGGGATTACTACAAGCTGCTGGGCACGACCTCCGCCGAGGACAGCTTCCGCCCCGTGACCGCCGGGGGCTGCGCATTGATCCGCAGCTGATTTGCATGACAACCACGGGGCGAGGCGGCAAAGACCGCCCGCCCCCCAGAGGGAGTTTCCAAGAATGTCCAATGTGAATCGCCGCAGCCTGATCGGTGGCGCCGCCGCCACCGCCGCCTTCGGCGCCCTGCCCAGCTGGCAGGCGCGCGCCCAGGCCGCGAACACCGTCAAGATCGGCGTGCTGAACGACCAGTCCGGCCTGTATCGCGATGTGAACGGCCCGGGCTCCGTCTCCTGCGTGCGCCAGGCCATCCAGGATTCCGGCGTCACCGCGCGCGGCATCAATGTCGAGGTCGTGGTGGGTGACCACCAGAACCGCCCCGATGTCGGCGCCACCATCACCCGGCAATGGTTCGACCGGGACAATGTGGACCTGCTGCTGGATGTGCCGACCTCCTCGGTGGCGTTGGCGGTGAACCAGATCGCGCGTGAGAAGAACAAGATCCACATCAACTCCTCGGGCGCCACCTCGGATCTGACGGGCGCGCAATGCACGCCGAACACGATCCATTGGACCTATGACACCTACATGCTCGCCAAGAGCACGGGCGGCGCCATGGTGCGCGCGGGCGGGGATACCTGGTTCTTCCTGACCGCCGACTACGCCTTCGGCCATGCGCTGGAGCGCGATACCTCCAACTTCGTGCGCGCTGCCGGTGGCCGCGTGCTGGGTGCGGTGCGCACGCCCTTCCCGGGCACGGATTTCTCGGGCTTCCTGGTGCAGGCGCAGGCTAGCCGGGCCAAGGTCATCGGCCTTGCCAATGCAGGTGGCGATACCATCAACTCCATCAAGCAGGCGGCCGAATTCGGCATCATGCGGCGCGGCACCAAACTCGCCGCATTGCTGATGTTCATCAGCGACGTGCATTCGCTGGGCCTCGAAACCGCCCAGGGCCTGGTTTGCACCGAGACCTTCTACTGGGATCTGAATGACCGCACCCGCGCCTTCACCCGGCGCGTCCTGCCCTCCATGCCGCAGCAATTGCGGCCGGGCATGGCGCAGGCCGGCTGCTACTCGGCCGTCATGCATTACCTGAAGACGGTGGCCGAGATGGGCGTGCCGGCAGCCCGCGCGAGCGGCGTGGAGACGGTGAACCGCATGAAGGCGCAGCCGACGGATGATGATGCGATGGGCCAGGGCATGATCCGCCCGGATGGCCGCCGCATCCAGCCCTCCTATCTGCTGGAGGTGAAATCCCCGCGCGAGAGCACCGGCCCCTGGGACTACTACAAGCTGCTCGGCACCACCCCGGCCGATGAGGCGTTCCGCCCTCTCGCCGAGGGCAATTGCGCCTTCCTCCGCACCTGATCTTCAACCGGGGGCAGGTGGGCGCCAGACCTGCCGCCCCCACCAAGGGAGCAAAGTCCAATGACCGAAATCAACCGCCGCAGCCTGATCGCAGGCACCGCTGCCCTCGGCGCCCTGCCGAGCTGGAAGGCGCGCGCCCAGGCCGCCAACACCATCCGCATCGGCGTGCTGAACGATCAGTCCGGCCCCTATCGCGATTTGTCGGGCCCCTATGGCGTGCAATGCACGCTGCAGGCGGTGCAGGAATTCGGCAATCGCGGCTTCAACGTCGAAGTCGTGAATGCCGACCACCAGAACCGCCCCGATGTGGGCGTGAATATCGCCCGGCAATGGTATGACCAGGGCGTGGACATGATCATTGACGTGCCGACCTCCTCGGTCGGTCTCGCGGTCAACGGTGTCGCGCGCGAGAAGAACAAGGCCTACGTCAACACAGGCTCCGCCACCTCCGATCTCACGGGCGCGCAGTGCAGCCCGAACACCGTGCATTGGATGTACGACACCTACATGCTGGCCAAGTCCACCGGGGCCGCCATGGTGCGTGCCGGCGGCGACAGCTGGTTCTTCATCACGGCCGACTACGCCTTCGGCCATGCGCTGGAGCGCGATACCGGCAATTTCGTCCGCAGCGCGGGCGGCCGAGTGGTGGGCAGCGTGCGCTATCCCTTCCCCGCGACGACCGACTTCTCCTCCTTCCTGCTCCAGGCGCAGTCGGCCCGGCCGAAGGTCATCGGCTTCGCCAATGCCGGGGCAGACCTGATCAACAGCATCAAGCAGGCGGCGGAGTTCGGCGTGACGCGGCGCGGCATCAAGCTCGCCGCGCTGCTGATGTTCCTGCCCGATGTGCATTCCATCGGCCTGGCAACGGCCCAGGGCCTGGTGCTGACCGAGAGCTTCTACTGGGATCTGAATGACCGCACCCGCGCCCTGACCCAGCGCCTGCAACCCCGCCTCAGGGACCAGGTGCCGAACATGGCTTCGGTCGCCAATTACTCGGGTGCGCTGCATTACCTGAAGGCGGTGGCCGATATGGGCGTGCCGGCGGCCAAGGCCTCGGGCGTGGATGTCATCAACCGCATGAAGGCGATGCCCTGCGATGATGACGCATTCGGCCCGGGCACCATCCGCGCCGATGGGCGCAAGCTCTGCCCCTCCTATCTGTTCGAGGTCAAGGCGCCCGCCGAAAGCCGCGGCCGATGGGATTACTACAAGCTGATCGGCACCACGCCGGCGGAAGAAGCCTTCCGCCCGCTGGCCGATGGCAACTGCGCCTTCCTCCGCACCTGAGGAAAGCGCAGACTTCCCTCCATGCGGCCGGCCAGTTCGCCGGCCGCCGACGCATTGACGACGCAGCCAGGAAACGGACCACGCATGGAAGAGATTTTCGGCATTCCCACGCCGCTGCTGTTCGGGCAGTTGCTGCTGGGCCTCATCAACGGGGCCTTTTATGCGCTGCTCTCGCTCGGGCTTGCCGTGATCTTCGGCATGCTGAATGTGATCAACTTCACCCATGGCGCGCAGTTCATGATGGGCGCCTTCGTCGCCTGGATGCTGCTGAACTATCTGGGCATCGGCTATTGGGGGGCGCTGATCCTGGCGCCGCTGATCGTGGGGATCACGGGGGTCATCCTCGAACGCACCATGATCGCCCGATTGTACAAGCTCGATCACCTCTATGGCCTGTTATTGACCTTCGGCGTCGGCCTCATCATCGAGGGGCTGTTCCGCAATGAATTCGGCTCCTCCGGCCTGCCCTACCGCATCCCGCCGGAACTGACCGGCGCCTGGGATCTGGGCTTCATGTTCATGCCGATCTATCGCGGCTGGGTCGTCGTCGTGGCGGTGGTGATGTGCCTGGCCACCTGGCTGGTCATCGAGAAGACCAAGATCGGCTCCTACCTGCGGGCCGCGACCGAGAATCCGGCGCTGGTGCAGGCCTTCGGCATCAATGTGCCGCGAATGATGACGCTGACCTATGGCGCGGGTGTGGCACTCGCCGCCTTCGCGGGGGTGCTGGCGGCCCCCATCTATTCGGTGAACCCGCAGATGGGCAGCAACCTGATCATCATCGTCTTCGCCGTCGTCGTCATCGGCGGCATGGGCTCCATCCTCGGCTCGGTCATCACCGGCTTCGGGCTGGGCGTCGTCGAGGGGCTGACCAAAGTGTTTTATCCGGAGGCGTCATCCACTGTGATCTTCGTCGTCATGGCGATCGTGTTGCTGGCGCGCCCCGCCGGCCTGTTCGGGAGGAGCTGAGACATGGCGGCTCCCGGCGGTTTCAGCGGCACGGATTTCAAGCAGGAGGAAGGCGTCTTCCTCGGCTTCTCCAAGGCCCAGCTCCTGGCCTTCCTCGCGATGGTCGCGTTCATCGCGATCAGCCCCTTCTTCCTCTATCCCGTCTTCCTGATGAAGCTCCTGTGCTTCGCGCTGTTCGCCTGCGCCTTCAACCTGCTGATCGGCTATGTCGGCCTGCTGAGCTTCGGGCATGCGGCGTATTTCGGCATGGGCGGCTACCTGGCCGGCCATGCGGCGAAGGTCTGGGGTCTCTCGCCCGAGCTTTCGATCCTCATCGGCGGCGCGGTGGGGGCCATGCTCGGCCTGGTCATCGGCTGGATCGCCATCCGGCGGCAGGGCATCTACTTCGCCATGATCACGCTGGCCTTCGCCCAGATGGTCTATTTCTTCTGCGTCCAGGCGCCCTTCACAGGCGGTGAGGACGGCATCCAGTCCATCCCGCGCGGCAAGTTCCTGGGCATCGTGGACCTCAGCCCGGATCTGAGCATGTACTGGATGACGGCGGGGATCTTCCTAATCGGCTTCCTGCTGATTCACCGGATCGTGCATTCGCCCTTCGGCATGGTGCTGAAATCCATCCGCGAGAATGAGCCCCGCGCCACCTCGCTCGGCTACCGGACGGATGACTACAAGCTGATGGCCTTCATCCTCTCAGCCGGCCTGGCGGGCGTGGCGGGCGGGCTGAAATCCATCGTCTTTGGCATCGCAACGCTGACGGATGTCTTCTGGACGATGTCGGGTGAGGTGGTGCTGATGTCGCTGGTGGGGGGGCTCGGCACCATCTTCGGGCCGGTGGTGGGGGCCGCGGTCATCATCACCATGCAGAACTACCTGGCCGAATTCGGCGCCTGGGTGACCGTGATCCAGGGCGTCATCTTCGTACTCTGCGTGCTGGCCTTCCGCCGCGGCGTGGTGGGTGAGATCGGCAACTGGTTGCGCGTTCGCCTCTGATCCTGACCTGAACCAGGCCGCCACCTCCCTGCTTTGGGGGCGGCCTGCCTGACCCCGGAGCCACTCCCCTGTCAGGGACGTGGCGGCCGGGGTTTTTTCATGGCTGGAGGCTGGACAGCCGGCACCGGGCCGCCGCGCACCGCGCCAGACGCTTCGCCCGTCTGAAAACGCATGATTTCATTCAGAAAAGCTCTTTTTTCATATTTTATTGAACCAAGACTTGTCACAGGCGAGTCATTCGTCTAAAAAATCATTGCCGAGACGTCTTATGAGGCGTTTCCGACTCCCCCCAAAGAGCCTCCCGGCAGAAGGATGGCCAAAAGACAGCCGCGTGAGGACTCCCAATGACCAAGATGCTCGCCGATCTGCGCCAGAGGCTCATCCATCGGGATGAAATGACGTCGCTTGAATATGGATTGGTCGCAGCCTTCGTCGCCATGGCGATGATCGCGGCCATCCCTGGCCTTGCAGCAGCCATTTCCGCGGCCGCCGAGAATCTTTCCGCACGCTTCGCCTGAACCGTCCTTTCGCAGCGCCTTCCCCCCCGAGGAGCATGCCCATGTCCAGTTATGTCGTCACCGGCGGCGCCGGTTTCATCGGAAGCCATCTGACCGAGGCCCTGTTGCGCGCCGGCCATGGCGTCCGCGTCGTGGATGATCTCTCCACCGGGCGGCGTGACGCGCTGGACCCCGCCGTGGAGTTCATCGATGGCGACGTCACGGACCTGGCCGTCATGCGAAAGGCCGTTGCGGGTGCCGCGGGCATTTTCCACCTGGCCGCCATCACCTCGGACACGCGCTGCCGCGACGACTGGTCGGTGGCGCACCGGGTCAACCAGGGCGGAACGGTCGCGGTGTTTGACGCCGCGCGCGAAGCGGGTGGCTTGCCCGTCTGCTACGCATCCTCCGCGGCGGTATATGGAGACCAGGGCAGCCGGGCCATCCAGGAAGGTGCGAAGCTCCGCCCACGCGGCAGCCTGGGCGCCGACAAGCTGGGCTCCGAGCATCATGGCGCGGTGGCCTTCGCCCAGCATGGCGTGCCGAATCTGGGCCTGCGCATGTTCCATATCTATGGCCCCCGCCGCGGCAACGCCCTGGGCCACCGCGATGTGGTCTCCATCTTCGCCGAGCGCATCCTGGCCGGCCAGGTGATCACCCTGCACGGGGATGGCCAGCAATGCCGGGATTTCGTGCATGTCGCGGATGTCGTGCGGCATTTCTTCGCGGGCATGCAGATGCTGCAGATGCACCCCCAGACGATGGTCCTGAACCTGTGCACCGGCCGCGGCACGACCATCCGTGGCCTGGCCGACGCGCTGGGCATCGCCGGGGCGCGCATTCCCCTGGTGCAGTTCGGCCCCGCCCGTCCTGGCGATCTGCGTGCCCTGCTCGGCGATCCGAATGAGGCGATCCATGTGCTGGGCGTCGAGGCCGGGATCGAGCTGGAAAGCGGCCTGAGAAGCCTGTTCCCCGCACCGCCGCCCTCGGCGCTGGAATGGGCCCGCCGCGCGCCGATGCCACGCATGGAGGCCGAGGCGGCCACGCGAACCCAATCACCCCGGCGTGCCGGAGCCGGCCTCGCGGTTCATTCCGCGTAAGCGGCCTCGGTCATGATGGCGGCGAGCAGTTCGTAGGCGGCGGTCCAGGCGGCCTCGACATCCGGCGTGAAGCCGGCGCCCAGGCCCTGGCCAAGCGTCCAGAGCAAGGCGGCACCGACGCTCGCATATTGGCGCCTGGTCACGCCGTAGGCGACATGCCGGCGCGCCATGTCCTGCGCCACCGGAATGACGGACTCCGGGTTGCTCAGGCCGCTCACGACCAGCGCCAGCGCCGCCATCAGCTTATGGCCCTGCAGGCCCATATCGCTCTTTTCAAAGAGCGGCGCGGTGGAAGGGTCAATCTCCCAAAGCCTGGCATAAAACAGTTTCGCCGCGGTTTCCCTGATGGCCTCGACCTGCTGAAAACTCTGCTGCACGAGGATGATCTGGTCCGGCGTCATGCAATATTCCTTCAGAGTGCGTCGCAGCATAGGCGAATAGCTTCTGTCCCGGCAAACCAAACTGGGCGGGTCAAACCAGACAAGGCCCATCAGACGGGCACCTCCCCCGCTTCCTTCAGCGTGGCCAGGACGAAGCTGCTGCGGGTTTCCTTGACGCCGGGCATGCGAAGCAGGCCACGCGTGGCGAAATCCCCGAAGGCCTCCATGTCCGGCGCCAGGACATGCAGCAGATAGTCCATCTCGCCGCTCATCGTGTAGGCGGCGATGACTTCGGGCCGGGCAGCCAGGGCGGTGTGAAAGCGCTCGGCCACCTCCTCGGAATGGCTTTCCAGCGCCACCTGCACGAAGGCCTGCAGCGGCAGGCCCACCCGCACGGCACTGACGCGCGCGGCATAGCCGGCGATGACGCCCGCCTCCTCCAGGCGCTTGATGCGGCGCTGGCAGGGTGTCGCGGAAAGCCCGACCGCTTCCGCCAGGGCGGTGATCGGCATGCGGCCATCACGCTGCAACGCGCGCAGGATGCGCCGGTCTGCCGCATCGAGGGTGATCTTGCTGGATTCCGCCATAAAACTGGCTCCCGTGGGTGAAATCACTAAACCCATACCCCAACGCGCGGCGCATCAGGTGAGTTTCCCTCGCCAGCCTCAGCTAAAACCTGATGGCCAACCAAGGACACCATCATGGACATCCCGCCCGACCGCACCGACATCGCCGGCCGCATCTGCGAGGCCAACCCGATGGGCACGGATGGTTTCGAATTCGTGGAATTCACCGGCCCCGATACGGCGCATCTGCGTGATGTCTTCGCGCGCCTGGGCTTCACCATGGTGGCGCGGCATCGCAGCAAGGATGTCACGCTCTGGCGCCAGGGCGATGTGAACTTCATCCTGAATGCCGAGCCCGCGAGCTTTGCGCAGTCCTTCGGCCGCGTGCACGGGCCTTCCGCCTGCGCCATGGCCTTCCGCGTGGCCGATGTGGCCGCCGCCTTCGAGCGCGCCATCAGCCTCGGTGCCCGCCCCTTCCACGGCCGCGTCGGCCCGATGGAGCTGAACATCCCGGCCATCGAGGGCATCGGCGGCTCGCTGATCTATTTCGTGGATCGCTATGGCACGAGGGGCTCGATCTACGACGTGGATTTCCGCTGGGTCGCCCCGGAGGGACGCCATGGCACCAACGGCGTGGACCCGCACCCCAAGGGCCATGACCTGACGGTGATTGACCACCTGACGCACAACGTCCATCGCGGCCGGATGGACGCCTGGGCCGGCTTCTATGAGCGGCTCTTCAACTTCCGCGAAATTCGCTATTTCGACATCGAGGGCAAGCTGACCGGGCTGAAATCCAAGGCCATGACCAGCCCTTGCGGCCAGATCCGCATCCCGATCAACGAAAGCAGCGACGACAGGTCGCAGATCGAGGAATATCTGCGCGCCTATGGCGGCGAGGGCATCCAGCATATCGCGATGGGCACCACCGACATCTACGCGAGCGTGGAGGGCCTGCGGCGCGAGGGCGTCGCATTCCTGGACACGCCCGATACCTATTACGAACTCCTGCCGCAGCGCCTGCCCGGCACGGAGGAGGATTTCGCCCGCATGCAGCGCAACCGGATCCTCATGGATGGCTCCCCCTCCGGCGGGCGGCTGCTGCAGATCTTCACCAACACCGTGATCGGGCCGATCTTCTTCGAGCTCATCCAGCGCAAGGGCGACCAGGGCTTCGGCGAGGGCAATTTCCGCGCCTTGTTCGAGAGCATCGAGCTGGACCAGGTGCGGCGGGGCGTTCTCAAGCCAGCCGCGGAATAGGCGCGGCGCGGCGTCGAGCCCCACACAGGCTCACCCGGGACGACAGCACGGCGCGGCACCGCTGCCCTGCCTGATGTTGCCATGGGGGCGAAGTGCCCAAGCAGAGGGCACGGCCGGTCCGGCACAGGTGCGGGCTCGGAGTTTCCCCCTCTTGCGTTCGCGGGCGACTGGTTTCATTTCGCCCTCATGACCTGGTCCCTCCTCGCCCACGACCCGCAGAGCGGCGAGTTGGGTGTCATTGTTGCCACGCGCTTCTTCGCGGTGGGTGCCCTGTGTCCGCGTGTCGAGGCCGGGGTGGCCGCGCTCGCCACGCAGGCATTGATCAACCCGCTCTATGCGCCGCGCGGCATGGCCCTGCTGCGCGACGGCGCCGGGCCGGACGAGGCCCTGGCGGCGCTGCTCGACGCGGATGCGGGGCGGGAGGCGCGGCAATGCCACATCCTGGCCGCCGATGGCCGCATCGCCCAGCACACCGGCAGCGATTGCGTGCCCTGGTGCGGCGCAGTGAGTGCCCCGAATGTGTCGGTGGCCGGCAACATGCTGGCCGGCCCGCGCGTGGTCGAGGACACGCTGGCCGCCTTCCTCGCCGCCGAGCACCTGCCGCTCGACCTGCGGATGATCCAGGCCATGGAAGCGGGCGAGGCCGCGGGCGGCGATTCCCGCGGCAAGCAATCGGCCGCCCTGGTGGTGGCGTCCAGCAATCCCTATCCCGATCTTGACCTGCGCGTGGATGACCATGCCGACCCGCTGGCCGAACTCCGCCGCCTGCATGGCGTGGCGCAGGAGCGTTTCGTGCATTTCCGCCGCTTCCTGCCCGGTGCCGATCATCCGGGCGTCTTTGACCGGGGCGTGATTGCGGCAGCGCTGAAGGCGGCGGGGGTCGCATGAACGCGCTGGACGTCGAAGGGCTCTGCATTGATTTCCACACCGAGCGCGGTGTGCTGCGCGCGGTGGACCGGCTCTCCTTTTCCGTGGCACCGGGCCGGACGCTCGCCATTGTCGGCGAAAGCGGCTGCGGCAAATCCGCGACGGCGCTGGCCATTCTGGGCCTGCTCGCCGAAAACGCCGAGGTGTCGGGGATGATCCGCCTGGCCGGGCAGCCGCTCTCGCCCGCAGCACAACGCGCTGCGCGTGGCCGCGAATTGGCGATGATCTTCCAGGAGCCGATGACCAGCCTGAACCCCGCCTTCACCGCGGGCGAGCAGGTGGCCGAAGCGCTGCGCCTACATGAGGGGCTGAGCCCGCGCGCGGCGATGGACCGCGCCATCGCCATGCTGGAGCGCGTGCGCATCCCGGATGCCGCGCGCCGCGCCAGGCAATACCCGCACCAGCTTTCGGGCGGCATGCGGCAGCGCGTGATGATCGCCATCGCGCTCGCCTGCAAGCCGAAGCTGCTGATCGCCGATGAACCGACCACGGCACTGGACGTCACGGTGCAGGCGCAGATCCTGGCCCTGCTGGATGAATTGAAGCGCGAGACCGGCACCGCCGTCGTGCTCATCACCCATGACCTCGGCGTGGTGCGCGACCATGCGGATGATGTGGTGGTCATGTATGCCGGCCGCCTCGCGGAACAGGCGCCGACGGCGCAGCTCTTCGCGCAGGCCGAGCATCCCTACACCATCGGCCTGCTGGGCGCGGCGCCGCGGCTGGATTCCCGCCGCGCGCGCCTCGCTTCCATCGAAGGCACGGTGCCTGATCTGCGCAACCCGCCCCCTGGCTGCCGCTTCGCACCGCGCTGCCCCTTCGTCATCGCCGCATGCAACACGGCGCCCCCCCTGGCCGAGACGGCGCCCGGCCACCTCGCGGCCTGCCATCGCGCGCCGCTCGATGCGGTGATTGCGGCATGACTCCGTCCGATCGCGTGAGCGCCAGCGAGGGCGTCAATCGGCCGGGCGCAGCGACCGATCGCGTGAGCGCCAGTGGGGGCGTCAATCGGCCGGGCGCAGCGACCGATCGCGTGAGCGCCAGTGGGGGCGTTAGCCGGCCGGGCGCAACGCCCCTGCTCCAGGCCTCGGGGCTGGTGAAGCACTTCCCCTTCCGCGACAGCCTGGGCCGGGCGCGGGGCGCGGTGCGCGCGGTGGATGGCGTTTCGCTCAGCGTGCCGCAGGGGCGGGTTCTCGCCATTGTGGGCGAAAGCGGCTGCGGCAAATCCACCCTCGGCCGGCTGCTGCTGCGGCTGATCGAGCCCGATGCCGGCACCCTGCGGTTCGAGGGCGAGGATGTCCTGGCGCTCTCCCCCGCCGCATTGCGCGCGAAGCGGCGCGAGATGCAGCTGATCTTCCAGGACCCTTTCGCCAGCCTCGATCCCCGCATGACGGTCGAGGCCGCGATCACCGAGCCGCTGATTCTGCACAAGCTGCATCGCGGCCGGGAGCGGGCCCGCGTGGCGGAATTGCTGGAGCGCGTCGGCCTGCGCCCCGAACTCGCGCGCCGCTGGCCGCATGAATTCAGCGGCGGGCAGCGCCAGCGCATTGCCATCGCCCGGGCCCTGGCGTCCGAACCGCGCATGATCATCGGTGATGAGCCGGTCAGCGCGCTCGATGTCTCGGTGCAGGCGCAGGTGGTCAATCTGCTGGGTGACCTGATCCGTGACCTTGGGCTGACCTTCATCCTGATCAGCCACGATCTCGGCGTCGTGCGGCAGATCGCCGATGAGGTGGCCGTGATGTATCTCGGCCAGATCGTCGAGCAGGCGCCGGCCGAAGAGCTGTTCCACAGCCCTCGTCATCCCTATACCCGCGCCCTGCTGGCCGCGGTTCCGGGTCAGGGGGGCGCGTTGAAGCTGCTGGAGGGCGATATCCCCTCGCCCGTTTCGCCGCCTTCCGGCTGCCGGTTTCACACACGCTGCCCGCATGTGCAGGAGATCTGCCGCACGCAGGTGCCGCTTCTTGCCGCGCCATCGGCCGAGGCCGAAGCCCGCGCCGGTGAACTGGCCGGCCGGCACACCCACCTGGCCGCCTGCCATTTGCAGGACAGCCTGCCCGCCGCCGCCCCCATCCGCGAGGCCGCCGCCGATGCGCGCCTCGCCCGTCTGCAAGCCTATTTCACGGAGCCCACCGCATGATCCGCCGTCATATCCTGCCCACCGCCATGCGGCTCGGACTTGCCGCCTGCGCCGCGCTGGGCCTTTCCGCCGCTGCCGCGCAGGCCCAGGGGCCAGCCCAGAACCTCCGCATCGGCCTGCGCGAAGACCCCGACATCCTCGACCCCACGCTGGCGCGCACCTTCGTCGGCCGCATCGTCTTCGCGAGCCTGTGCGACAAGCTGTTCGACATCAACGACAAGCTGGAAATCGTCCCGCAGCTCGCCACCGGCTATAGCTGGGAGGACCCGCGCACGCTGCTCATCACGCTGCGCGAGGGCGTGCGCTTCCATGACGGCGATGTGATGGACGCAGAGGCCGTACGCTACAGCCTGAACCGTCACCTGACGATGCAGGGGAGCTTCCGCCGCAGCGAGATCAACACCATCGAAGCCATGGAGGTGGTCAACCCGCTGCAGATCCGCATCCGGCTGACCGCGCCTTCAGCACCCTTCCTGAGCCAGCTCACCGACCGTGCCGGCATGGTGGTCAGCCCGCGCGCCGCTGAAGCCGCGGGCCGCAATTTCGGCAATCGCCCGGTCTGCGCCGGCCCCTTCCGTTTCGTCGAGCGGGTGGCCCAGGACCGCATCGTGGTGGAGCGCTTCCCGGAATACTGGAATGCCGGCGCCATCCATGTGAACCGCATCACCTACCTGCCCATCCCGGACAGCACGGTGCGTCTCGCCAACCTGCAATCCGGCGCGCTGGAGATGGTGCAGACCATTGACCCCGATGACGTGCCCGCCGTGCGCCGCAACTCCCGCCTGCGCATCTCGATCAGCGATGAGCTGGGCTATCAGGGCATCACCATCAACACCGGCAATGGCGCGCGCGCGCAGACGCCGATGGGCCAGAACCCGCGCGTGCGCGAGGCGTTCGAGCTGGCGATTGACCGCGATGCCGTGAATCGCGTGGTCTATGAGGGGATGTTCGCGCCGACCGCGCAGCCCGTGCCCCCCGCCAACCCCATGCATGTCCGGGATTTCCGCCCCGAGCCGCGCAATCTGGAGCGCGCCCGCGCGCTGCTGCGCGAAGCCGGGATCACGACGCCGCTGCGCGTGGAAATGACCGTGCCGAACAACCCCGATCTGCGCCAGGCGGGCGAGGTGATCCAGGCCATGGTGCGCGAGGCCGGCTTCGAGCTGCGCCTGAACGCGACGGAATTCGCCACCTCGCTGCAAGCCGCCACGCGCGGCGAGTTCGAGCTGTATCTGGTGGCCTGGTCAGGCCGGGTGGATATTGATGGCAATCTCTGGGCCTTCACCCATTCGCGCGGCGCGCAGAATGACGGGCGCTACGCCAATCCCGAAGTGGACCGGCTGCTGGATGCGGGACGCACGGAGGCCAATGCCGATGCCCGGCGCGCGCTCTATGCCCAGGCCTATCAGATCGCCTTCCGGCAGGACCGCCATCGCATCTATCTCTGGCACCGCAAGAACATCGTGGCGCATACGGCGCGGCTTTCGGGCTTCGTCAATGTGGCGGATGGGCTGATTCGGCCGCAGGGCATTCGGCTGCAATAGACATGCGCGCGATTTCCGCCCCGACGATCTTCATGGCCGGGCCGATTCACGCGGCCGTCGAAAGCCGACAGCCGCGATCGGACCTGGATCTCGCCGGGCCGATTCACGCGGCCGTCGAAAGCCGACAGCCGCGATCGGACCTTTAGCATGTGGCTCTGGCTCCTCCGCCGGCTTGGGCAGGTCATCCCGACGCTGCTCATCCTCTCCATCCTGGTCTTCGGCCTGCAGCAACTGATGCCCGGCGATCCCGCGCTGATCCTGGCTGGCGAGGAGCGCGGCGATGCGCAGGTGCTGGCGCAGATCCGCGCCGAATTGCGGCTCGACCGGCCGCTGCATGAGCAATATCTGCACTGGCTCTGGCGCGTGCTGCATGGGGATTTCGGTTTCTCCTGGCGCATTCGCATGCCGGTGGGCGAGCTCATCCTCACCAAATTGCCGGTCACCTTCCAACTGGCGGCGATGAGCTTCGTCATCGGCGTCGCCATCGGCGTCCCCTGCGGCGTGCTGAGTGCGGTCTGGCGCGACAAGCCGGCCGACTGGGCCATCAACGGCATCGCGCTGTTCGGCATTTCCATGCCGAATTTCTGGCTCGGCATCATGATGATCCTGCTGTTTTCCGTGCAGCTCGGCTGGCTGCCGCCGAGTGGCTATGTGCCGCTCTGGGAAGATCCCTGGCTGAGCCTGGAGACGACCATCATGCCGGCCTTCGTGCTCGGCACCGGCGTCGCTTCCGTGCTGATGCGGCACACCCGCGCCGCCATGCTCGGCGCACTCAGCCAAGATTACGTGCGGACGGCACGGGCCAAGGGCCTCTCGGAGACTTTCGTCGTCGGCAAGCATGCGCTGCGCAATGCGCTGATCCCGGTGGTGACACTCGGCACCATCGAATTCGGGCGGCTGCTGGCGGGTGCAGTGCTGACCGAGCAGATCTTCAGCATCCCCGGCTTCGGCAAGCTCGTCGTGGATGCGGTGTTCAACCGGGATTACCCGGTGGTGCAGGGCGTGGTGATGGCAACGGCGCTGATCTTCGTCACCCTCAGTCTGATCGCGGACATGCTCTACATGGCCATCAATCCAAGGCTGCGCACAGCATGAGCAGCCCCCTCCTGAGCAACGCCGGACAGATCGCCATCGAGACGGGCGAGAGCCCGGGCCGCCGCGCGCTGCGCCGCTTCGCGCAGCACAAGCTGGCCATGTTCGGCCTCGTCATCGTTGTCATCTTCGTGGCCGCGGCGGCCCTCGCCCCCTGGATCGCGCCCTTCGACCCGCTGGAGACCAGCTGGTCCCGCCTGCGGCAGCCACCCTCCTGGACGCACCCCTTCGGCACCGATGAAAACGGCCGCGATGTGTTGAGCCGCGTGCTGCATGGCGCGCGCGCCAGCATGATGGCGGGCGTCATTGCCGTCGGTGGTGCCGTGCTGATCGGCGTGCCCATCGGGCTGCTGGCCGGCCTCGGCGGCAAATGGATGGACATGGTGATCAGCCGCGTGGCCGATGCCATGCTCTCCATCCCCTTCCTGATCCTGGCCATCGCGCTCGCCGCCTTCCTCGGCCCCGCGCTGGAGAATGCGATGCTGGCCATCGCCATCTCGGCCTCGCCCATCTTCGTGCGGCTGGCGCGCGGCATGGCGCTGGATGCGCGCAACACGGATTGGGTGGAGGCGGCGCGCGCCATGGGCAACCCGCCCTGGCGCATCGGCCTCGTGCATGTGCTGCCCAATATCCTGCCGCCCCTGCTGGTGCAGGCCACGCTGGCGATTGCCGAAGCGATCATCGCCGAAGCCTCGCTGAGCTTCCTCGGGCTTGGCCAGCAGCCGCCCAATCCCTCCTGGGGGTCCATGCTGAATTCGGCGCAGCGCTTCATCGAGTCGGCACCCTGGCTCGCGGTGTTCCCGGGACTTGCGATTTTCCTGGTGGTGCTCGCTTTCAACCTGGTGGGCGACGGGCTGCGCGACGCTCTCGATCCGCGGAGCCAGAAGCGTTAGGCTTTTCCCAAAATCCAGGGAGGAACCTCATGACCAGCCGCCGCAACACCCTCACCGCCGGCCTCGCCGCCGCCGCCGGCCTGCCAGGCGGCGTCACCCTGGCCCAAACGCCGGCGACGCCCGCGCCGGCGGCACCTGCCGCGCCCACTCTGCCGTATCGCCCGCACTCCATCCGCACGCCGGATGGGCTGACGCTGGCGGCCTATGAATATGGCAACCCCAATGGCCCCGCGATTCTCTTCATCCACGGCTATGCCCAGTCCGCCCTCTGCTGGGACCGCCAGACGCGGGACCCGGGCCTGGCGCGGGATTTCCGCATGGTGGCGCTGGACCTGCGCGGCCATGGGATGAGCGACAAGCCTGTCGGCAATGAGCATTATCGCACGAACAAGCTCTGGGCCGATGACGTGAAGGCCACCATCGACCAGTTGCAGCTGGCCCGCCCCACGCTGGTCGGCTGGTCCTATGGCGGGCGCGTCATGGGCGACTACCTGATGGAGTATGGCACCGGCGCGATCGGGGCGATGGACTGGGTGTCCGCCACCTCCTCCACGGCGGACACTTCCCGCTTTGGTCGGGCCGCGCGGCATCTGGGCGCCATGGGCAGCCCGGACCCGGGGGCCGCCATCGCCTCCACCATCGCCTTCCTGCGCGATTGCTTCGAGGTGCAGCCCAGCGCCAATGACTTCGAGGTGATGCTCTCCTTCAACATGATGGTGCCGCGCCATGTGCGGCTGGGGCTCGGCGGGCGGCCGATCACCTTCGAAGAGCGCCTGCGCAGCGTGGATGTGCCGGTGCTGGTCACGCATGGCGTGCTGGACAAGGTTTCCGATATCAGCATGGGCCGGCACACGGCGGCGATCATTCCCGGTGCCAGGCTCAGCGAATACAATTTCATCGGCCATGCGCCCTTCTGGGAAGACGCGCCGCGCTTCAACCGGGAATTGGCGGAACTGGCACGCTCAGCCCGGCGCTGATCCCCGCCGCCGGATCATCTGGGCGCGCATTGCGCCTGGATGATGCGGCAGGTGAGGGCACCTCGCTCCCGCAGGGTGCAGGCCTCGCGGGCCTGGCGCTCCGCATCGGCGGGGTTGCTGGCAACGGCGTAGGTGATGGCCCGCACGCGATAGGTCTTGGGGTCGCTGGTCATGAAGAAGGCGCCGGGCGCACGCCGGACGCCCTCGGCGACCGCGGCACAGGGCAAGGCGAAATCCTGCGCCAATGTGCAATTCGCGCCCGCGTTGCGGCAGGCGCCCTCCGCCACGCGATGGGCCGTGAGGCGGTCGCGCTGCCCCACCACCATTCCGAAGCCCATATTCGGCGGCGTCGCGAGATAGACCGCGCCATGGATGGGCGGCGCTTCGGGCGGATCGGCGCGCTGAGCCAGGGGGGCCGCCTGAAGTGACGCGCGCGCGCGCGTCGGCAGCGATGCAGCGGGTTGGGGCGGCGCTGCCCGCGTGACGAAAGCGGGAACGGCCGGGACCGGGCCGGGCGATGGCACCGCGGGGAAACGGGCGACAGGCAAGGGCGAGGCCTGGCTGGGGGCTGCGGCGGCACCGGCCGGCCTGGTTTGCCCAGGCGCCTCGCGGGTCAGTGGTTGCCCCGCGAGGCATTGGCTGATGCATTCCTGGCGGCTGGGCGGGGCCGGGTTCTGATCCGCCCGGCAGGCGATCCGGCAGGCCTGGGCGGATTGCTGCGCCAGCGCCATACCCGGCAAGGCAGCGCCCAGCATGAGGACCCATGCCCCCAGGCTCAGCCGGCCTCGCATCAATCGAGTGCTGTCGCGGGGCCTTTGGGACGCGCCACGGCGTTCCAGGCATTGCGGATCACCGCCGAGACGGCGTCCGGTCCGGGCACGCCCTTCAAGACGTGCAACTCCTCGGAGCGGCCTTCCATGCTCTTGATCACGACATCACCGATGCCGACCATGCGGTGATACAGGCTTTGCTTCACCACCACGTCGCGGATGCGGAAGATCTCGATATCGTCGCTGGTCTTGGTCCAGAAACCTTGCTGGATGATGATGCGCTGATCCGTGATGGTGATGCGCTGCCGCCCCAGGAACGGCAGCCCCAGCAGCAGGAAGGCCACAGCGCCCCAGACCACGCCATAGCTGCGCTTCGACTCATAGGTCAGCAGCAGGGGGGGGCTTTCCGGCGGCGTGGTGTTCATTTCACAAGCATGATGTGGACCCGGCCCGCGCGCAACCGGGAGTTGGATGTTAGGATGCGGGAATCATGCGCTGGCCCGCCATCCTTTTCCTCGCCCTGAGCTGGCTGCCTCCGGCGCAGGGGCAAAATCTCCCCCGCAATGCAGGCCCGGATCGCCCGGAAATCCGGGGGGCCGGCCGGGCCACGGAGGCGCGGCCCCTGCGGGCTCCGCGCGTCAGCGCCGCCGCGCTGGCCTCGGCGCGCGCCTATCTCTGCCCGCATGGTGGCACGCCGCAGGGGCGGGGGCGTTGCACGCGCGGTCCGGGAATTGGCGCGGTGGGCACTGGCTGGCTCGGCGATGACCCCGCAGTGCGGGATTGGGACCAGGGCCTGCCGCCGCCGACGCGCGCCCAATTGCCCTGCCCGCCCGGCACCACGGCAACCCAGGCGCGCGACCAGCCCGGCGTTACCCGCTGCGTGGCAGGCTGAGCCAGTCGCTGAGGGCGCCCCGGACGGCGCCGGGCGCCTCCATCGTCGGCAAATGGCCGCAGCCCTGGAAGCTGATCCGCTGTGCCGCAGGAACCAGCGCGGCCATCTCGTCATGCAGGGCGGGCGGCGTCAGCGCATCCTCCGCCCCGCAGGCGATAAGAGTGGGCACGCCAATGCCCGGCAGCTCGGCGCGGGAATCCGGGCGGGTCATGATGGCGCGCTGTTGCCGGAGAAATCCCTCGACGCCGACGCGCTCGGCCATGGCCATCACCTCATCGGCCAGCGGCCCGCCCAGCCGCGAAGGATGCAGCAACAAGGGCAGCAGGCGGGGCGTCACTCCCTTGAACGCGCCCCGGCCAGAAAGCGCAATGAGGTCCAACCGGCGCTGGGTCTGCTCGGGCGTATCGGCGCGGGCGGAGGTATCGAGCAGCGCCAGGTGCGAAATCCGCGGCCCTGCCTGGCGCCAGATTTCAAGCGCCACATAGCCGCCCATGGACAGGCCTGCGACTGCGAAGCGCCCCTCGCCCGCCACAAGTTCCAGCGCCTGCCGGGCCATGGCGGCAATGCTGTCCTGCCGGGTCAGGTCTGCAATGCGGGGCTCCGCACCCGGTGGCAGGCAATCGCGCCAGAGACGCGCATCGCAGAGCAGGCCGGGCAGCAGCAGCAGGGGAATGGACATGAGAGCGGAATAAATCGCGGGCTATGGCAGCGCAATCCGCCGGTTTCAGGTTGCAACGGCTTCGCTTCGGGCGCATATGCCGCTCATCGAAGAAGAGGGCGGCAAGACCGCCCGAGCGGCCGTGCGCCTTTCCGCGCCGGCCCCCATGGCCAGGATGCCCCATTTTGAACGAGACCACCCCGAACGCCACACCGGCGACTGACACGCCCGGCCCCGATATGGCCGCGCCCATGCCGGACATCGCCGCAACCATGTCCACCGCGGCCGAGCCAGTGGAAGCCGACACGGCGGTCGAGGCGCTGAGCGCCGATGCCGCCGTGATCGAAGCCAGTACAGCCGAAAGCGCCATGGACGAGGCCGCGGCGCCGATCGCAGCCAGCGCCCCGGAACATGCCGAGTCCGAACCTGCCACGGAAGACGCGGCGCAGGACGAAGAAGACGCCGAGCCCGAGGCCCCGCGCACCACCTTCGCCGATCTCGGCCTGTCCGATGAGTTGCTGCGCGCCGTGACCGAGAGCGGCTACATCCATCCCACCCCGATCCAGGAGCAGGCGATCCCCATCGTGCTGATGGGCCGGGACGTGATGGGCTGCGCGCAGACCGGCACCGGCAAGACCGCCAGCTTCACCCTGCCGATGATGGACATCCTCTCGGGCAGCCGGGCCAAGGCGCGCATGCCGCGCAGCCTGATCCTGGAGCCGACGCGGGAATTGGCGCTCCAGGTCGCCGAGCAATTCGTGAAGTATGGCAAGTATCTCAACCTGAACCACGCGCTGCTGATCGGCGGCGAAAGCATGAATGACCAGCGCGATGTGCTGGAGAAGGGCGTGGACGTCCTCATCGCGACGCCAGGCCGCCTGCTTGATCTGTTCGACCGTGGCCGCATCCTGATGGCCGATTGCAAGCTGCTGGTGATTGATGAAGCCGACCGCATGCTGGACATGGGCTTCATCCCCGATGTCGAGCGGATCGTCGGCATGCTGCCGCCGCTGCGGCAGACGCTGTTCTTCTCCGCCACCATGGCGCCGGAAATCCGCCGCCTGGCCGATGCCTTCCTGCGCAACCCGAAGGAGATCACCGTCAGCCGGCCGGCCTCGGTCGCGACGACGATCACCACTGGCGTCCTCTATGTGCAGGAACGCGACAAGCGTGAGGCGCTGCGCCGCCTGATCCGCCGTGAGCAGGTGCAGAACGCGCTGATCTTCTGCAACCGCAAGATCGAGGTGGACGTCCTCTACAAGTCGCTCAAGCGGCACGGCTTCTCGGTCGGCGCGCTGCATGGCGACATGGACCAGTCCGCCCGCTTCGCGACGTTGAACGCCTTCAAGGCCAATGAAATCCGCCTGCTGGTCTGCTCCGATGTGGCAGCGCGCGGCCTGGATATTGGCGGCCTGTCGCACGTCTTCAATTTCGACGTGCCCTTCCACTCCGAGGATTACGTCCACCGCATCGGCCGCACCGGCCGCGCCGGGCGCGAGGGCCATGCCTACACCATCGCGACGGCCGATGACGGCAAGCTGGTCCAGGCCATCGAAAAGCTGACCGGCGGCGTCATCCCGCGCATGGAAGTCGAAGGCCTCGACCTGGTGACCGAGGCCGAAATCGCCGAGGCGGCCACGCGCCGCCGCGGTCGTGGTGGCGCACGCCCCGGCGGCAAGCCGGAGCCCGCCCGCGCCGGTCGTGGTGGGCGTGATCGCGGGGAGACCCGTGGCCGCGGCCCGCGCGAGGATCGCCCCCGCACTGACAGCGCCGAAGCAGCGCCGAGCGTGGCAGAACCGCGCGAGGCCGCCCCGCGCGAAGACCGCCCCCGCCGCGATGATCGGCCCCGAGGCCGTGACCGTGGCGAGGCCGCCCCGCCACGAGAGGCCCGCCCGCCGCGTGACGAAGCCCGGCGCGACGAAGCCCGGCGCGACGAGGCCCCGCGTCCGCGCCGTGACGAAGCACCGCGCCCGCGTGACCGCGAGGATGCCCCCCGCGCGCGTGACCGCGACGATTCTCCCCGCGCGCGTGACCGCGACGACTCGCCTCGCGCGCGTGACCGCGACGACATGGGCCCCTCCGTGCGTGGCTTCGGCGACAGCATCCCCGCCTTCATGCTGATCCCCATCCCCCGCCCCAAGCGGCCCGTCGCTGAAGCGCCAGTCGCCGAGGCAATCGTCGCGGACAGCCCGGCCGAATTCGTCGGCGAACCCGTTCAGGATGCCGACGCGGCGGCCTGAAGCCGTCGGTTCTTGCAATTGGGCGCGATTTTTCCTTAGCCTTCCATTCTCGTTCAGCAACGAAATGGAGGAGGCCGAGGGATGCGTCTGCCGGTGCTTTGGGGCCTGATGGCCCTGCTTTGCGTGCCCGCCTGGGCGCAAGGACCAAACGCCCAGCTGGAGCGCGGCCGCTACCTGGTCGAGGTTGTCGGCCATTGCGGCAATTGCCACGCAAGCCGGGCGCCGGATGGCCAGCCCATCGCCGGGCGGGGTCTCGCCGGCGGGTGGGTGATGCAGGAGGGCCCGATGCGGGCCGTCGTGCCCAACATTACGCCCGACCGGGAAACCGGCATCGGCAACTGGACCCAAGCCCAGATCATCGCGGCCATCCGTGAGGGCCGGCGGCCCGATGGCACCCCAATCGGCTGGCCGATGCCGATTGATTTCTACGCCGGCATTTCCGACGCTGATGTGGCCGCCATGGCCGCCTATCTGCGCAGCGTGCCGCCCGTGCGCAACGCCGTGGCCGGGCGCTCCAGCTATCCCTTCCCCGTGCCGGCGCATCCCGCCGTCGCCTCGGTGCCGCCGCCGGCCGACAATCCCGTCGCGCGCGGCGCCTACCTCGCCGGCCCCATCGCCCATTGCCTGGATTGCCATTCGGGCCGCGGGCCGGACATGCGCATCATCCCGGGGCGGGAGGGTGCGCAGGGCCTCTCCTTCACGGGCCCCTGGGGCACGGTGGTGGCACGGAACCTGACCCCGAGTACCAGCACGGGCATCGGCAACTGGAGTCTCGCGCAATTCACCCGGGCGCTGCGCGAGGAGATCGGCGGCGATGGCCGGCCCCTGATGCCACCCATGGGGCGCGGACGGGTCTGGGCCGCGATGACGGATCGGGACATCGCCGATCTCTTCGCCTATTTCCGCAGCTTGCCGCCGCTGGACTGATGCCTTGCGCGGGCCATGGTCCTGCCCAACTCAGGCGTGTTAAAGGCTTCGCGCGCCCCAAGTCGCCGGAAGGAAGAAATTCATGAACGTCGTCTCCCCCGCCATCAAGTCGAAGCCCGCGCCCTTTCAGTGGGACGACGCCTTCCTGCTGGACGAGCAACTCACCGAAGATGAGCGCATGATCCGCGATGCGGCCCGCGCCTTCTGCCAGGACAAGCTGATGCCCGGCGTGCTGATGGCCAACCGGCATGAGACCTTCGATCGCTCCATCATGAATGCCTTTGGCGAGCAGGGTTTCCTGGGCGCCACGCTGGAAGGCTATGGCTGCGCCGGCGTTTCCTATGTCGCCTACGGGCTGATGGCGCGGGAGGTGGAGCGCGTGGATAGCGGCTACCGCTCTGCCTTCTCCGTGCAGTCCAGCCTGGTGATGTTCCCGATCCACGCCTATGGCTCCGAGGCGCAAAAACAAAAGTTCCTGCCGAAGCTGCGCATGGGCGAGTGGGTCGGCTGCTTCGGCCTGACCGAGCCGGATGCGGGTTCGGACCCCTCCTCGATGCGCACGCGCGCGAAGAAGGTGGATGGCGGCTGGCTGGTCTCCGGCTCCAAGACCTGGATCACCAATTCCCCCATCGCCGATGTCTGCCTGGTCTGGGCGAAGGATGATGAGGGCACGCTCGGAGGGTTCCTCCTGGAGCGCGGGATGAAAGGGCTGACCACGCCGAAAATTGAAGGAAAATTCTCGCTCCGCCCCTCCATCACCGGCATGATCATGATGGATGAGGTCTTCGTCCCCGATGAGAACCGCCTGCCCGGCGTGCGCTCGCTGGCCGGGCCCTTCTCCTGCCTCAACCGCGCGCGCTACGGCATCGCCTGGGGCGTGCTGGGTGCGGCGGAATTCTGCATGCATGCGGCGCGTGACTACACGCTGAACCGCAAGATGTTCGGCAAGCCGCTGGCCCAGACGCAGCTCATCCAGAAGAAGCTGGCGGATATGGAGACCGAGATCACCCTCGGCTTGCAGGCAGCACTTCGCGTCGGCCGCCTGTTTGACGAAGGCAAGGCCGCGCCCGAGATGATCAGCCTGATCAAGCGCAACAATTGCGGCAAGTCGCTCGACATCGCGCGGATGAGCCGCGACATGCATGGCGGCAACGGGATCGTGGACGAGTATCACGTCATCCGCCACGTCATGAATCTCGAGACGGTGAACACCTATGAGGGCACGCATGATGTGCATGCGCTGATCCTCGGCCGCGCCATCACCGGGCTGAACGCCTTCGGGTAGCGCACCGTAAGCCCGCTTGCCTGCTGCTGGGCGCCCGGCTGAGGCGCTCAGTCTTGCTGCCTTGCCAAGCTCTGCTGCCTTGCCCACCCTCATCTGGCCCCGCCACATGAGGGCCATTCGGGGCACACCGACGCGGTGATGCCCCGCTCTTGAAGGTTGTACCCGGCCCCATGCTCGAACTCACGGTCACGCAGATGGGCGCTGGCGGCGACGGCATCGCACCGCTTCCGGATGGCGGTTCGGCCTTCATCTCCTTCACACTCCCGGGGGATCGCGTCGCGGCGCGGCAGACCACGAAGGACCGCGCCGCACTGGACCGCGTGATCACGCCCAGCCCGGAGCGCGTCGAGGCCCCTTGCCGGCACTTCACCATCTGCGGCGGTTGTTCGCTCCAGCATTGGGCCGATGCGCCCTATGCCGAATGGAAACGCGGACGCCTGGCTGAAGCCCTTTCGCGCGCGGGCTACCCCGAGGCCGCGGTGGCGCCCATGGTCGCGACGCCGCGCGCCGTGCGCCAGCGCGCGGATCTGGGGCTGGAGCGCCTGCCGGATGGGCGGGTCGAGATCGGCTTCCACGAACGTGGCGCCACCAACCTGGTGCCCATGCGCGAATGCCATGTGCTGCTGCCCGCGCTGGTGGCGTTGCTGCCGGCCCTGCAGGATGCGCTGCGGGGGCTGAATGCGCTGAAGCGCCTGGGCTCGGCCGTCATCAACATGCTGGATTCCGGCCCGGATATCCTGCTGCGCACCGATGCGCCGCTTTCCATGCCCGACCGCAAGCTGCTGGCCGAATTCGCCGCACGCGTCGGAATTCCGCGCATCGCCTGGGAGGGCAAGGGCGGCCCGGCGGAGGTGGCGGCCCAGGTGAACCCGGTGCGGCACAAGCTCTCGGGCATCACCGTCTCGCCACCGCCTGGCGCCTTCCTGCAGGCCAGCGCCGAGGGCGAGGCCGCGATCATCGCCGCCGTCCTGGCCGGGCTGCCGAAGAAGATGTCGCCCCGCGCGCGCATCGCGGATCTCTACGCCGGCATCGGCACCCTCTCCTTTCCGCTGGCGGCGCGCCATCTGGTCCAGGCCTATGAGGGGGATGCAGCCTCGGCCGAGGCGCTGCGCGGTTCGGCCCATGCCGGCCAGGTCTCGCGCCTGCTGGGTGAGCGGCGGGACCTGGTGCGGCAACCCCTGCTGCCGGCCGAGCTCAAGAACTTCGCCGCCGTCGTGCTCGACCCCCCCTTCGCCGGCGCGCCGGAACAGGTGGCGCAGATCGCCCGCAGCAAGCTGCCGCATGTCATCTACGTCTCGTGCAGCCCGGCGGCGCTGGGGCGGGATGCGGCCGTGCTGCATGAGGCGGGCTTCGGGCTGGTCTCGGCCGTGCCGGTGGATCAGTTCCTGTGGTCGCCTCATTTGGAGAGTGTGGTTGTCTTTGCCCGCTGAGCCCTTATCTCCCGTCTCGTTCCAGGGAGAGATCGTTATGCTGACAACCGACCGCCGCATGCTGTTCGCCGGCTCCGCCGCCCTCGCCACCGCGCTGGCCCTGCCCGCCGCCGCCCAGCAGGCCGCCGCCCCGGCAGCAGCCCAGCCGGCCACGCAGGCCCCTGGCTTTTATCGCTTCAAGGTGGGCGCCTGGACCATCACGACGGTGCATGATGGCTTCTTTCGCCGCCCGGTGGAGAACTTCGTGCGCAATGCGCCGCTGGACGATGTCCGCGCCGTCCTGGCGGACAGCTTCATGCCTGGCGACCAGCTGACCATTCCCTTCACCATCACCTTCGCCCAGCGCGGCGATACCTTCGTGGTGTTCGATGCCGGCAATGGCGTCACCGCCGCAACGGCGACCAATGGCCGGATGATCGCCAACATGGCCGCCGCCGGCATCGACCCCGCGCGGATCACCCACGTCATCCACAGCCATTTCCATGGCGACCACATCAACGGCCTGCTCAATGCCGAGAATGGCCGCGCCTTCCCGAATGCCGAGGTCATCGTCCCCGCGCCGGAATGGGCCTGGTGGGCGGATGAGGGCAACACGACCCGCAGCCCAGAAGGCCAGCGCCCGACCTTCGCCAATGCGGCGCGCCGCTTCGCCCCCTACCAGGGCCGCGTGCGCCAGATCACGCCGGGTGGCGAGGTGCTGCCGGGCATCACCTCCATCGCCGCCTATGGGCATACGCCAGGGCACACCATCTTCCGGATCGCGGATGGCGCGGAGCAGATGATCTTCCTGGCCGATACGATGAACCGCCCGGAAATCATGGCCCGCCGCCCGGAATGGCAGATCGTCTTCGATTTTGACGGCGATGCCGCCGCCACCGGTCGCCGCCGCATCCTGGACATGGTGGCGACGGACCGCGTTCGCGTGACGGGCTACCACTTCCCCTTCCCGGCCAATGGGTACTTCGCGCGCCATGTCTCGGGCGGCGTGCAGGGCTTCATGTTCGTGCCCGCCGATTGGTCCAGCGCCGTCTGACCACCTGCCCGCCGGCGCAAGGCCGGCTTTTGCCAGACACTCCATGAGGAAACATGTCATGACAGAACGCCGTCACCTGCTTGTTGCCAGCGCTGCCTTGCTCGCTGCCCCGGCCTTGATCGGCCGGGCGCGGGCTCAAACCGCGGCGCCAGCCGGCCCAGCCCAGGCCCCGGGGTTTTATCGCTTCCGGGTGGGCAGCTTTATTGCCACCACCGTGTGGGATGGCTTCGCCCCGCGCCAGAATCCAGGCACCGGCTGGATCACCAATGCCGACCAGGCCGCCGTCGAGGGTGCGTTGCGGGACGCGATGCTCTCCACCACGCGGCTGGACAATCCCTTCATCGTGACCTTCCTGGAGACGCCCGCCGGCCTCACCATGTTCGACAGCGGCACGGGCGGGCAATTGGCGCCCACCGCCGGCAGGATGCGGGAGAATCTCACCGCCGCCGGAATTGATCCCGCGCGGGTGACGCGAATCGTGGTCAGCCATTTCCACGGCGATCACATCACCGGGCTGACCACGGCCGAGAATGTCGCGCTGTTCCCCAACGCGCAGGTCTTTGTTCCTGAGGTGGAATGGGCGTTCTGGGCCGATGCCAGCAACGAATCCCGCGTGCCGCAGGCGCAGCGCAGCACCTTCGCCAATGTGACGCGCCGCTTTGGCCCTTATCAGGGCAAGATCGAGCGCTTCGCGGCCGGGGCGGAAATCCTGCCGGGCGTGCGCGCCGTGGCCGCCTATGGCCACACGCCCGGCCACACGATCTTCCATGTGGCCGATGGCACGGAGCAGCTTTTCGTCACCGCCGATACCTCTTCCCGCCCCGAGCTCTTCCTGCGCAATCCTGGTTGGAGCAGCATCTTCGACATTGACGGGCCGACCGCGACCGCCAGCCGCGTGGCCATCTTCACCCGCATCGCGGCCGAGCGCGCGCGGATGACGGCATATCATTTCCCCTTCCCGGCCAATGGCTTCATCCAGCGCATGGGGGATGGCTTCCGCTTCGTGCCGGCGGATTGGAGCAATGCCATTTGATCGGCCTTGCCTATCGCGGCTATTGATTTCTTGCCCTCACGCCTATTGAGGGCCGCGCGCTAATTCTTCTCTCACCGGCGGGGAAATCCCCCCGCCGCCGAGACGAGGAAGATCCCCATGCGCCGCTTCACCCTGACCGCCGCCCTGCTGATCGCCGGTTTCGCTGGCGCGGCCTTCGCCCATGGCGCCGCCGCGCAGGGCATCGCGCCGAATGGCGTGGTGTTCGGCCAGGGCTGGAACCTGCCGCAGGATTTCTCGACGCTGGAGCGGATGCAGGCCGCCCAGGGCTCCGGCACCGCGGCCGAGCGCGCCGCCCGCGCCGCCCGCCAGGCCCAGTTCAACCGCAACTTCCCGGGCACGCCCATCCGCCGCACCAGCGCCAGCCGCTGAACTTCGCCGCCCGCCACCGAGCCGGCCGGAGCAGCCCGGATGCCTCTGCGCCAGTGCCCTGGAGCAGGTGTCCTGGAGCAGGGGCCAGGCAGCATCGCTCCCTGGCGGATGAAGTGCCCAGGGCCTGGGGCCTTTGTCGTGCCGCATGATCCGGGATGTTCACGCCTTGCCGCCCTTGCAGGCTGATCCGCAAGGCGCGTGATACCAAGCCGGTCGCGCCGCGCCGCTATCGCGGCAGGCAGGGGCCCAGCAGGGCGCGCAGCCGCGCCGCATCCTCGGCACTGGCCTCCAGCCGCGCCGTGATGGCAGGCCCGCCGGCGCGTGTGTTCCCCTGGGTCCAGATGAGGTGCGAGGCCCCGGTGGTCAGCGGCGCGAGGAGCCGGCTCAACTCAGCGAGGCGGGCCGCATCGCGCCGGCGCGCCGCATTGACGCTGAAGATGAAGGGCGAATCCGCATCCACGCCGATCGAACCGCTGACCATGGCGCGCATCGCGCCTGAGCCGGCTTCCGCTGCGCTCTCCAACTGGGTGAGGCGTCCCGCCCGTGCATCCGGACCTTCAAAGGGATCAAAATCGAACACCGCGCGCAGCGTGTCATGCGCCGGCACCACAAGGTCCAGGCCAAGCACACCCGTGATATCAGGCCCGCGGCTGGCGGAGCAGAGGAAGGTGAAGCGCACCGCGCGCTGATCTGTCCCCGTGCGCGCCTGGCCGCCCAGGGTCATGCTTTCCGACGATTCCGCAAAGCCGGGGCTGGCCCAGGCAAGGAGAACGGCAAGCCAGAGAAAAGCGCGCATCGTTTGGATATTAGAGCATCATGCGTTGAAGCGGTATCGCTTCGGTCGTTCAGGACATCTGAAAAGCAACCCGCTGGAGCTTGCGCCGCCAACGGCCGCGCGTGGGACGTGCGCAGCAGCCGCTGAAAACCCGCGTGACGAAATCGAGGGGCCAGCCCCTCGAACACCCCGGCAGGAAACGCGTTTCCTGCACCTTCATCAGGGGATTTGTACAAGCGAAGTTCCAAGAAATCGGGTTTGCTGGTGGGGTTGGCCGCAAAGCGGAGACAACGCGAGGGGGCAAAGCCCTCTCACCGTCAGACCGGTTTCAGCAGCCCCAGAGGCACGGGTCATGTCCGGTGAAGTGACCGGATAAGCCGCTCGGATTGCCATGCTCACCCGGACGCGCATCCATCCGGCTCGGTGTATGCCGTGCGGTGGGGCCGCGTTGCCACCGCCCGCGGAACGCGGCAAGAAAGGCCATGTCCGAGAGCACCGATATCGAATTCCTGCTGGGCCAGCGCGGCACCTCGCATGCGCTGGGCGCCTGGGTCATTGGCCTCGCCTTCGGGCGGGAGGGCCGCTCACTTCATGCCGGCCTTGGTGACGGCACGGTGCGGGTCGCCCAGGTCAGCGCGCCCGCGGATTGGCTGAGCGTGCCGGCGCATAAAGGCGCCGTGCTCTCCCTCTGCGCCGATGGCCAGGATGGCGCGCTGACCGGTGGCGATGATGGCCGCGTGATGCGCATCGCCCCCGATGGCACGGCCACGGAACTCGCCAAATTCGGCAGCAAATGGGTGGAGCATGTGGTGGCGCATGAAAGCGGCATCCGGGCCGCTTCCGTCGCCAAGGCCGTGCATGTTCTCGACGCGAAGGGCGCCACCCTGAAATCGCTGGCGCATCCCTCCACGGTCGGCGGCATTGCCTTTGACATGAAGGGGAAGCGCGTCGCCGCCAGCCATTACAACGGCGCCTCGCTCTGGTTCGTGAATGCGAAGGAAGACAAGCCGCGCCTGCTGGAATGGAAGGGCAGCCACGCAGCCATCGCCATCCATCCCGAGGGGGGGCATGTCGTCACCGCCATGCAGGAAATGTCGTTGCATGGCTGGCGGCTGAGCGATGGGCAGCACATGCGCATGTCCGGCTATCCGTCCAAGACGCACAGCCTTTCCTTCACGCACAAGGGAAAGTGGCTGGCCACCAGCGGCGCCGAGGCGGTGGTGCTCTGGCCGTTTTTCGGCGGCGGGCCGATGGGCAAGGCGCCCACCGAACTCGCCGGCGGCGATGGCGTGATGTGCACCCAGGTGCTGTGCCACCCCGTGCATGAGATGGTGGCCGCCGGCTTCGAGGATGGCCTCGTGCTGCTCGCCGACATCAATACGGGGCGGGTCCTGCCGGTGGCCCCGCCCGGGCATGGGGGGGTTTCCGCCCTGGCCTGGAACCCCGCCGGCTCCCACCTCGCCTTCGGAACCGAAAGCGGTTTCGTCGGCATCCTGGACCTCTCCGCCCGATGAGCACGCCCCTGCTGACCACCGCCCGAATGACCATGCCTGCCCTGGGCCTCGGCACCTGGCCGCTCAAGGGACAGGATTGCGAGGAGGCCGTGGAATCGGCCCTGGGCCTGGGCTACCGGCACATTGATACGGCCGAGATGTATGGCAATGAAGCTGCCGTCGGCGCCGGCCTTGCCACCAGCGGCATCCCGCGCGGCGATATCTTCCTCACCACGAAGATCTGGCATGACAAGCCCGAGGGGCCAGCCTTCCGCGCCGCCTTCACCGCCTCGCTGGAGCGGCTCAAGCAACCTTATGTGGATCTTTTGCTGGTGCATTGGCCCTCGCCCGCGCTGAACCTGCCCTCCGTGCTGACGGCACTGGCCGAGATCCATGCGGCGGGGCTGGCCCGGGCTGTCGGCGTCTCGAACTTCCCGAGTGCCCTGCTGCGGCAGGCCCTGGCGCTCGACATCGCCCCCATCGCCTGCCTGCAGGTGGAGCAGCACGCCATGCTCGGCCAGCAAACCCTGCTCGACATCACGCAGCCGGCCGGAATTGTGATGACCAGCTATACCCCCCTCGGCAAGGGTGAGGTTCTGGAGCACCCGGTGCTGACCGGCATCGCCGCCCGCCTCGGTGCCACGCCGGCCCAGGTGGCGTTGGCCTATCTGCTCTCCAAGAACCTGGTCGCGGCCGTGCCCAAGGCCCGCAGCGCAGCCCGCCAGGCGGAGAACCTGGCCGCCACGCGGCTTGTGCTGAGCGCGACGGATCTCGCGGCCCTCCCGGCCCTGCCGAAGAACCGGCGCTTCGTGAACCCGGAATTCGCTCCGGCCTGGGACCCGCCCTCGGCATAAGCCGAAGGTCGAAGATTTTCCCCGGGGGCGCTATGATCCGCCCCGGGCAGACACATGGAGGACCTTCAAATGTCGCAAGCGGAGGAAGAGGAGGAGGGCTTCGATCTCGGCATCAGCCTGGAGATCGTCGCGACCGTCGTAGACCTGGCCAATGCCGTGCAAGAGGCCGAGGAGGCCCGCATCGGCGGCGATGACGATGATGAGGAACTCGATGACGACGAGGAAGACGAAATCACCGAGGAGATGCTCACCGATTACATCGACGAGCTGAACGAGGAGCAGCAGGTGGCGCTCATCGCGCTCGCCTGGATGGGACGCGGCGATTACGAGCCGGAGGAATGGCAGGAGGCGCTGAAACTCGCCGCCGAGCGCAATGCCCGCGGCGATGCCAGCGCCTATCTTTCAGGCCTGGAAGGCCTGGCCGATCTTCTGACCGAAGGAGCCGGCGCCTTCGGCCTCGCCATCGAAGAAGTGGAACGCTGAGGCAGGGTTGGCCTGGCTGTTCAGCCTGAGCGCGTCACGCTGACAGCAGCGCCGCGGCAGAGGCCTTCCAGCCGCTGCCAGGCGCGCGGCGCTCAGTCTTTGCGCGGAAACATCGCGGCTTCGACCATGGCGCAGATGGCGTGGCCCAGGACCTCATGCCCTTCCTGAATGGAGGGCGTTGATGCGCTGGGGATCCGGATCAGCAGGTCACACAGGGCAGCCAATTCCGCCGTCCCGGGTCCGTTCCCGGTAAAGCCCACGGTGAGGATGCCCCGCTCACGCGCGGCGCGCATGGCCGCGTGAATATTCGCCGAGCGGCCCGAGGTTGTCAGCCCGAACAGGACATCACCCTTCTGGCCCAGCGCCTCCACCTGGCGGGAAAAGACGCGGTCATAGCCATAGTCATTGCCGATGCCGGTCAGGATGGAGCTGTCGGTACTGAGCGCGATGGCCGCGAGGCCAGGGCGATCATAATGGAAGCGGCTCACCAACTCCCCCGCCCAATGCTGCGCATCGGCGGCGCTGCCGCCATTGCCGCAGATCATCACCTTGCCACCCGCGCGAAGGGCGGCGATGCAGGCTTCGGCGGCGCGCGTCGCGGCCTCCTGCATGGCCGTATCGGCTTCCATCCGCGCCATCAGGGCGGCGGAGGCGCGGACCGCGCCCAGGATCGTGACGGCTTCGGCCATGGGTCAGATACCGTTCTGCTCGGCCGCCCCGATCGCGCAACATGCGCCATGCGGCCAAAGGGTGGGAGGGGCGTGGCGCGTCACTGCGCCACATAGCGCTCCAGCCAGTCGAGGTCCGGGCAGAGCAGGAATTCGTCCCGGCGGTCGGGGCGCATCAGGGCGCGATGCAGGGCGGTATTGATTTCCACGCCATCCAGCAGGGGCTGCGGCTCATGCGCCGCATCGAAGGCGACGACATGCGGGAAGGCCGCCACACAGGCGGCCAGCAAGTCCCGTGGCCCAGGGCCAGCCTCGCTGAGCAGTTCCGCGAGGTCGAAGCTGACGATGGTCAGGACCCCGCGTTCCAGCAGCCATGGCGCCATTTCGGGCGCCCGGCGCGCGGCATCAGCCTCGTTCAGTCGTAGAAAATCGAGGCGCTGCAGGCTCTCGCGCTGCATGGCCTCCTGCACCTGGCCCATCGAAATTGCGCGCGCCGAGGCCGCTTCCAACCCATTATCGGCGAGATTCTCCGCAAGCGCCGCTGCCCGCCGCAGCGAAGCCTCATGGGCGATCAGCGCGGCATGGCGCGGCGCACCGGCGGCCAGACCGAGCGTGTTGACGCCGATGCCGGCCCCTGCCTCCAGCAGGACGCGGCCAGCACCACCATCGGGCCAGGCGGCACGCAGCAAGGCGGCCAACCGAGGTGCAAGGCCGGGGGCAGCGATGAATTCGGGCTCGCGGCTGTCGCCCTTCAGTGAGTAATCCTGGCCAAGCAGCCGGATGCTGCGGCTGCGCGGGCCATCCGGGCGCGGCAGCCGGTGCGCGATCTCAGCGCTGCCGAGCAGGAAGCGCCGCAGGGCGCGCAAGCTGGGGCAACGCAGCCGCAGCAGCTGAACCTGCTCATCATCCGGCGCCGTCCCGTCGCGCAGCATCAGGCAGGCGCGGACCGCCTCATCCGTCGCCTGATTGTCAATCCAGCCGCCCCGCTCCGGGAAATCGGCCATCGCAAGTGCCGCCATCTCCGGGCTGACCAGGATCCCCTCGCGCAGGGCCCGCAGGCTGCCGGCCCCGCACCAGGCCTCGATCACCGCCTCGCTTTCAGGGTCCCGGCCGAGCAGGAAGCGATATCCCCACCGGACCATGGGTGGGGTCAGCCGCTCATCGGCCTCACTCAATTCCAACGCTCCAGCCAGTCCAGCCGGTCGCAGAGGATCAGGTCATCCACGCTGCCGCGCTCCGTCATGACCGTGTGCAGCACCCAGAGCAGCCCGTCATGATCCATGATGGGGACGGGCTGCCCCGTCGGGCCGAAGGCCACCATGTGACGGAAGGCGGCGCGCCATTCCTCCAGCACCTCCATCGGGTTGCGCGCGCCGACGGTCATCTGGGTCCAGAGGTTGAACTCCACGAAGATGAAGGGCTTGTCCCGCGCCATGGCTTCCGCGGCGCCCAGCATGACCGAAGTCTCGCCACCCTCCACATCGATCTTGAGCACGTCCAGCCGCTGCACGCCCTGTTCGGCCAGAACACTATCCAGGCGGCGGACCTCGATCTGCTTGAAGACCGCGCCATTGCTCTGGGCCCGGCTATGCGGCTCGATCAGGACGCTGGTGGCCGCGTTGCCGGCGCCGCAGCGCAGCCGCGCCGTGCCGTCGCGCTCCGCCAGAGCCACCGGCAGCACGCGCGCCCGGCCCAGGTCATGCGCCGCAAGGTTGCGCCGCAGGAGGGCGTGGTTGCGTTCATCAGGTTCGAAGCACAGCAGGTCGGCGTGATAGGGCGCGCCAATCGCCATGGCGAGGCTGGTCAACCCGATATTGGCGCCCGCATCCACCAGGACGCGCCCGGCGCCGCCATCCGGGAAAGCGGCGTTGAGCAGGCGGGCAAGTCGCTCGAGGCTTGGGTCCGGCGCGCCACCCACAAGGCTGCGCCAATAGGCATCGGCAGGGTCACCGCGCAGCGTGAAGCTCTGGCCGAGGACGGTGAAGCCGTGCTCCTCGATCTGGCCTGAATTGTCCGGGACGGCACTGGCGGGTTGCGGGACCGCGGCGGGCAGCCTGGCGGCCGCGGCGGCGCTCGCCTCCGGACTGGCCAGCAAGGCGCGGCGAAAAGCGGCAAGGCTGCGATGGGCCGCCACCTCAACAGCGATTTCCTCGGCCGAGGGGGATGCATTGAACCGCAGATGATACGCGGCCTGGATCGCATCCGCTGTCAGCGGGCCCGCGATCCAGGCGCCATGCGCGGGAAAGCCCGCCGCCTGTTGCGTCAGGGCCTCTGGCGATTGAACAAAATAGGCGAGGATGACACGCCCATCGGCAAGCGATGCCCAATGGGCCAGGACCGCCTCATTCTCCGGTTCGCGGCCCAGGATGAAGCGATAGGCCCAGCGCACCGTCTCGACATTCGGGGTATTCTCGAGAATGGGCTCCATCCCACCTTTTTCCGCGCCGCGCGGCGGGGCGTCAAGCGATCTCCCGGATCAATTTGCGTCGCACCGCCGTGCCGAAGGCGTCGAAATCCTCCGCCACGATCATGAAGGCGCCCGGACCGCCGATCACGCTCTGCTGGAAATACTGGTCCAGCGGAACCTGGGGCATCCGGCCGAAGGTGGGCCGGTCATTGATGATGGGCAGCCCGTTGATGACGATGCCTTGCGCCACGGCCTCATCCCGCGCGAGTTCAGCCGGCCGTCCGGAATTGTTCACGCCATCGCCTGAGACATCAATCACCCGCCGCGTGCCCTCGAAAGGCGCCTCGGCCAGGGCGCGCCGCGCGAAATCAATGCCACCCGAAATGGAAGTCCAGGAGAGCGAGGCACGCGGCGCCTCCGCCAGCGCCGAGGCCCAGGCATCGGCCTCGCGCTGCGCGCCGATACGCGTCCAGGGCAACACCAGGCGCTGATACTCAAAGCCCGCCCATTCGACATAGGCGAGGCCGATGGCGCCAATCATGCCGCGGCGGATGACCTCCACCACGCGCGGATCGCTGACGGCGTTGCGGTAGCCCTCGCGCTGCAGCCGCGCTTCATCCTCGTCAATCGAGCGGCTGACATCCACGGCCAGCACGAGGAGCACATCCACCGGTTCGGGCGCCTGGGCCCGCGCACCCAGCGGAAGCGCAGCCGAGGCGGCAAGCAGGGAACGGCGGCGCATGGCACTGAACCTCCATCAGGAGCTGCCATGAAACCGTCACCAGGAGGCGAATTGCAATCCTTAGTTGCGCGGTGCGGCGGTCTGACCCAGACCACGCAACACCGCCCCGCATACGCGATCCACCTCGTCCTCGGTCAGATAGGGGTGCATGGGCAGCGACATCACCTGGTGGCACAGCGCCTCGCTCACCGGCAGCGGGGGCGCGCCGCCGGCCAGGGCCTCGGCATGGCTTGCCGCATAGGCCGGCTGATGATGCAGCGGCTTGGGGTAGTAGACGCCGAAGGGAATGCCCTCGGCCTTGAGCGATTCCTGCACGCGCGCGCGCTCGGCCGCGTCCCGGCAGCGGATGGTATAGAGGCCCCACGCGCTCTGCGCCTCATTCGGCACGCGCTGCAAGGCGACACGGCCCGCCAGGCGCGCGCCATACCAGGCGGCGACCTTGGCGCGGTCCTTCAGCTCCTGGTCGAAGAGATCCATCTTGCAGAGCAGGATGGCGGCCTGGATCGTATCGAGGCGCCCGTTCATGCCGATGCGGAGCACCTCATACCGCCCACCACCCTCACCATGGGTGCGCAGGGAGCGATACAGCGCCGCGCGCTCCTCCGATGGGGTCAGGATTGCGCCACCATCGCCGTAACAGCCCAGGGTCTTGGTGGGATAGAAGCTCAACGTCGTCGCATCGGCATGCTGGCCGAGGGACTTGCCGTGCAGCGTGGCGCCGAAAGCCTGCGCCGCGTCATCCAGGGTGAACATGCCATGCCGGGTGGCGATCATCCGGATGGCATCCCAATCCGCCGGAAGGCCGAACAGATCCACCCCCACAATGGCGCGCGGCCGGAGCTTGCCCTCGGCGAGGACGAGCGCAATCCGGCGCTCCAGATCCGCGAGATCCATGTTGAAGCTGTCCGCGTCCACATCCACGAAGACCGGCGTGGCACCCAGCACCAGCGGCACCTCGGCTGTCGCGGTGTAGGTGAAAGCGGGCAGGAAAACGGCGTCACCCCGGCCGATCCCTTCGGCCATCATGGCGATCTGCAAGGCATCGGTGCCGGACGAGACGCCGACCGCATGCACGCCCGAGAACGCCGCGAGGCGGGCTTCCAGCTCGGCCACCTCAGGCCCGTTGATGAAACGGCCCGAGGAGATGACATGCTCCACACGGCGGTCCAGCTCGGTCCGGATCAGGGCCTGCTGGGCCTGCATGTCGAAAAGCGCGATGGGCCGCGTGGCGTGGTTGGCGGATGGGCCAGCGGAAGGGCCAGTGGATGGGCCAGTGGACGGGATCGGGGGCGTGTGGTTCATCCCAGCTTCGTGATCCACCGCCGCGGATGGATCAAGCCCCCGGGGATTCAACCCGTGTGACCGAAGGTGTCAGCCCGTCGTCAAAGGCTGCTTTTTTGCGCAGCCTTGCCGTCCTGATGGTCGAATTCCGGCACCAGCCGCGCCAGCTGCGCCAGGGCCATGCGCCCATGCCCACCGCGCGCCGCGGCGGCGATCTCGTCCAGCGCGCGGCCGACCAGTGCGGCATCGGCCGTGCGCGGCGTGGCCACCAGCAAGCCATCGAATTGGGTGGGGCGCGGCGGCTCCTGGCCGTGGAACATTTCCTCGAAGAGTTTCTCGCCGGGGCGCAGCCCGGTGAAGCGGATTTCCACATCCTCCTCGGGCCGCAAGCCGGCGAGCCGGATCATGCGCCGCGCGAGGTCCACGATCTTCACCGCGCTGCCCATGTCGAGCACGAAAATCCCGCCCTCGCGGAGTTCCGGGGGCGCATCGTCACGGTCCACGGCACCGACCACGGCGGCTTGCAGCACCAGGCCCACCGCCTCGCGCACGGTCATGAAATAGCGCCGCATATCGGGGTGCGTGACTGTCAGCGGCCCACCGCGCTCCAATTGCCGGCGGAACAGCGGCACGACGGAGCCGGTGCTGCCCAGCACATTGCCGAAGCGCACGGTGATGCAGCGCATGCCCTGGCCCGTGGCGCGCGCATCCCGGTCCAGCGCCTGGCAATACATTTCGGCGAGGCGCTTCGAGGCCCCCATGACGCTGGTCGGGTTCACGGCCTTGTCGGTCGAGATGAAGACCATCAGCCCGCAACCGGCCGCCCGCGCCGTATCGGCCACGATGCGCGTGCCATGCGCATTGGTGAGCAGACCCTCCAGGGGATCATTCTCAACCATCGGCACATGCTTGAGGGCCGCCGCGTGGAAGACCAGCTCGGGGCGGATTTCCTCCATCAGACGGCGCATCCGCGCCTCATCCCGCACATCGGCGAGCATGGCGCGGCGCGGCACATTGGGATGGCGCTCGGAGAGTTCCAGGTCAATCTCGTAGAGCACGTATTCGCCGTGATCGAGCAGCGTCAGCATGGCAGGCCCGAGGGCGGCCACCTGCCGCGCCAATTCGCCACCAATCGTGCCGCCCGCGCCGGTAACCAGCACGCGGCGCCCCTGCACCAGCCGGGCCATCCCCTCACGGTCCAGTGGAACCTGCGGACGGTCGAGCAATTCCTCGATCGAGACGGGGCGCAGATCGATGCGCGTCGCTTCATCCCTGCCGCGCGCGGCATGGCCGAGGGCTGTAGGCTGGGGCGCGCGACGGATCGGCACGCCGTGGCGGTCCGCTGCATCCAGCACCGCCTCCAGCGCTGCGCCGTTGAGATCGGGGGAAGCAAGCACCAGAAGCGCCGGCAGGCGGCTTTCGGCGCGCAGGCGTTCCAGCACGGCGTCGGTCTCTTCCAGCGTGCCGAGGATGGGATGGCCCTGGATCCGTCGGCCGGATTGGCGCGAGCGCCGCGCCAGGATGCCCTGGACGCGATAGGCGGGCCGGCGCTCCTGCGCCAGTGCCCGAATGAAGAGATCAGCCTGATCCACCCCGCCGACCACCAGCACGGGCTGCGTCCCGCCCTCCTCGGCGGCGCGGCGGATGGCGCGGACGCGGCCGACCAGGCGGGGCACACCCAGCAGCCCGGTCAACGCCACGGCATGCAGCGCCGGAAACGCCAGATTGGGCGAATGCCACTGGCCGGCCAGCCAGAGCGTCGCGGTGAAGAGCAAGGCCGCGACCACGCATGCGCCAAGCACGGCCAGCAGATCCTGCACGCCGGAATAGCGCCAATACTGGCGCGGCAAGCCCAGGGCCCAGCCGGGCGGCGCCAGGACCAACACCGCGAGAGGCAAGGCCAGACCCCACCATCCATGGGGCGGAGTGCTTCCCGGGCCGGCCAGCAACAGGGCAAGCGGCAGCGCAAGGACGGCCAGCAGGCCATCCAGGGACAGGTTCAGCAGGACGCGCGAAGAGGCCCAGGGCATGCTGCACTTATAGGCGGTTCCAGGCCGGCGCCGAAAGAGCCAGCTGCACGATGCGCCACGGGCTGGACCCGTGCAGCCACAAAAAAGGCGTGCCACCGAAGCGGCACGCCCCAGAGCTCATCGAGCTCCAATGTCGTCAGACGAAAAGATAATCGGATGCGTGGATCACCGCGCCGCCCAGATTGATCGTCTCGGTGGCACCGCCATCCACGATCTGCCACAGCCCGCCGCCGGCGAAACTGAAGGTAGCCCCCGGACCGAAGCCCGTGAAGCGCAGGACATCACCGGCACCCGCGCCATTGCCGAAGAAGTCGTTGATGACGTCCCCGGCAGCCTGGCCCTTGGCGAAGATGAAGGTGTCATTGCCGGGGCCGCCGTTCAGCACATCCGGGCCGGCGCCGCCGTCAATGCGGTCATTCTCGGTGCCACCATAGATGGTGTCGCTGCCCGTACCGCCCAGGATGGAATCCGCACCGGCGCCACCATCCACGAAATCATTGGCCGTACCGGCATCGATCGTATCGTTGCCGAGACCACCATAGATGCTGTCATTGCCGCCGCCGGAGGAGAACCAGTCGTTCCCGCCATCGCCCTGCATGAAATCCGCGCCGTTACCGGCCGTCATGCTGTCGGCGCCCTCGCCACCATAGACGAAGTTGGTCCCATTGCCGGCGATGATGGTGTCGTTGCCATCGCCGCCGGAGACGAAGTCATTCTCGTGCCAGGTGGTGATGCGGTCATTGCCGGTGCCGCCATACACGGTGTTGTTGCCGCCGCCAGCGTCGATCACATCATTATCAGCGTCGCCCGAGATGAAATCGGCCCCGTTCGCGGCCGTGATGATGTCCGCGCCGTTGCCGCCGTAAATCGTGTTGTTGCCACCGTCACCAGCGAGCGAATCAGCGCCGTCCCCGCCAATCAGGTAATCATTGCCGATGCCGCCGAAGAGCGTGTCATTGCCGATGCCGCCGTCGAGCACGTCATCGCCAGCGCCACCCTTGAGCAGATCATTGCCGCCATAACCGTAGAGCGAGTCGTTGCCGTCACCGCCGCTGACAATATCCGCAACTGCCGATCCGAAGAACGCGTCATTGCCTGCGAGCAGGTCGAAGAGCGTAATTCCCGGAGGCAGTGTCCCGGACGAGATGAAATCCGCAAGCGCTGTACCGCGAAAAACAACCATGGTTTTACCTCACATTATGAGGCCTCGAACGCCCCGATACCGCTCCAGCTAGAGCCCATCGGGGCCTGAAAAAAACCAACCCCCGATGGTGAAAACCGTATCTCAAACATCCCTGGGTTGCAAATTTCTAGGGCATCCATTTCTAGAGAAAGGGGCGTTTCAATTTTCGAGTAAATTCTTCCAAAGCGCGACTGCTGAGAGGGAGTTTGTCCATTATTGTGAAAAATCTATCAGATGGGCAGAATCATCTCAGGCAGCTATGCGCTCGCAGCCGCAACAGGTTGCACTGTTGCGGCCATTCATCGAATTAAATTTCAGTAATTTTTTGCGAGCATGCCCGTCAGATCACCAGTTCGATCAGGAAGGGGCCGGCGCGCGAAAAGCTCTGCGCCATCAGATCCGCCACCTGGTCCAGCGTCGTTGCCTGGGCGGCTTCCACCCCCATCGCCTCGGCCAGCTTCACCCAGCCGATATCGGGGTTGCCCAGATCGAGCATGTTCATCGCCGTCGGCCCCGGATTGGCGCCGACATTCTGGTATTCGCCAATCAGGATCTGATATTTGCGATTGGACAGGATGATCGTGGTGACCGGCAGCTTTTCCCGCGCCTGGGTCCAGAGTCCCTGCACGGTGTACATGGCCGAGCCATCGGCCTGCAGCGCGATCACCCGGCGGCCGCCACCACCGATGGCCGCCCCCGTCGCCAGCGGCACGCCGCAGCCGATGGCACCGCCAGTGATCTGCAGCCAGTCATGCTTGGGTGCGGCATGCGTATGCGGGAAGAAGCCACGCCCATAGCTGACCGCCTCATCCACGATGATGGCGCCTTCGGGCATCATCGCCGCCACGGTGCGGGCCAGGCCCTCGGGCGTGGGGGCGCCTCGCTCGGCCTGCGGGCGCGGGCCGGGGTCCGGCATCTCCACGTGTGGCGCACTGATTTCCTCGGCCAGGGCGCGCAGGGCGGATTCGGCGTCCTGCTCCGGCCGTGTCAGCACGGTGATGGAAGCGCCTTCGGGGTAATGCTTCGAGGGCATGTTGGGATAGGCGAAGAACCCGACCGGCGCCTTGGAACCAACCAGGATGATATGCTCGACGGCGGCGAGATTCTTGATCGCCATGTCGGCGGGATAGGGCACGCGTTCGAGCTGCAGCCGCCCGCGACCGCGCTGGAACTTGGCGTTCGACGTCTCGGCCAGCAGCCGCGCGCCGGTCGCCACCGCGATCCGGTTGGCCTGGATCTGCGCGCCCTCGCTCGTGCCCATGGTGCCGCCGAGCAGCACCAGCACATTCTTCTTGTCCCGCAGCACGCGCGCCGCGTTGCGAACGGCATGCATCTCCGCCTGGGGCACGCCGGGCACGGGCAGTGCCTCGGCCACCACGCCGCCCTCATCCCAACATGTGTCGGAGGGCAGGATCATGGTGGCGATCTGCCCGGGTGAGGTGCGGGCCGCCTGCACGGCCGTCGCCGCATCAGCGCCCACCTCGGTCGCCTTCGTGCTGGTGCGGACCCATTGCGAGACACCGCGGGCGAAGCCCTCGGTATCGGCGGTGAGCGGCGCATCATAGGGGCGGTGATAGGTCGCCTGGTCACCCACGCAATTGACGATGCCGGAGCGCGCACGCCGCGCATTGTGCAGGTTGGACAACCCGTTCGCGAGGCCCGGGCCGCAATGCAGCAGCGTGACGGCCGGCTTGCCGGTCATGCGCCAGTAGCCATCGGCGGCACCGGTCACCACATTTTCCTGCAAGCCGAGGACGCAGCGCATGCCCGGGATGCGGTCCAGCGCCGCCACGAAATGCATCTCGCTGGTGCCAGGATTGGAGAAGCACACCTCAACGCCGCTCTTCAGCAGGCTGTGCACAAGACTTTCGGCACCGTTCACGCGAATTCTCCCTGGGACTGGACGTCTCGCGCAGCCTGGGCCAGAGATGCCTGACGGGCAAGATGCGGGGCGCAAGGGAAGCGAGCTCGAATGGCACATTCGGTCAAACGCAAGACGCTGCTCTTCGGCTTCCTCTGCGGGGCGATCTCGGTCATCGCCTTTCATCAGACGACGCAGCTGCTGCTGCATTATCACGCGGCCAAATTGCCGATCCTGATCGAATGGTTCGGCCAGGCGCCGCAGCCCTACAATTTCGCGCCGGTGGCACCCTGGGGCGTGCCTGCGATTGCGTCCCAGGCGTTCTGGGGTGGGCTGTGGGGCGTGCTGCTCGCCATCCTCATCCGGTATTTGCCCTTTGACGACCTGCCCTTCGGCTTCATCTTCGGCGCGCTGGCGCTGACGGCCACGGCCGTCACCCTGGTCGCGCAGCTCAAGGACCTGCCGCTTTATGCCAGCGGCAATCAGCAAACCCTGCTTCGGATCGCGTTTCTGAACGGCGCCTGGGGCTTCGGCACCGCCTTCCTGCTGCGGCCCTTTGCCGTCCGGGGCTGATGGCCCCATATCGGCGGCGATGGACACCCCCGACCTCCTGGTCCGCCCCGACCCCGCCGACCCCCGGCTGACGCGCCGCGTCAGCGGCCTCGATCACAATGGCGCCGTGATCGAGACCAGCGTCACGATGGAACGTCCCCTCACGCTTTATCTGAACGGGCAGGAGATCGTGACCATGATGACCATCCTCGATCGCCCGGAGGATCTGGCGGTGGGCTATCTGCTCAACCAGGGCATGTTGCAGCCCGAAGATCGGCTGACCCATGTCGAATACGACGAAGATCTCGGCGTCGTCGTCGTGCGCACCGAGGGGCGCACCGATTTCGAGGAGAAGCTGAAGAAGAAGACCCTCACCTCCGGCTGCGCCCAGGGCACCGCCTTCGGGGATTTGATGGAGGGGTTTGCCGCGGTGAAGCTCTCCACCGCCGTCATGCTGCGCACCAGCGATCTCTATCGGCTGCTGCACCGGATCAACACCATCCCCTCGCTCTATCTCGAAGCGGGTGCGATCCATGGCTGCGCTCTGGCCCGGGCCGACCAGCCGCTGTGCTATATGGAGGATGTCGGCCGCCACAACGCGGTGGACAAGATCGCCGGCTGGATGTTCCGCGCGGGCATCAGCGGCGATGACAAGATTTTCTACACCACCGGCCGCCTCACCTCCGAGATGGTGATCAAGACGGTGCGCATGGGCATTCCCATCCTGCTCTCACGCTCGGGCTTCACCGCCTGGGGGGTGGAACTGGCGCGCGAGGCGAATCTGACGCTGATCGGCCGCTGCAAGGGCAAGCGCTTCACCGTGCTGGCGGGCGAGGCGCGCGTCGTCTTCGACGCCGACCCGCGCTATGTCGAGGAAGAGAGTGCCAGGCATTGGCGCAAGAACAGTGACTGAAAGCTTCGGCGTGATCCTGGCCGGCGGCCTGGCGCGGCGCATGGGCGGTGGCGACAAGCCTTTGCGCCTGCTGGCCGGCCGGCCGATGCTGGATCATGTGATCGCGCGGATCGGCCCGCAATGCGCCGCCCTGGCGATCAACGCCAATGGCGACCCGGCCCGCTTTGCCGCCTATGGCCTGGCCGTTCTGCCGGATACGCTGCCGGATCATCCCGGCCCGCTGGCCGGAATCCTCGCCGCCATGGAGACCTCGCCCCTGCCCTGGGTGATCACTGTGCCGGGCGACTCGCCCTTCCTGCCGCTGGATCTGGTGGCGCGGCTGCACGCGGCGCGGGAGGCCGCGGGAACGCCCATGGCCTGCGCCGCCTCGGGCGGCTTCACCCATCCGCCCATCGCCCTGTGGCCGCGCGAATTGGCCGCGGCCCTCAGGGCAGCCATCACCGCGGGCGAGCGCAAGATTGACCGCTGGACCGCCCGCCACGGCGTTGCCGTCGCGGAGTGGCCGGACGCGCCGCATGACCCGTTTTTCAACGCGAATACGCCCGAAGAACTGGCCGAGGCCGCGTTACTCTTGCTCAGGCAGGGCGTTTGGCCGTAACCCACAGCCAGTTTATTGCTTTGGGAGGCAAGATCATGAAGTCCGTCATCACCGGCATCATTGCCGCTGCGATCCTCGCCGCTGCCGCCGCCTTCGTGCTCGACACCCGCGTGCAGGAAAGCGTGGATGAGCGCTTCGCCACCACGGGGGTTCGCCTTTAGGCCAAAGAATAAATCGCTCCCGAGCGCCTTGTGGCGCCGAGGGCAGAGCCGCCCGGCCGCGCGCTTCCCCTGGGTGAGCCGCCGCGGTTGCGCCCAGGGGTGCGAAGCGCGAGACTGGGGCCAATCAATTCCTCGGAGGGTTTTCGCCAATGGACATCGTCATCGCATCCGCCGCGCGCACGCCGGTCGGCAGCTTCAACGGGGCCTTTGCCAGCCTCTCCGCCCATGCCCTGGGCCAGGTCGCGATCGAGGCCGCGCTGTCGCGCGCGGGCGTGGCCGCCGCCGATGTGGATGAGGTGATCCTGGGCCAGATCCTGTCCGCTGGCGCGGGGCAGAACCCGGCGCGCCAGGCCGCCGTCAATGCCGGCATCCCGGCCTCGGCCACCGCTTTCGGCATCAATCAGCTCTGCGGCTCCGGCCTGCGGGCCGTCGCACTCGCCGCCCAGCAGATTTCCAGCGGAGACGCGACCATCGTCGTTGCCGGCGGGCAGGAGAGCATGACCCAGGCGCCGCATTGCGCGCAGATGCGCTCGGGCACGAAGATGGGCAGCCTGGAACTCGTGGACACCATGCTGCGCGACGGGCTGATGGACGCTTTCCATGGCTACCACATGGGCAACACGGCCGAGAATGTGGCCCAGAAATACCAGCTCACCCGGCAGGAGCAGGATGAATTCGCCGCCAACAGCCAGCGCAAGGCGGGAGAGGCGATGGCCGCCGGCCGCTTCAAGGCGGAGATCGCGCCCGTCACCGTGAAGGGCCGCAAGGGCGACACCATCGTCACCGAGGATGAATATCCCAAGCCCGAAACCACCGCCGAGGTGCTGGCCAAGCTGCGCCCCGCTTTCAACAAGGAAGGCACCGTCACGGCGGGCAATGCCTCGGGCATCAATGACGGCGCGGCCGCCGTCGTGGTTATGTCGGCCGAGGAAGCGCGCCGCCGTGGCATCACGCCGCTGGCCCGCATCGTGAGCTGGGCGACGGCGGGTGTTGACCCCTCGATCATGGGCACGGGGCCGATCCCGGCCAGCCGCAAGGCCCTGGCCAAGGCCGGCTGGACGGTGGGCGACCTGGATCTGATCGAGGCGAATGAGGCCTTCGCCGCCCAGGCCTGCGCCGTGAACAAGGATCTCGGCTGGGACACCGACAAGGTGAATGTGAATGGCGGCGCCATCGCGCTCGGCCATCCCATCGGCGCCTCGGGCGCGCGCGTGCTGACCACGCTGCTCTACGAGATGCAGCGCCGCGATGCGAAGCGCGGCCTGGTGACCTTGTGCATCGGCGGCGGCATGGGTGTCGCCATGTGCCTGCAGCGGGACTGAGCGCAGCAGACTGGCTTGCGGGGGCGCCTTCATGGCGCCTCCCGCTGCTGGCCGTGTGATCCGCCGGTCAGCTCACCGCACGCAGGTCATTCAACAGCGGCTCGACCAGGGGCGACTGGCCGGCGGCGTCGCCAAAGAGGCACATTTCCGCGGTGCCGAGCGGCGGCAGGCCGTCCAGCTCCACCAGGCCATCGGGCAGCCCGGTGCGCCCCATCACGCTGAGGGCGAAGCCAGCCTGCGCGGCGGCGGCGATGCCCATCAGGCTGGGTGACGTGTAGACCACCTCATGCCCGATGCCGGCGCGGGCCAGGGCCGCCAGGGCGCGGTCACGGAACATGCAACCCTGCGGCAGCATGGCCAATGGCAGCGGCCTTTCGCGCGCCAGTTCAAAATCGGGGGCGGCGACCCAGACCACCGCTTCGGCGAAGATCACGCGGCCCTCCGTCTCGCCATCCCGCCGCTTGCCGAGGACGAGATCCAGTTCCTCCCGGCCCAAGGCCGCGCGGAGGTCATGGCTGCGGCCCACCTCCACCTCGATGCGGACATCCGGCCAGGTGCGGGTGAAGCGCGCCAGGGCCGGGGCCAGGTGGCGCGGCACGAAATGATCCGCGACGCCCAGGCGCAGCTTGCCCGCCATGGGCGGGGCGACAAAACGCCGCACCGCCTCCTCGTTCAAGGCCAGCATGCGGCGGGCATAGGCGAGCAGCGTCTCGCCCTCACGCGTCAGCGCCACCTGCTTGGCCCCGCGCGTGAAGACCGGCTTGCCCAGCAACTCTTCCAGCCGCTTGACCTTCAGGCTGATGGCCGACTGGGTGAGGCCCAGGGCCAGCCCGGCCGCAGTGAAGCCGCCGCGCTCGGCCACGGTGACGAAGCCGCGCAGCAGGTCGAGATCAAGATCGGGAATGCGCATGCGACGCTTATCGGCCGTGCCGCGCAGAAAAAAAAGGGCGGCCGAAGCCGCCCTTTTCAACCCGGCGCCGGAGCCCGGGAGGCCAACACGGCCTAGATATCCTCGTCGTAGCCACCGCCGGCATCATCATAGCTGCCCGTCGCGTCATCTTGGCTGCCATTATCATAGCCGGCCGAGGATGCGTCATTGCCGCCCCAACCGGAATTGGCCGCGGCCCCCGGATCGGTCCAGGCGGAGGAGGTCGGCACCGCTTCCTGGCCGAAAGCACCGCCGCCGGCCGAGGCCGCCGCGGCCGAACCACCACCCGTGAAGGCATTCATCAGCATATTGCCCAGCACGAGGCCGCCGGCCACGCCAGCCGCCGTCATCAGCGCCGTGCCCAGGAAGCCCGGGCCCTGGCGCTGCGGAATCATGCCGCCCGGCGGCTGCATGGGCTGCGGCCGCGGCGGCATGGGCGCGGGGCGGGAGCCGCCCAGCCCCAGGAAGCCCCGGCTATTGGCGGCCTGGGCCTGGCGGGTTTGTGCCTCCAGCTCCCATTCCAGCTCCTGGATGCGGTTCTGCGCGGCGACCAAGGCGTGTTCCTGCACGAAGGCGGTCTGCGTCAGGCGGAAGCGCGCCTCGGGGTATTTCGCGAAAAGCTCGGCGATGAAGGCATCGGCGGCGGGCTCGATCGGCGGCAGGTTGGGCGCGGGCTGCGCGGCCCCGGTCTGCGGAATACGGCTGCCCCAGGGGCTGCTGGACACGGCTGCGCCGGCCTGCTGCACGCCAGCGACTCGCATCACATACTCGGAAATGATCCGGCGTTCTTCGTCAGTCATGGTGTCCTTCCCTCCAGAAGGGGCGGTTCTGGCCGCCCTGGATGATCCGCGATGTGGCCCGGCGCGCTTCGCATTTCAAGAAGTTTAGCAAACCGTCATGTTTCGGGAATGCGGTCCGGCAGGCCAGCCGGCCCCCATTCGATGGCCGGGCAGCGATCCATCACCACCGTCACGCCGCGCGCGCGGGCCCGGGCGGCGGCGGCTTCGTCCATCACGCCCAATTGCAGCCAGACGCCGCGCGCCCCCAGCGCCACCGCCGCATCCATCACGGCGCCCGCCTCCTCGCTGCGGCGAAACACATCCACGAGATCCAGCGGCGCTGCCTCGGCCAGGCTGGCCACCACGCGCTGGCCCAGGATCTCCTGCCCCGCGAGGCCCGGATTGACGGGTATGACGTGGTAGCCACGGTCCAGCAGGAAGCGCATCACGCGGAAGGAGGCGCGGTCCGGCTTGCCGGAGGCGCCGACCAGCGCGATGCGGCGGGTGGTGAGCAGCAATTCTCGGATGTCCATGGGGCGAGCATAGCCGAGGCCTTGTTCGCGCGCAGCAGGGGCGCACTTAACAGGCATGTGGAATCCCTTTTCGCCCCGCCCTCCCGTCGTCGCGCTTGTGCGGCTGGAGGGCATCATCGCCGCCCGCACCGGACCCTTTGGCGGGCTGAATGCCGCCGGGCTTGAACCCATTCTGGCGCGCGCCTTCGGGCTGAAGCGCCTCGCCGCCGTGTTCCTCGCGATCAATTCGCCGGGCGGGTCGCCGGTGCAATCCTCGCTCATCGCCGGGCGCATCCGGCATTGGGCGGCCGAGAAAAAGGTGCCCGTCATCGCGATCTGCGAGGATGCGGCGGCTTCGGGCGGCTACTGGATCGCCTGTGCGGCGGATGAGATCATCGCCGACCCGGCCTCCGTGCTGGGCTCCATCGGCGTCATCTCCGCCGGCTTCGGCTTTCCGGAGGCGCTGGGGCGGCTGGGGATCGAGCGGCGGGTCCGCACGGCGGGCACTGACAAATCCAGCAATGACCCATTCCGGCCGCAGAACCCGGAGGATGTGGCGCGGCTGGATTCCCTGCTCGCGGAGCTGCATGTGGAGTTCAAGGATTGGGTGCGCGCACGCCGCGGCGCCCGGCTGAAGGCCAGCGAGGAGGAGCTGTTCAATGGCCGTTTCTGGATCGGCCGCCGCGCGCTGGAACTGGGGCTCTGTGACGGGCTGGGCGATGCCCAGGGCGAGGCGAGGAAGCGCTTCGGGGAAAAGGTGAAGCTCATTCCCATCGGCGCCCGCAAGCGGCGCTTTCCGATGAACCTGCTGCCGGGCGCCGTGGCCGCGCTGGAGGAAAGGGCGGCCTGGGCCCGGCTCGGATTATAGGCGCCGCGCCGATCCGGGGCAGAAGGCTTGCCAGCCGGCCGCATGGGTTGTCATCTCCAGCGACAGGAGTTCCAGCCGCGATGCCCGCCGCCGATCCAAGAGATGCCGCGCTACCCAATGACATCTCCCTGCCGGGCGCCTGACATGCGCGTCGCCGTGGCGAGCTTCGAATACGAGGGCAACAGCCTCTCTCTCCGTATCGAACGGCGCGAGGATTTTGCCCGCATCGGCATCTTCGAGGGCGCGGCATTGCTCCGCGCCATCGAGGGCAAGGACCTGGCGCTGACCGGCGGCGTCCACGCCCTGCGGGAAGCGGGCGCCGAGATCATCCCCATCTACGCCGCCAAGGGCGGGGCCGGGGGACATGTGGAGGATGGCTTCTTCGCCGAAGCCAGCGCGCGCATCGTGGACGGCATCGCCCAGGCGCTGCCGCTGGATGGCATCTACCTCGCCATGCATGGCGCCATGATCTGCGGCACGGAAAAGGACCCCGAGGGCGCGGTGCTGGAAGCGCTGCGCGCGCGGATCGGGCCGGCCATTCCCATCGCCATCAGCCTCGATCTGCATGCGCATGTGACGCCGCGCATGGTGGCCGCCGCGCAGATCATCGTCGGCTATGAGACCTATCCGCATGTGGATGCCTATCGCACCGGCGCCTGCGCGGCCGGGCTGCTGCTGCGCGCCCTGCGCGGCGAAATCCGCCCCGTCACCCGCATGCGCAAATACAACGCCATCGTCCCGGTGCTGGGTGGCGCCACGCTGGGCGATGCGCCGATGGCCCATGTGGCGGCCCATGCGCGGGCGCTGGAGGCCGAGGGCCGCGCGCTTTCTGTCAGCTATTTCCCGGTGCAGCCCTGGCTCGACATGGCCGATGTGGGCATCACCGGCCTCGCCGTGACCGATGCCGACCCGGCGGTGGCCGAGGCGGTGGCGCAGATCATCCTCGATGAGATGTGGCAGCGCCGGCGCGATTTCGAGCTTCCCGCCATGACCCCGGCCGAGGCCGTGCAGGCGGCCATGGCCATGCCGGGCCGCGTGCTGCTGGTGGATGCGCCGGATGCCATTGGCGGCGGTGCCTCGGGCGATGGCCCGGCGTTGCTGGCCGCCATCCTGGCGCATGCGCCGGAGGCCGATTCCGCGCTGTGCCTGGTTGACCCGCAGGCGGCGGCGCGCGCCTTCGAACTCGGCCTGGGGGCAGAGGCGGAATTCGCCATCGGCGCCTGGCAGGACCGGCGCTGGTTCCAGCCTGTGCGCCTGACGGCGCGGGTGGAACGTCTCTGTGAGGGCAGCTTCACCTATGTGGGTGGGCCGGTTTCGGGCGGTACAGGGCGGCTGGGCCGTACCGCTGTTCTGCGCGTGGGGGGATTGCGGCTGCTGGTCGCGAGCCACGCCGTCTATGAGCATATGGACGAGCATTACGCCGCCTGCGGCGTGGACATCACCGGCTGCAAGCTCGTCTCCTTCAAGAACCTGATGAATTACCGCAAGCTGCTGGGCCCCGGTGTCAGCTTCATCGCGCTGCACGGGCCGGGGGCCACGCCGCTGCGCCTGCAGGATGTGGCCTGGGAACAGCGCCGCCGCCCCTTCTGGCCCGCCGATGACATGGCCACGCCCACGCGATTGGACTGAACCGCCCGCCACCCCATCCAGGATGCCCGAACATGCTCCAGCGCCGAACCCTCCTCGCCACGGCCACGGCACCCCTGCTGTCTGGGCCCCTGCTGTCCGGACCGGCGCTGGCGCAGAACCGCACACGGTTGTTGCGTTATGTGCCCAGCACCAACCTTTCCATCCTCGATCCCGTCTTCACGCCGGCCGCCGTCACCATCGGGCATGGCTATTGCGTCTTCGACACGCTCTACGGGATGGATGCGCAAATGCGGCCGCAGCCGCAGATGGCCGAGGGCCACAGCGTCTCGGCCGATGGGCTGACCTGGCGGATCACGCTGCGCCCGGGCCTGCGCTTCCATGATGGCGAGCCGGTGCGCGCGCGCGATTGCGCCGAGAGCCTGAACCGCTGGTCCAAGCGCGACGCCTTCGGCCAGGCGCTGGGTGCTGCCACCGAAAGCTTCGGCTTCGCGGATGACCGCACCATCGTCATCAAGCTGACGCGGCGCTTCAACCGGCTGCTGGAGGCGATCGGCAAGTCGCATTCCTCGCCGGCCTTCATCATGCCCGAGCGCCTGGCCCGCACCAGCCCGACCACGCAGATCACGGAGATGGTCGGCTCCGGCCCGCTGCGCTTCGTGCGCGGCGAATACGTCTCGGGCTCGCGCATGGTCTATGAGCGCTTCGCCGATTACGCGCCGCGCGCCGAGGCGCCCTCCTGGACGGCGGGCGGCAAGGTGATGAATTTCGACCGCGTCGAATGGCACGTCCTGCCTGACCCCGCGACCGCGACGGCCGCCATCCAGGCGGGGGAGGTGGATTGGCTGGGCTCCGTCCTGCCGGACCTGGCCGCCGCACTCGCCGCGCATCGCCGGGTGAGCCTGTTCCGGGGCGATCCCTATGGCCTCGTCTCGATGCTGCGCTTCAACCACGCAACGGCGCCCTTCGACAACCTGGCCCTGCGCCAGGCGGTGATGCGGGCGGTGGACCAGCGGCCCTTCATCCAGGCGATCACGGCCAAGCCGGAGGATGGCCGCCTTTGCCGCGCCATGTTCCCCTGCGGCATGCCGGGCGTCAGTGAGATCGGCCAATCGGTGATCGGCTCGCTCGATGTGGCGGCGGCGCGGCAGGCGGTGATCGCGGCCGGCTACAAGGGGGAGCGGGTGGTGATCCTCAACCCGACCGACATCCCCTCGATCAGTGCGCATGGCCTGCTGGTCGCGGATCTGCTGCGCCGCATCGGCATGAATGTGGATTTGCAGGATCTGGATTGGGGCACGGTGGTGCAGCGCCGCATCTCGAAAAACCCGGTCGAGCGAGGCGGCTGGAGCATCGCCTGCACCAATTGGCCGGCCATCTCGGTGGATAATCCCGCCACCAACACCACCACGCGGGGCATCGGCGATGCCGGCTGGTGGGGCTGGTTCAACGATCCGCGCACCGAGGAACTCACCCAGGCCTGGCTGAACGCGGACACGCCCGAGGCCACCAACGCCGCCTTCCTGGAAGCGCAGCGGCGCGCGCTGGAAATGGTGCCCATCATCCCGCTCGGCCAGACCTTCCAGGACAGCGCCATCCGCAACGACCTGCAGGGCGCGCTGAACGGCTCGGTGCATGTGTTCTGGAATGTGCGGCGGGGGTAGGCGGGCCGCTCAGCCGCCCACCTGCCGCAGCCAGTCGGTCAGGTTGTAATAGTTCGTGACGCGCGCGATCCGCCCCGCGCGCAGCTCGAAAAACGCGCCGACCGGAAGGGTATAGGCCTGTCCATGCGCCGGCGGCAGACCTTCATCGGCCACGAGGTAGGTGCCATGGATGGTGAACTCCGCGGCGCCGCGCGTGCCATCGGCGCTGACCATCACCACCAGATCGGCCACGCGCTCGCGATAGCAGCGCTCCATCCGCTGGAGGAAGGCGGCGAAGGCCGGGCGGCCGATCTCGCGCCCGCCCTGGTTGATGTCATGCGCCACGTCTTCGGTCAGGCAATCCAGCATGGCGGGCCAATCCGCCGCATTGAAGGCGGCGTAGTAGCGCCGCAGCAAGGCATCGCTCATGGCTCAGCCACCGATGCGCGGCGCCGGGGCTCGCCGCCCTCCACCGATCGGGGGCTCATGCGCTCAGCAGGGCCGGCATGCGGGCGCCGATCACCGCCAGCACCGCCGCCGCCGCCCCCGCCTGGCAGGGTTCGATCACGGGCAGGCCGCTGGCTTCCATGGTGACGCCCACATGCCCTGCCATGCCAGCGCAGCCCAGGATGATGACCTCGGCCCCTTGATCGGCCAATTGCCGCGCCGCCGCCGCGATCCGCCCCTGGGGGGCAATGGGGTCGGTCAGAACATGCATGGGCAGGTCGAGCGGAATCCAGCCGGCCATGCGGTCTGTCACACCCATGGAATCGAGGGCGCGGCGTTGGCGCGGCAGGGATTTCTGGGTGAAGCCGATGATGCCGAAGCGCTCCGCCCGGGTGAGTGCGGCAGCCACCGCGCAGCGGAACATGCCCAGCACCGGCTTGTTGGTCACGCCGCGCACCGCCTCCAGCCCCGGATCGCTGACGCAGCCGATGACGTAGGCTTCCGCCGCCTCAGCTTCCACGCGGCGGCACAGCGGCTCGGCCACGCCGAACCAGTCCCGCCAGGTGACGATGGCGGGCGGGCCCTCATCCAGCTGGGTCACCTCGATGCGCGGAATGCCCGGCCCGGCGAAGGAGGCGACAGCCTCGCGGATCCCCTCCGTGCAGGAGCGGCTGGAGTTCGGATTGATGATGAGGATGCGGCCATGCATGGGATGAGCATGGCAGGAACCGGTTTTTCTTGCCACACTCCACCATTCAGTCCATTTGTGCAGTGCAACATGCCCGATACCGCCCCACCCACCCTCTGGCAGCCGGACCGCTCGGTCCCGGACGCGCCGCAAGACCTGCCGCCGCTGCGCGTGTCGCTGTGGCGCGGCGCGCGCAACCGATGCCCGGTTTGCGGCGAGGGGCGCGTGTTTCGCGGCTATCTGCGCGTGGTGGCCGAATGCGAACATTGCCACGCCCCGCTCGGCAAGCTGCGGGCGGATGACGCCCCGCCCTATTTCACCATCTTCCTGGTGGGGCATCTGCTGCTGCCGCCGGTACTCTGGATCGAGCGGCACTATTCGCCGGAGATGTGGATCCAGATGGCGGTCTGGGTGCCGACCTTCGCCATCGTCACCACGCTGCTGCTCCGCCCCGTCAAGGGCGCGACCGTGGGGCTGATGAGCCGCTTCGGCTTCGGCAACGAGACCACGGGCTGAGCCGTGCCCGACCGCCACCTGATCCGCATCGAACTGCCCGAAGCACCACCGCCGCCCTCGGCCTATGCCGAGGCGGATCGCCGCCAGGCGATCGAGGATCTGCTGCGCGGCAACCGCTTCGCGCCCGAGGGCCTGGGCCCCGGCCCCTTCGCACTGCATCTGATCGTGCGGGAGGGTCGGCTGATCCTGGATATCCGGGACCAGGATGACGGGCCGCTGCGCGCCATCATCCTCGTGCTCGGCCCCTTCCGGCGGCTGATCAAGGACTACCTGATGCTGGTGGAAAACCACGAGCAGGCCGTCACCTCGGGCGCCATGGATGCGCGCGTGCAGGCGATTGATATGGGCCGGCGCGGCCTGCACAATGAGGCGGCGGAATTGCTGACCACACGCCTCGAAGGCCGCATCGCGGTGGATTTCGAAACGGCGCGGCGCCTGTTCACGCTGATCGCGGCGCTGCACCAGCGGGTGTGAGACGGGCGCGGCTTGACGTGCCCCGCGGGCCGCAGCAGGAGAAGCGGCCCGGAACCAGGAGCTTCCCATGAAGATTGACGGCCTATCCTATCGCAGCGTCTGGCTCGACGCCGATGGCTGGTCCGTCCGCATCTTCGACCAGACCAAACTGCCCTGGGCCGTGGAGCAGATCCGCCTGACCACATGGGAAGAGGCCGCCCACGCCATCCGGTCCATGCAGGTGCGCGGCGCACCGCTGATCGGTGCGGTCGCCGCCTATGGCGTGGCGCTGGCCATGCGGACGGCGCCCGGGACGCTGGATGCTGTTCTGGAAGCGCTGAACGAAACCCGCCCCACCGCCATCAACCTGCGCTGGGCGCTGGATCGCCAGCGCGCCCGCTTGCACAACCTGCCCGCCGAGCTGCGCGCCGCAGCCGCCTATGCCGAGGCGCTGCACATCGCCGATGACGATGCCGAGACCTGCCGCCGCATCGGCGAGAACGGGCTGCCGTTGCTGCAGGAGATCGCGGCGAGGAAGGGCCGCGTGAATGTGCTGACGCATTGCAACGCCGGCTGGCTGGCCACGGTGGATTGGGGCACGGCCCTCGCGCCCATCTACATGGCGCATGATGCGGGCCTCGATGTGCATGTCTGGGTGGATGAAACCCGCCCGCGCAACCAGGGCGCCGCCCTGACCGCCTTCGAGCTGGGCGCGCATGGGGTGAAGCATACGGTGATCGCCGATAATGCGGGCGGCCATTACATGCAGCATGGCCAGGTGGATATCGTCATCGTCGGCACGGATCGCGTGACGCGCACCGGCGATGTGGCGAACAAGATCGGCACCTATCTCAAGGCGTTGGCCGCGCGGGACAATGGCGTGCCCTTCTGGGTGGCGCTGCCACATTCCACGCTGGACATGCGCGTGCGCGATGGTGTGGCGGAGATCCCCATCGAGGAACGCGGCGGTGCCGAGGTAACGGAAATGACGGGCCGCACGGCGGATGGCCGGATCGAGACGGTGCGCGTGGTGGCCGCCGGCAGCCCCGCCGCCAACCCGGCCTTTGACGTGACGCCGGCGCGGCTGGTAACCGGCCTGATCACCGAGCGTGGTCGCACGGCTGCGAATGAAGCGGCTCTGCTCGGAATGTATCCGGAGAAGGCCTGAGGGCGCCTCAACAAGGTGGGCCGTGGCGCGCCATAGCCCCGTTCGTCTTCAGTGCGACGCCTTGCGCCGTGTTTCAACGCCCCAGACGGTCAGCTCAGCGGCCGGCGCACATCCCGCCCGCGCTCCAGCCCGAACAGCCCGGCCACCAGCATCACGCCGCCCATGGCGGCCGCCATGGCGGCGAAGCCGGGCGCCACGCGTCCCGGCGCCAGCCCATCGGTCAACATCACGCCCACCACACCCAGAATGAGCGTGAGGCCGAAGAGGACGAGAGTGAGGCCGAGGCGTTGCATGGTGATGATCTCCTGAACCAAGCTTTGCCGCGGTCTTCAGGCGGCAAGAGGGACGAAGGGAGGCAATTTCAAGGCAGTTTTGCCCAGGGCGCAGGCAAGTTGCGTCGCGCCGCAAAGCGGTGGAACATTCTGTCGCCGAATTTGAATCATGAGGTTCTCCATGCGCCGCCTTCTCCTGGCCGCGGCTCTCGCCGCCGCTGCTGCCACGCCTGCTTTCGCCCAGGCCCCCGCCGCCCAGCCGCCGCTGCGTTGTGCCGTGGACGGCACCTTCGCGCCGCACGCCTTCCCCTCGCTGCAAGGCGGCGTGCAGGGCTTCCAGATTGACCTGTTTCGCGAGGTCGCGCGCCGCATGGGGCGTGAGATCGTGATCGATAGCGCCTCCTTCTCCGGGCTGATCCCCGCGATGAATGCCGGGCGCTACGACTTCCTCTGCGCGCCCACGACCGTGACGCCAGAGCGCGCGGCCAGCCTGCTCTTCACCGAAGGTTATCTCTGGACGGAGTTGCAATTCGGCATCCGCCGCGGCACGCCGCCCATCCGCTCGGAAGAGGATCTGCGCGGCAAGACGATCAGCGTGAACAAAGGCACCCCCTATGAGCAATGGGTGACGCGCAATGCCGAGCGGCTGAACCTGACGCTGCTCGCCTTCGACACGCAGCCCGATGCGGTGCAGGCCGTGATCCAGGGCCGCGCCTATGCCAATCTCTCGGGCAATACGGTGGTGCGCTACTCGGCGTCCCGTACCCAGCAATATGTCGCCGATTTCGTGCTGCCCGGCACGCGGCTGCATTGGGGCACGCCCTTCCGCCAGGATAGCGGCGCGCTGCGCAACCAGGTGGAGGATGTGCTGACCTGCATGAAGCGCGATGGCTTCATCGCCCGCCTCAGCGAGCGCTGGTTCGGCAACCGCCCTGGTCCCGACCAGGCCGAGGTGATGGAATTCCCGGGCTATGGCCCGCCCGGCCTGCCCGGCCATGACGCGACGCCGCAGAATCCTCGCTGCAACTGAGGCGGTGATCTCCCCGCGATGCGAAACATGGATTGGCCGGCTGCGCATCGCGGGCAGGGGTGAATGAACGGCTGGGATCGCTTCGCCGACAGCTTCCTGAACGCGCGGGTCGCCGCGCAATACGCGCCAAAGATCATCGAGGGTCTTTGGCTGACCCTGGCCCTGGCCGGCTGCATCATCGTGACCGGCGTGCTGGTTGGGCTGGTGCTGGCGGTGATCCGCGCCCTGGGCGTACGTCCGGTGAACTGGCTGATCATCTTCGCGGTGGATCTCTTTCGCGCACTGCCGCCGCTGGTCATCATCGTGTTGCTGTATTTCGGGCTGCCGGCGGCGGGCATTTCCATGTCCGGCTTCGTGGCCGCCTGGCTGGCCCTCTCGCTTGTGCTCATGGCCTTCGCGGAGGAGATTTTCTGGGCCGGCATCACCGCCATCCCGACGGGCCAGTGGGAGGCCTCACGCAGCCTCGGCCTCGGCTTCCTCGTGACCTTTGGGCTGGTCGTGCTGCCCCAGGCGGTGCGCATGGTGATCCCGCCCCTGGTCAATCGCACCATCGCCATCACCAAGGGCACCGCGCTGGCATCCGTCGTCGCCGTGCCGGAGATCCTGGGCGCGGCCCAGGCCGGCGTCTCCTTCTCCTTCAACCCGACGCCGCTGACCCTGGGGGCGGTGGCCTATCTCATCCTGTTCCTGCCGGTGGTCATCGCCGGGCGCTGGGTCGAGCAGCACTACCGGGCGAGGCGCTAGGGCCATGCGACCGCTCAACCATCCACCTCTCCGCATGCCGCGCCCGGCCCGCCCATGAACGACTTCATCGACGCCTTCTTCAATATCCCGATCCTGCTGGAAGCCTGGCCCATCCTCTTGGATGGGCTGGGGCAGACGCTGCTGCTCTCGGCCGTCGTCGTGCCGCTCGGCTTGGTGGGCGGGTTGATCCTGGCCATCCTTTCCACCGTGAAGAACCCCTGGGTGCGCTGGCCGCTGATGGCCTGGGTGGATGTGTTCCGCGCATTGCCGCCGCTCGTGCTGCTCGTCTTCGTCTATGCGGGCCTGCCCTTCGCGGGGCTGGAGGTGAGCGCCTTTGCCGCCGTCGCCATCGGCTTCTTCCTGAACACCGGCGCCTATTACGGCGAGATCCTGCGCGCCGGCATCGCCAGCGTGCCGCCTGGCCAATCGGAGGCCGCGCGCTCGATGGGGTTGGGGCGCTGGCAGACCATGCGCCTCGTTGTGCTGCCTCAGGCGGTGCGCAATGTGCTGCCTGATCTGATTTCCAATACGCTGGAGGTGGTGAAGCTCACCTCCATCGCCGCCGTGGTGGCCATGCCGGAATTGCTGTTCCAGGCGCGGCAGGCGCAAAGCGTCACCTTCAACGCGACCCCCATCATGGCCGCGGCCGTCGCCTACTTCATCCTGCTCTGGCCAGTGGTGCGGCTGCTCTCGAAGCTGGAGAACAAGCAACTCGCGCGGCGTGCGTGACGTGGGGCTTGCAAGGACAGGTTTTTCGTCCTTCCCTTCCATGGCATTGCCCGCGACGGAACGCCCCAAACCGGGAATCCGCAAAACGGGAAGCAGGGAGAGAAGATCATGACAATCCGACGCCAACTCCTCGGCATGGCCGCGCTGCTGATGGCGGGGCCGGCCTTCGCCCAGGCGCCAGCACCAGCCCCCGTTCCCGGCTGGGCCATTGGCCGCCCCGAGGGCTCGACCCTCGCGCCGCACGCCCCGCGCCTGACGGTGACGCCGCTCGACCAGGTGCCGGTTGCGGCGATCCGGCTGCCGCAGGGCTTCCAGGCGGAGGTCTTCGCCCATGGCATCCCGGGCGTGCGCGCCATCGCCGAGGGGCCGAATGGGACGCTCTTCGCCGGCACGCGCGGCATTGGTCGCGTCTATGCCATCACCCGCAATCCGGACGGCACCACGCGCACGCGCGTCTTCGCCCAGGGCCTCGCCCAGCCGAGCGGCCTCGTGATGATCGGCAACAGCCTTTACATCTTCGCCGTCAACCGCGTGCTGCGCTATGACAATGTCGAGGCCAATCTGGACAGCCCGCCGACGCCGGTGGACATGACCGCAGCCTTCGGCCTGCCGACCGAGCAGGAGCATGGCGGCAACCATCACTGGAAATTCGTGGAACTGGGCCCTGACGGCCGCATCTACACAAATGTCGGCGCGCCCTGCAATGTGTGCGAGTTCGACCGCGACAAGTTCGCTCTGCTCGTCTCGTTCCGCCCCGATGGCAGTGACCGCCGCATCGAGGCACGCGGCGTGCGCAACAGCGTGGGCATGGCGCATCATCCGGTGACGCGCGAACTCTGGGCCAGCAACCACGCGCGCGACTGGATTGGCGATGACAACCCTCAGGACTCGCTGCTGCGCGTCCGCCGCTCCGGCGAGGATTACGGCTTCCCCTTCTGCCTCGGCACCTGGGCTGATCCGCAGCACAATAGCGGCCGCGCCTGCAGCGAATTTGCGCAGCCCGCGGCCCTGCTCGGCCCGCACACCGCGGTGCTCGGCATGCGCTTCTACACCGGCACCATGTTCCCCGAGCAGTATCGCAACCAGATCTTCATCGCCCGCCGCGGCTCCTGGAACCGCTCGCGTCTCTCAGGCTATGACGTGGTCGTGGCGCATCTCGATGCCCAGGGTAATGTGGCCCGCGTCGAGGAATTCCTGACCGGCCTGCGCGACGATGCCAATCAGCGCTTCCTCGACCGCCCGGCCGAGGTGCATGTGCTGCGCGATGGCTCGATGCTGGTCTCCGGCGAGCAGATGGGTGCGATCTATCGCATCACCTATCGCCGGTGATTCTGGTTCGACTGCTGGCGGCGGCCCTTCTGGCCGCCGCCATTCCCACAGCGGGTTTTGCGCAGGATGCACGGCGCGGCGCCGAACTCGCCGCCCCCTGCGCGCAATGCCATGGCGCCAATGGCCGCAGCCAGACGGAAAACATCCCATCACTCGCCGGCCAGCCCGCGGATTTCATCACGATCCAGATGATCCTGCTGCGCGAGGGCCTGCGCAACGCGCCGGTGATGAGCCCCTTCGCCGCCAATCTGCCCGATCGCGACATCGAGGACCTGGCCGCCTATTTCGCAACATTGCCGCCTGGCCCGCCGGAGGATCGCCGCCCGCGTGACCCGGCGCTTGTCGCCGCCGGCCAGGCGCTGACCGGACCGCGCCACTGCGCCACCTGCCATGTCTCGGACTATGGCGGCCGCAACCAGATCCCGCGCGTTGCGGCACAGCGCGAGGAATACCTGGTGCACGCCATGACGCAGTACCGGGATGGAAATCGCGCGGGGCCGGACACCCAGATGAACGGGGCCGTGATGGGCTTGTCCAACGCGGAGATCGCCGCATTGGCGCATTACCTCGCGCAGCGGGATTGAACGGAGCCCTGCCGGCGCGCAAGCGCGCCGCGCCCGCGAGGGATCAGCCGGAGAAGGCCCTCAGGCCAGCCAGGCCTTCAGCCGCGCCGGGGCCTGGGCCATCGCCGCTTCATCGCCGCAATAGCTGAAGCGCAGGTAGCCGGCACCGCGCCCACGGTCGAAATCCATTCCTGGCGTGGCGGCGATTCCCGCCCCCTCCAGCATCCGGGCCGCGAAATCCACACTGTCGTTGGTCAGATGCGAGACATCGCACCACAGATAGAAGGCCCCATCCGCCGCCGCGATGCGGTCCAGCCCGGCATCCGGCAATTGGGCCAGCAGCAGCGCCCGGCTGCGGGCATAGGCGGCCTTCTTCGCTTCCAGCTCCGCCACGCAATCCATTGCTGCCCGCGCCGCCACCTGCGCCACATGCGGGGCGGAGATGAACATGTTCTGCGCCAGGCATTCCACCGGCCGCACCAGATCTTCCGGCAGGACCAGCCAGCCGATGCGCCAGCCGGTCATGCACCAGTATTTGCTGAAGCTGTTGACGATCACCGCGCTCTCCGAAAAGGCGGCCGCGCTGCTCTCCGCGACGCTGCCCCAGGACAGGCCATGATAGATCTCATCCGAAATCAGCCGAACACCACGCGCATGGCACCAGCGCGCGATGGCCGCGAGATCCTCTGGCGCCAGCATGGTGCCGGCCGGATTGCAGGGGCTGGCGATGACCAGCCCATCCGGCAGTGGATCCAGCCGCTCCAGCATCGCGAGGCTGGGCTGGAACCGCGTCTCAGGGCCGCATTCCAGCAGCACCGGCTGCATGCCCAGTGCGGTCAGGATATTGGCGTAGGGCGGATAGAAGGGCGCTGCCATCGCCACCCGGTCACCCCGGTCAAACGCCGCCAGGAAGGCCAGCGGAAAGGCGCCGGATGCGCCCACCGTCACGGCGATGCGCGCCGGTGGCACCACCAGCCCGTAATGCTCCAGATAATGCCGCGCGATGCGCTCGCGCAGGCTGGGCAGGCCGAACGCCTCGGTATAGCCGAGCGGAGCGCCGGAACGCAGCGCCGCCACGGCCGCATCCACGGCCCCCTGGGGTGCGGCCGTGCCGGGCTGGCCGACCTCCATGCGCAGGATGCCTGGCGCACCCGGCGGCAGGCTGGCCGCGCGCGCATTGGCGGCCGCGATCACGTCCATCACCAGGAAGGGCGGCGCCTCGGCGCCCCGGCCGACCTTGAGGCTCACCGATCCGTGGCGCCCAGCGCCACGCCCGCCCCGCGCGGATCGGAGAGAGTGGTGCATAGCGACGGCCAGCCAGGCAGATAACGCGGGCACATGCCGATCTGCGATCGGCCCGGCTCGGGTACGATCTGGACCGCCGCCTCGGCATTGGCGTCGCGCAGCATCTGCGCCGCCACCGGGCCGGCCACCGCCATCGCCGCCGATTCCTGCCCGGAGCCGGCAACCGCCATGCGGAAGGCGCGCAGATTGGGGCTCCAGCCAATCGCCGCGGAGAGCAGCGGCGGCTCCACCCGGCCAACCCCTGGCGCGGCCGCCATCAGGAAGCCCATGCCGGGCGCAATGCGGCCCGTGCCGAAAAGATTGTTCATGGTAAAGGCGCAGGTCACCGCATTGCCGTCCCGGTCATAGACCATGAGGCCGGCGCTGGCAGGCAGGTTGCCGGGCATGCCGCCCGCGAGATCGGTCGCGGTCAGCAGCGCCTGCGGGTCCCCCCCGCGCAGCCGGCTGGCCGAGGCCACGGCCATGGCCCGCGCCTGCGCCTGCTCCAGCGTCTGGCCCGATTGCAGCGCCTGGAAGGCGGCGGCAGCGGCCAGGCCGCCATCAGCCGGGGGCGGCAGGAAGGCGATCCGGTCACCGGCCCGGCCATCCACGAAAATGGGGCGGATCACCTGCGGCAGCGCGGCGCGCAATTCGGCCACGGTGATGGTGCCTGCGCCAATCTGACCCGAAGCCTCCTCAAGCCGCCGCGCCAGGCCGCCCAGATGCATATCACCCACGCCCGAGACACGGAGGGCGGTCAGCGTCCCGCCCAGCGCCGGATTCTGGAAGCGGTCCCCGACCTGGATCGCGCGGCCATCGGGCCCGGCAAATACGGCGCGGACCTGCGGATCGGCAAAGAGCGGCGTCTGCACGGCGATCAGGTCGGCATGCAAAGCGCGCGACATCGGTGTGCCGAAGCGGGCCAGCTGCTCCGCCGGAGAGATCAGCTCCTCGAAGGGCCGGCCGCGCGGCATTCTGGCCTGCACGGCGAAAAGCCCGCGCGCCATGAGGGGGACGGCGGCCGGGCGGTCCGCATGGGGCGGGATGCCGCCGCGCGGACCAGGCAGGAACACCAGCGCTTCCGGGTCGTTCCGGCGCGCATCATAGAGCAGGCAGGCGCCGCCGCCGCCCAGGCCGACGCGTGACGGCAACGTCACCGTCAGGGCAAAGGCTGCCGCCACCGCCGCATCGGCCGCATTGCCGCCAGCCGAGAGCACGTCCCGCGCGATGGCCGCGGCCACCGGCTCCTCGATGGCGACACCACCCAGGAAGCCGCGCACGAAGCCCGGCGTGCCCGAGGGCGTGGAGGTGCCGAACAGCGACGAGGTCGCATTGCGCGTCGCCTCGCAGGCGGTCAGCGTCAGGCCGGCCAGCAGAAGGGCCAGGAGGCGGGTAGGGCGCCTCAGGGGGGCAAACTGGGCGTGTTCGGCCCGCGCGTTCATGTTCATGCGGATGACGATCTGTCCCTCAGCGGCCGGAGGTCCGGCGGGTTATTTGGGGATTAGACGCCTTCGCCCCCCCAAGCAACTTTGCCGGCGGGTCCTGACGCCCGCCCCGCGACGACTGCGCCAGAATGGGCTAACCTGATCTCGCGATTTGAGGCCGAAACGGCAGAGGCAGGATGATGAAACGACGTGGTCTGGTGGCGCTGGCCGCCCTGTTGCCGGGGGCGGCCTTCGCCCAGGCGCTCTCCGCCGAGCAGCGGGCCGAGGTGCTGCAAATCCTGCGGGACGCCCTGCGCCAGGACCCCAGCATCCTGCGTGAGGCCATGGGCAGCCTGGAACTGGCCGAGCAGGCCGAGCGCGCCGGCGCCCAGGCGCGTGCCATTGCCCTGCGCGCCGACGCACTGTTCCGTGACCCGAATGACGCGGTAAAGGGTAACCCGCAGGGCGCCGTGACCATCGTCGAATTCTTCGATGCGCGCTGCGGCTACTGCAAACAATTGGCTCCCACCATGGAGCAGCTCCTGCAGCGCGAGCGCGATGTGCGTGTGGTCATGAAGGATCTGCCGATCCTGGGGCCGAATTCGGTGCTCGCCGCGCGCGCCCTGATCGCGGCACAGCGCCAGAACCAGTACAGCGCGCTCTACGACGCGCTGATGCGCCTGCGTGAGGAACCGACCGAACCGGTGCTCCGCCGCGAAGCCGAGCGGCTGCGCCTCGACTGGGCACGGTTGCGGCGTGACATGGAAGACCCCGCCACCCTGGCGCGCATCGAGCGCAATGTGGATCTGGCGCGCGCGCTCGATATCCAGGGCACGCCCGCGCTGATCAGCGGGACCACGCTGCTGCCTGGCGCGGTGGACCTCGCCACGCTGCAGCGGTTGACGGCGGCGCAACGGGGATAGGGTAGCGGGGGGCGCTGCCTGTCAGGCTCGCCCGCCGGTATCGCGGCGTCCGGCATTTCCGATGCATGGGGTCAGCGGGCTGAATCAGGGAGGAATACGATGCTCCACGGCTATCAATCCGGTTTCGGCAATGGCTTCGAGACGGAAGCCCTGCCCGGCGCCCTGCCCATCGGCCGCAATTCGCCGCAACGCTGCGCCTATGGGCTTTACGCCGAGCAGTTATCCGGCTCGCCCTTCACCGCGCCGCGCGCCAGCAATGAGCGGTCCTGGCTGTATCGCATTCGGCCCACCGTCGCGAACTGGGGTCGCTTCACGCCGAGTGACACGCGGCATTGGCGCACCGCGCCCTGCGCCGAGGTGGAGATGGCCCCTGCCCCGCTGCGCTGGGACCCGATTCCGCTGCCCACGCAAAGCCTCTCGCTGATCGAGGGCATTCACACCATCACCACGGCGGGCGATGCCGGCGCCATGGCGGGAATGGGCGCGCATATCTACCTCGCCACCCGATCCATGGTGGATGAGGTGTTCTACAACGCGGATGGGGAGATGCTCTTCGTCCCGCAGCAGGGCGCACTGCGCCTGGTTACGGAATTCGGCGTGATCGGAATCGAGCCGGGTGAGGTGGCCGTGATCCCGCGCGGGGTGAAATTCCGGGCGGAGCTGCCGGATGGCGCGGCGCGCGGCTATCTCTGCGAGAATTACGGCGGCGCGCTCACATTGCCCGAGCGCGGGCCGATCGGTGCCAATTGCCTGGCCAATCCGCGCGATTTCCTGACACCCGTTGCGGCCTATGAGGATCGCGATGCGCCCACCAAGCTCATGGTGAAATGGGGCGGCAGCCTCTGGACGACCGAGATCGCGCATTCGCCGCTCGATGTCGTGGCGTGGCACGGCAATTACGCGCCCTACAAATACGATCTGCGGCGCTATTCGCCCGTCGGGCCCATCCTGTTCGATCATGCCGATCCCAGCATCTTCACCGTGCTGACCGCCCCCTCCGAGACACCGGGCACCGCCAATATTGATTTCGTGATCTTCCCGGAGCGCTGGCTGGTGGCGGAAAATACCTTCCGGCCGCCCTGGTATCACATGAATGTGATGAGCGAGTTCATGGGCCTCATCTACGGCGTCTATGATGCCAAGACGGGCGGCGGCTTCGCACCCGGCGGCTTCTCGCTGCACAACACCATGCTGCCGCACGGCCCGGATATGGCGGCCTTCGAAGGCGCCAGCCAGGCTGACCTCAAGCCGCACAAGCTGATCGGCACGTTGGCCTTCATGTTCGAAACGCGCTTCCCGCAGCGGGTGACGGCCTATGCGGCGGGTGTCGCGCAATTGCAGCAGGACTATCCGGATTACGGCGCCGCGCTGCGGCGGCATTTCGATCCCACGCGGCCCTGAATGGCCCGGCGATGCGGGCAGCGGAGAAGCCGGCTTGAGGGGCGTCCGTTGAAACGGAAGCGGTTGAACGGATGAAGCTGCTCGAAAATCAACGGGCTAGATACTGTTTCGTTTGCGCTTGCGAGCGAAGCAACATCTAACGCGAGCGGATATTCCGCATGTCCTCAATCACGCGCGGCCGCTCCGCGTCAACGAGAGGCTCAATGGGTTGTCCCTCGGCCACAGCCTGTATCAGGCGTGCGGCAAGTTCAGCTGCCCGAGGGTGCCAATGCGAGTCATCCGCCGCCCAATACCAGTCGAAATCCATGCCGAAAATGAATTCGCGTGTTGGCGGAAAATCAATGATCCGGATGCCCTCGGTGCGCAGCAAGGCCGCTGCGGGCGCCAGCAGGCGGTCGCTGGAGGGTTGGAGATAGAAGATCAGTTCCGTCCCCTCGGCACGAACAGCCGCGGCCAAGGCGCGCATGAGAGTAGCGAACCGACACAGGATCTGGCGTGTGGCTGGATCGATCGTCTCCAGGAGCGCCGCGGGACAGTCAGACATCACGGAGGGCGCCGTGACGTTGGGGTGGCGCGCCGTGCCATGCCAGCGCCAGGCTGTCCCGCCCTCGGTGCCAGGCGCTCCCACATTGCGAAACTCGCTATGGCGGGCCGCGACAGGTGGCGGCGGAAGGTCCGTCATGCCACTGCGGGCACGGAGGAAATTGGCGAGCGCGCGGCGCTCCATGATTTCGTCCAGCACCCAGGCCTGGGCCCGCATGCTCTCCGGCGCAATCCAGCTGATCGCTCCCGCCAGCAGGCGCAGATACCAGGGCGGCGCGGGCTCTATGGCCCAGACCCGGCCCGATACGTCGTAGAGTGCCAGCCCGCCATCATCGTAGAAATGCCCGGCGATTCCACCCACCACCAGGAACCGGGGCGGATTTGCGCGGAAGGTCGGCTGGTAGAAATAGCGCTGGATCGAATTCGGCGCCGCGGCGTTATAGGCCCTGCATCCCGAGAGCCGCTGCAGCGCCGAGGCGAGCGTTTCGGGCTGGTCAAAGCTGGAACCCACGATGTTGGAATCACCCAGGGTCACGAAGCAAGGGCGCTCCTGCGAGGGGTAAGGTTCGGCGTTGCGGTATCCCAGATTGTCGGTCTGCCAGAGGGTGACGCGGGGCTGAACCAGTGTGGCGTAGCGAAACCGGTCACCATATTCCGTCTGACGGAGCGTTGCGTGCGGGAAGAAAGGCGCATCACGGTTGGCCCCGTTGCGGGTCATCAACGCCTCCCATTGCCGGAAGGTGAAGCTGTTGACCGGCAGCACGGCAAGATCGAGCAGCAGCATGAACAGGATGGGGCCAAAAAGCAGCGCCACCTTCAGGATTGGTGCGAGGCGGGTCTTCATCGCTGTGGCCTACCTACGATGTCGCTACGACCGATTTCCAGCATCGCGCCCGCCCCCAGACCGGAGCCGGGCCAGATCCGCAGCTGGGTGGCGATTCCGCCGGGCTGCAGTTGCCAGCCAACCGTCTGCCGATAGGCGTCAATTTGCTGGCGGGGCGGCAGCCGCGGCAATGCCTCGGCCAGTGCACGCTCCAGCGCGGGTTGCTGGTGTGGCGCCCAAAGATAAGACCCCAGCCCGAAGGCAACCTCCAGCCGCACCCGCGTCACCCGGCCCGCGCCATCGCGCCGAATGCGAAAGGCCGCCTGGTCCGCCCGTTCTCCCGGTGGAGGCGTGACGAAGCCAACGCCAAACTCCACGACCTGGTCCAGAAAGCGACGTGATCGAGCATCAATCCACAACTCGCCATTCGCCTCGGTGCGGGCAGCGACGCCCGCCAGCGCACGCTCCGGCACAGGCTGTCCGACGCAAATCTCAAACAGACAGGGATTTGCCGATTGCGTCACGCCGCCTGGACCAAACACGAGCCTTCCGATGAGGATACCCAGACAGAGCGTAGCCCCCAGCAGCAGCAGCAGTTGGGGCATCCGGCGGGGCAGCATTTCAGAACTGGAAGTAGATGAACTGCTGCGCATTATTCCAGTTCCCGAAGAAGACGATCGCCAGGGCCGCCAAGGCATAGACGATCCAGCGCGGCCATGCGCGCCGCAACAACGCCTTGCCGTTGTCGCCCGTGACTTCCGCCGCCAGGTCAATCAACAGGAGCACGGCAACGAACAATCCGATCCAGGCGAAAGAATCCCGCTGGAACAGCCCGATCCCCGTCAAGGGTTGCGAAGGGATAAAGGCGGCACTCGCTGCCTCGACGACCGCCCAGGCCTCGTTGAAGCCGGGCGCGCGGAAGAAAATCCAGGCAAAGCAGACGATATGAAAAGTGATGAGCACTGCCACGACGCGCAGCGACCGCCGAGCGAAGGCCGAGAGGCGCAAGCCCGCAAGACCCAACCGCCGCGCCGTGCCAGCCAGCAGTTGCTCCGTCATGTAGATGGCGCCATGGATGCCGCCCCAGATCAGGAAGTTGACCGAAGCGCCATGCCATAGGCCCGACAGCAGAAATACGGCTGAAATATTGAACATCCAACGTTGTGTAGAGACCCGGCTGCCGCCGAGCGGCTTGAACAAATAATCCCGGAACCAGCTGGAGAGGGAGATATGCCAGCGGGTCCAAAACTCCCTGATCGAGGCGGCAAAGTACGGGCGCCGGAAATTCTCCATCAGCTCGATGCCCATCAACCGAGAGACCCCGCGGGCAATATCTGTATAGCCAGAGAAATCGCAGTAGATCTGGATCGCGAAGCAATAGACGCCGAGCAGCGCCGCAAGGCCGCTATGCCCGGAAGGATCAGCAAAAACGTGGTCAGCAAAAACGCCGATATTGTCGGCAACTACCAATTTTTTGAAAAATCCAAGCAATATAAGGCGGCAGCCGGCCGAAAGCATGGCAGGATCAGGCGATGCCGGGTTGTTGCTGGCGAAGGTCCGGCGGATTTCAGGCAGCAAATGCGTCGATCGCTCGATCGGGCCGGCGACAAGCTGTGGAAAATACGCCTTGTACAGCGCGAGGACAGCCAGATTGCGCTCTGCACCCTTATCGCCGCGGTACACATCCACGACGTACGAAATCGCCTGGAAGACAAAAAAGGAGATGCCGATCGGGAGCAGGATGCCAAGAGGTGTAATCCGGCCAGGCAGACCGGCAGCAGTCAACCCTTGATCAAGCAATGAAATGGCGAAGTCTGTATATTTGAAATACCCGAGAAGCCCAAGTAGCAGGGCAACGCAGGCACCCATATAAAGCTTGCGGCGGCCTGGATCCACCGCAATGGCAAGGCCAGCCCCATAGCTGGCAAGGATCACAACGATCAGGAGCCAAAGGTAACTTGGGTTTTGATAGCCGAAGAAAAAAAAGCTCGCCGCGAGAACGTAGTAAAGCCGCAGGCTCTGCGGCATGACTACGAATATCGTATAAAACGCGCAGAAAAATACGATAAACTCAACTGACGTAAAAACCATCTATCAGTTTTTATTCGAAGTAAATAAATTCGTAGTCGCCCGTATAGCCCGCCTGAGCGAATGTGAAATCCCACTCTTCTGGGGTATGAAAGATACGGCAGGTGAGCTGCCAATACATCAAATTCATCTTCTCCCGCTCGTTGCGGTATCCTTCGACGCAAATATACTTGCCGCCTCGCGAGACTCGCTCAATTTCCTTGAGTGCTGCGTTCAGATCGTAATTGTAGAGGTTATGCAAAGTCGTGATGGAAATGACCAGATCGAAGTGATCATCCGGCCAGGGCAACTTCGTGGCAGAGCCAACCTGGCAGAACGGCTTCACCGATTCCATCGTGTGCTCGATGGCGTAGGGCGAGATATCAATGCCCACCACCTCCAGCCCCGGCAGCGCCTCTTTGAAATCATGCAGCAAAAAGCCCTTGCCCGAGCCAACATCAAGCACACGCATGCCGGGCTTGAGTCCATAGGCGGCGATCATGGCATCAGCGACCTTGCGCCACCGTCCATCATAACGGTAACCGCCATAACCGGTCAGGCGGCTGCCATCCCAGTAGTCAAAGCCAAACTGAATAGCCTTTTCGGCGACCTCGGCTTTATCGATCTCGTTCACCCGGGCCAAGTAATCGCGCTTGGTGGATTTATGGACCAGACTCACGAATTCACGATAAGCCATTGGATTCTTTCGCTTTGTGCGGCCCTATGGCCGACCTGACGAAACGTATTGCATATCCGCCCAGGCACGGCAACCATGTTACAGGGGGGCGATTTCTGCCAGTTTTGCAGCTGCGCGGTCCAATTGCCCACGTGCGCGCTCAGCACGCTCTCCCGGCAAGGCCGCTGCCCTACGCGCGGCGTCCATCGGCATGAATTCATTCAGAATGATGCAAGCCCATTTGACACGATACGCGTCGAGCAGCGCCTCAGCGCGGCGCTCAAAGGCTTCGTCCAGGCCGATGCCCTCGCGCAGAGCGGTGAGAAAGGCAGGCCGATGAACCAGGGGTACCGGTACTTCCGGGCAGCAGAAGAAGTCGCAGGCGAGCTTGGCGGGATCATCCATCCCGGCATACTCGAAGTCGAGGAAGGTCAGTTGGCCGGCGTGATCCGCGAGAGCGTTGTGAAAGCCGAAATCGGAGGGCGAGGCAATGATTTCCGCTTCCGCCAACCGGGCGTCATCGGCGCGGATGCGACCCCTGACTGATTGCCACGCTGGAATGAGCGCCGTCTCAATCAGGGCCGCTGCGGCCTCACGATGCGGTGCGGAAGGATCGAGAGCGCTGAACCTGGCAACGCGACGATCCACCGTCGCCACGTGATCGGCCATCGAGAAACAGGCTTCGGAACCAGGGGCCAGGCGGGCGGAATCGCGTTCGCGATTCGTGGCCACGATGAAGCCGGCCGCCTGGGCGACCATGCCGGCGTCAATGGGCGTGGGTCGCGCACCTGTGATGAAGGGATAAAGCGCCACGCCCTCGACTGGAGCCTGGGCGAGCGGCTCGGGGATGGACCGAACCCCCGCCCCCCAGGCAAAACGAAGAAACGCCCATTCCGCCCCAAGCCGGTCACGGCTGTCGCGCGGGTCCCGGTGATATGCTTTCAGCACCAGCGGGGCGGCGGTGGTCTCGACGCGAAAGACGCGGTTATTCTTGCCGCCGGTGAGTGGCGTCAGCCGCAATGGCTCGGCTTGGCCAGCAGTGGCAGCGAGGCGACGTGCCAGGCTGAGCAGCGCCTCGTCCGTCACGCGCCGAGGAGCGCCGCGTGGATGGAGGCCCAGCTCGTATGGCGCTCATAGGGTTGGGCCGCCCAAACCCCGTCCGGGTCAAAGAGGATCTTTCGCGTCATGGCCGGCAGGCCGGGCATCGCAAGGATTTCCGGCAGATCGTCAATGAAGGCATCCAGCGCCAGAGAGGCGGCACGGGCGATTTTTTCCTCTTTCCGCTCGGCGAAGAACACCTGCTCCGGCGGGATGGTCAGCGCCTGGGCGGTGAGGAAACCGCGCGCCGCAGCGTGCATGTCATGCGGCGGGCCCAGCATCGGTCGGCGGGTCTTGTGGCTGACGACAAACAGATCATGCCCAACGGCCGCGGCCGCTGTGCAGAAAGCCGCAACCCCCGGATAGGGCGAGACGAGGTCCATGCGCGCGCCATAGACATAGCCCTGCAACTCGGTGAAGGCATCCTTGCGGCCGGTGGAATTGAGGTGATCGCGGACGCTGTTCTTGCTGGTGGCGGAGAAGTCCGGCGGCAGCAAATCCCGCTCGATGGCGGCCCGGAGAAAGACACCGTCGTAATTCGCGATCGTGTTGTCGAAGTCAATGCCAATGCGCATCGGGAGATGAGCCTCAGTCAGCGTCAGATGGAAAGGACGGGCCGGGACTTCGCGGGACGTCAGTCCCGCTAAAGCGACATGTCAATCAATGGCCGGCCGACGGTCCCTGCCGCAAGATCCGTCAGAGCGTCATTGGCCTGATCCAAGCTGTAGGGCTTTGACAGGAGGTCCCGCATCGGGAAGCGCCCGGCGCCGATCAGACGGGCGAAGCGCGGATAGTCGCGATCCGGTACGCTGTCGCCACCCCAGGTTCCAAGCAGGCTTTTGCCCTGGTTGAACACGCCAGGATTGATGTCCAGCCGCGCGCCATGCCGCGCATTGCCGATCACCACCGCACGGCCGCCCTGCTGGCGGGTCGCATTGACAGCCTGGTCCATCACCGCAGGAATGCCCGAGGCTTCCACCGCGACATCCACACCCTGCGGGACGATCTTGCGGATTTCGGCCAGCACATCAACACCCGTCGGATCAATGCAATGGGTGCACCCGTAGCTCTTGGCGAGGGCGCGGCGGGCCGGGCTCGGGTCAATGCCGATGACCGGCACGCCTCCACCAAAGGCCGCGGCCACGCAGGCATTGAGCCCGATGCCGCCGGTACCGAAGATGGCGATCGCATCGCCAGCCTGCATCTTCAGGACATTGAATACGGCCCCCATCCCGGTGGGCGCGGCGCAGCCGAGCAGCACGGCGAGGTCCATCGGCAATTCGGGAGGCAGCAACGTCAGGCGATTTTCCGAGACTACGGCGTGCCGTTGAAAGGTGGTCACGCCGCCGGCATTCACCCGCTGGCCGTCCCAGTCATAGACGGCACCGCCGGCCTCGATGCCGGTGCCCTTGATCCAGGACAGGACCACGCGGTCGCCGTTCTTGACCTTGGTCACGGCGGAACCCACGTCAATGACGGTGCCGGTCCCTTCATGGCCCAGGCAATGCGGGACCCACTTGTCTTCGCCCTTGTCCCCGCGCCACTCCATCACCTGCGTGCCGCAGGCACCGGAGAAGGCGATTTCCACGAGCACCTGGCCGGGCCTGAGAGCGGGAACCTCGATCTCGGCAATGACCAGGGGCTGGCCGGTTTGGACCAGGAGGGCGGCTTGGGTTTTCATGCGGTGCTTACCTCAGCGCCTGGCGGATGCGATCCGCGATTTGGTGGCCGGTCAGGCCCAGGCATTCGCGGGCGAACTCCTGCTCGCCCGAGAGCTTGAAGAAAGCATCCGGCGTGCCGATCCGGATCAGGCGCTTGCTGGGCAGCGTCGCATTGTCAATCGCCCATTCCGCCACGGCCGAGCCGAAGCCTCCGATCAGGGAATGCTCCTCGATCGTCGCGACCACCGGGAAGCGTGCGAAACTCTCGCGAAGGCGGTCCTGGTCCAGCGGCTTGACGGTATGGAAGCTGACCACCTGCGCAGAGACGCCGTGCTGCGCCAGATCCTCGGCGGCATGCAGGGCTTCGGGCAGGATATTGCCGGTGGAGAGCAGGCAGACATCGGTGCCCTCTCGCATGGTGATGGCGCGGCCGATCTTGAAATCCGGAATCACGCCCGGGTGGATCAGCGGCTCCCCCTTCTTGCCCATGCGGATATAGGCTGGCCCATCCTGCTGCATCACGGCACGAAGGGCAGCGCGGACTTCCCACGCATCGCCCGGGCAGATCACCGTCATGTTCGGGATGGAGCGAAGGAAGGAGATATCCTCGCAAGCGTGGTGCGTCGGCCCGAGGCCGGCATAGGCCAGACCTGCGCCAACCGAGACCACCGTCACCGGGACATTGTGGTAGCAGGCGTCCGTGCGGATCTGCTCCAGGCAGCGCGTCGTGACGAAGGGCGTGATGGTGTAGGTCACCGGCCGCAACCCCGACATCGCCATGCCGGCGGCGAGGCCCATCATGTTCTGCTCGGCCACGCCGCAATTGATGAAGCGTGAGGGGTGGGCGGCGCGGAACTTGTCAAACAGCCGATTGCCGATGTCGCCCGAGAGCATCACCAGGCGCGGATCTTCGTTGCCGAGCTTGGTCAGCTCATCGGCGAATTCATTCCTCATGCGAGGCCAAGCTCCTGGCGGGCCAGCACCACCTCTTCGGCGGTGGGCGCGCGATAATGCCAGTTATTGTCGTCCTCCATGAAGGAGACGCCCTTGCCCTTGACCGTATGGGCAATCAGCGCGACCGGCTTGCCCGAGCCATTCGGCAGGTTGCGCATCTTCTCCGACAGCTCGGCGACGTCATGGCCATCCACTTCATGGGCGTCCCAGCCAAAGGCCTCCCATTTGTCGCGCAGCGGCGCCAGTTGCAGCGTCTCGTTGGAGCGCGCAGTCGCCTGCCACTTGTTGTAGTCTACGATCACGCAGAGCTTTTCCAGCTTCTGGGCGGAGGCAAACATCGCCGCTTCCCAGACGGAACCCTCATTGTTCTCGCCGTCCGAGAGCAAGGCATAAACCCGGTAATCCTGGCCCTGGATGCGGCCGGACAGCGCCATGCCGATGCCGATGGGGAGGCCGTGGCCGAGTGAGCCCGTGGCGGCCTCGACTCCCGGCAGGAGGTTGGCCGGCGGATGCTCGGCCAGGCGGCCATTATCCTTGTTGTACGTGGCGAGCTCCGCCTCCGGAAAATAACCCCGCGTCGCGAGTGTGGCATAGAGCGCCATGGCCGCGTGGCCCTTGGACAGAATGAAGCGGTCCCGCAGCGGATCGGTCGGGTTGGCGGGATCAAGCCGCAACACGTCCCAATATGCCACCGTCATGATATCCAGGCAGGAGAGGCAGGAGCCGAGATGCGCCGAGCCGGAGGCATGGCTCATGGCGATGGCCTTGCCGCGGAGTTCGGCCGCCTGGCGCTTCAGCGCGCCGATATCGGGCGCGATGCGCCCCGCATGGAGATTCATGGCTGGGTTCCCGTGACGCCCGGGGTTTGGCCCAAGGCTGGCGATGCGGTCAAGGCTTGTGCTCATAGCGCGCGGGCAGCGAAGCCAAGGCGGGCTCGAAGCGGCGCATCCAGTCAATCGTGTCGGCGATCCCGTCGGTGAGGGACATGCGGTCCTGCCAGCCCAGTTCCGTCCGCAGCTTGAAGCTGTCGAGCGTGTAGGCGGTGTCCTTGCCGGGGCGCTCGGGCCCGAGCTCGACGCAATCTTCGAAGCGCTTGCCGAGGCGGGCCAGGATGGTCTCCACGAGGGACCGGATCGAGACCAGTTCGTAGCCGGAGATGTGATACGCCTCGCCCAGCGTGCCGGAAGTGGCGATGCGCAGGGTTGCATCCGAGACATCGGCCATATGAATGAACACCCGGACCGACTTGCCCCCACCATCCAGGCGGAGCTTCTGCCCCGTCATCGCGGCGTAGATGGTTCGCGGGATGATCCGATAGAGCTGCTGGCCCGGGCCATAGACATTCGCCGCGCGGGTAAAGACCACGGGGAACTGGTAGGTGGCGAAGTAGGATTTGAGGCTCATGTCCCCCGCTGCGCGTGAAACGGCGTAGGGGGTCGAGGGATTGAACGCCGCATCCTCGCGGACCCATCCCTCCGTCGAACCATAGACCTCTGGGGTGGTCACATGGACATAGCGCTCCATGCCGTCGTAGCGGCGCAACCGCTCGTGCAGCCGGACCGTGGAGACGACATTGGTCATCATCCAGTGATCCGGGTTGATCCAGCTTTCGCCCACCATGGATTGCGCGGCGAAATTGACGATGTGGGTCGGGCGCTCCGCGGCGAGGAGAGCGTCCAGCGCGTCCAGATCATGGTTGATGTCAACGCGGTGAAACCGCACCGCGCCCGGGCGGGACTGCCAACGATACGGCAGGAAGGCCTCATGCGGCTCGGCAGAACGGCTCGTCGCCAGCACTTCGTGGCCCTGGGCCGCAAGATGGTCGCAGAAGAAGGCGCCCGAGAAGGAGTTCGACCCAAGGATCAGGAACTTCATGCGTGCACCGCGCCCGCATGCGGATCACCGTGGGCTCCGAGCCATTGCATGATCATGTGGCCGATAATCAGCTGCATGTCCTCAGCGATCTGCATATCGTCAATGGCGAAGTGGATGGGCACATCGGCCATCGCCAGCGCGCGCCCACCGGTGAAGCCGAGCACCGCGTAGCTGGTCATGCCGATGCGCTTGGCCTCTTCCAGTGCAGCCAGGATATTGGGCGAATTCCCTGAACCGGAAAACACGATCAGCACATCCCCGGCGCGCGCCTGAACAGCCAGCTGCAGGGAGAAGATCTTGTCGTAACCCTCGTCATTGGCCAGGCAGGTGATCACCGCCTGATTGGCCGGCAGCGCATGCACCCGAAGCCCCGAGCCGGGTCGCTTCGACAACGCGTAGAGAAAATCATTCGCCAGATGCACCGCATTGCCGGCACTGCCGCCATTGCCGGCAAAGAACACCTGGCGGCCGGTTTTCCAGCAATCCAGCAATTCCTGGGCGAGGCGGGCGGTCTGGCTCCAGTCGGTGGCGGCGATCAATGCGCCCAACCGCTGCCCATAATCGGCGAAATGCACCTCGGGTGCGACGACCTTGGTCATCAGGCGGCCTGCGTCAGCACGTGCTTCATCATCCAGCGCAGATTGTGGAAGTGTTCCTCTTCCTTCAGCGCACCCTGCCGGTAGAGCCCCACCATCTCCTTGATGGCATCCTCGACCGTCTTTTTCGGCCGGAACCCCGTGGCCAACAGCCGATCCGAATTCACGCGATAGCTGCGCGGGTCATTGGACGGCTTGATTTCGATTTCAGCGTTGACGTGCTCAGCGACCATCTTGGCGATATCGAGGATGGAAATATTCTCGAAGCCAGCATTGTAGACGCCGGTGTGCTGCGGATTGTCGAGCAGGAAGATGTAGAGATCCGTGATGTCGTCAATGTGGATGTTCGGCCGGGTCTGTTCGCCGCCGAGCACGGTGATGCGCCCATTCTTGAGCGCCTGCATGGTCAGCAGGTTGACTGCGACATCAAGGCGCATGCGGGGCGAGAAGCCGCAGACGGTGGCCGGACGCACGATCTGCGTCACCATGTCGTTCTCGTAGGAGAGCACGATCCGCTCGCCGCACATCTTGGTCTTGTTGTATTCGGAAATCGGAAACAGCTCGAGGTCTTCAGTGACCTGCGGCTCATCCGATACCCCGTAGACCGACCCGGACGACGCGTAGATGAAGCGCTTGATGCCTCGCCGCTTGGCCTTGTCCGCCAACTGCATGGTCGCCAGGCAGGAGATCTCCCAGGTCAGCTTCGGGTCGAGATCCGAGCATGGGTCATTGGCGACGCTGGACAGGTGGATAATGGCGTCAATGCCATCAAGGTTCACTTCCGCGATGTTGCGGATATCGCCTTGCACCACTTCCAGTTCGGGATGGGGCCGAAGGAAATTGCCGAACCATTGAATGTCGAAAGCGCGAACGCGATGGCCCCGCTCAATCAACTTCTGGACCAGGACGGTACCCTTATAGCCGCACGCACCCGTGACGAAAACATGCATCAAGGCTCTCCAACTTTACCGGCGGATGACTAGACGTGGCCGGCGGGGAAGGCAACCTGGGCTTAGCGAATTTCTCCCAAGTTTTTGATTTTCCAACAATATACAATTTCGGCCAGGGTTCTGAACGCTGCTTGAATATTTGCATCGTAACGCTGCCACCGTGGGAGGGCATTTCTGGCGAATCCTCCGGCTGGGGGGCATCCAGCCAGTTCAGCCAAGCCAGAAAGCCGCCATTCGCGATGCCTGCGGCCGCACCGGCGCGTTCCAGCCCGATGACGCTAGAGAATATCCGCAAAGCTCGGTTTGAGCCGCTTGAAGACCAGCACCCCCATGACGAACACCAACGTGGAAACGACCCAGAACACGGTCGCCTGCGCGGCCGTCGGCGCGGGATAAGGGGCCCCCAGCAACGCATGCCGGTATCCCTCGATCACAAAGGAGAGCGGATTGAAGGTGACAAACCACTGAAAGGCGCTGGGCATCATGTCGGCGGACCAAACGATCGGCGTCGCCCAGAACAGCAGGTTCATGAAGACGCCCAGGCCCTGCAGGATATCCCGGAAGGCCACTCCGAGGGAGGCCAGGGCCAGCCCCAAGCCGAGCGCCGCATAGGTCATCGCAAAAAGGTAGACCGGCAGCATGAACATGCTGAGTGTCGGCCAGCGTCCATACCAGAAGGCGATCAGCAAAGCGAAGACGACGAGCACGCCATGCACCATCAGCGCCGACAGCACCTGGGTGATGGGCAGCAATTCCAGCGGGAAGGCGATTTTGCGAACCAGATAGGCACGGCCGACGATGGACCCGGCAGCCCCGTTCACCGCCTCGGAGAACGTCATCCACGGAACCAGGGCGCAGACAAGCAGAAGAAGAAAAGGGCGCTCACCGGTGGTAGGAATGCGAAATCCCTGGGCAAAGACAACCCAGAAGACACCGATCATGATGATCGGATTGACGAAGGCCCACATGAGCCCGGCCCAGGTCCCCAGATAGCGGTCGCGCAGGTTTGCCACCGTCAGTACCCAGGTCAGGTTCGCGAGATAGGTACGGTTGGACTGGATCACGTTATGCCTCTGGCTGGTGGAAGCCTCGGCTGATCGGCCCTGGCCCAATTGAAACGGCGAGGCGCATCGCAGGTCAGGAAGCGCTCGTTCCGGGCCGCCTTATCGGCGCGAAAGCCCGGGCGGGCAACCCCGCGCCAGGGATTCGGGAGACTCTGGCAGCGGTCCGGGCGAGGTAGGATTCGCCTGATGCGGCGACCCGTCAGGGACCCATGCCCTGCGTTAGGATGCTTGCGCGGTTCGCGCGAAACTGCCAGAGAGCGGGCATTCTGGGCGAAAGAGATCGAGAAAACCATTGTCCGACCAATCCACTGACAAAGCCGCCGATTCCAACGCTGACGCGCCGGTTGCGGCCCCGGCCCCCAATCTTTCCGAGTTGCCAACCGGCGGCGTGCCACTTTTCGCCATGCCTCCGGTCCGCGCTCCGGAGGGCTTTCCGCCTGGGTTTGAATACCTCGCGTCTGAAATTCACACCGGCCCTGGGCCGGCGCTGCGCCTCATGCCGCAGGGCTATGCCTTTCCGGCCTCGGCGATCCATCCCTTCGACCCGGTGGTGCTGGCCAATCGCGCCTACCTGACGCGCGGCTATTTCGACGAGCATATCGTTCAGGGCTTCATTGATCGCGTCTATGGCCACACTCTGGTGACCTATGATGGCTTGGCCGAGCTCTCGAATCAGGTTCGCTTCTGCGAGATGGAGGGCATCGAGGGCGATTACGTCGAACTCGGCGCATATAAGGGCGGTTGCATCGGCATCATGGCGATGAGCAACCTGCATTATGGCAAGAAGCCGCGCATGATCCATGCGTTTGACAGCTTCGAGGGCCTGCCGCAGCCGGTTGCACAGGATATCGACGCCAATTTCAACGCCATGTTCAAGCTGACGGACGAGCAGAAGCAGGGTAAGCTTGAAACGATCAATGCGGTCGCCGCGGGTGAGCAGTATCTGCTCGAGCTCATGCGCAAGATTGAGTATCCGGCGGACAAGCTGCGCATCCACAAGGGCTGGTTCCAGGACACGGTCCCGGTGGCGGCACAGGAGATCGAGAAAATCGCTGTCCTGCGTTTGGATGGCGACCTTTATGAATCCTATGTCGTCCCGCTGGCGCATCTTTACGACAAGGTCGTGCCGGGCGGTTTCATCATCATCGATGACTGGATTTTCAAGGGCTGCCGTGACGCGGTGACCGAGTTCTTCGCCCAGCGTGGTGGAATGCCTTATCTGCACCGCGTGGACATCACGGTACGCGTGATCCGCAAGCCGTTCTGACCTCAGAAGCAAGCCCAGGATGGCACGCCTCCCCTCGCTGACGTGAGGGGAGCGCGGCCGTGCCGGAACATAGTGCCCGGCAGTGCCATGCCAGAAATCGAAATATTCGTGGGTGTGATAGCCGACCTCGGCATCTGAGCTGCCACCGCGCCTGCAAAAAAGTGCTCCAACTCTCCACCGACGCGCATCCGCCGCGACCCAACCAGCTGGGCTCGCTGCTGACAGAGGGCGCAGCCGCTGCGATCCAGCGCAGCGCCCCCATGGCTCATGCTCCGGCGGTCACATCCACCCGGAGCGCCCCTCCCAGCTCGGCGCGATCAGAACGCGAAACGGGTCCCGATGATCGCGCTCCGCCCCGGCGTCTGAAAGCCGTTGACCGGCTCCCATTTGCTGTCCGTCAAATTCCGTCCCTCCAGAAAGCCGGTGATCTGCGGGGTAATCCGATAGCTCGCCGTCAGGTTGAACAACGTGCCCGATTTGTTGTTGCGCGGTGAGCTGACACTCGCCCCGCTGTTCAGATAGGTGGCGAAGGCGCCTTCCGGTGAACGTCCCGTGAAGTAGATCTGCGGCGTGATGACCAGGCCAGCGATGGGTTCGATCCTCGCCAGGGCACTCACGACGCTCTCCGGCCGCCGCGGCAGAACGCGCCCTGTTTGGCCGTCCGTGGCATCGGTGATGGTCCAGGCCATTTCCGTTGTCAGCCAGCTTGCTGGGCGCAATGCCCAGACAAGCTCCACCCCTTTCAGATTGGCACTGGCAACATTCGTCAGTGAGTTGAATTGCGCATTGAAGTTGATCAGATCCGTCACGCGCGACTGGAAGAAGGTGAACCCGACTGTCGAAAAGCGCTGCTGCCCGAACGCGGGAATATCCATCTCCGCACCGAATTCGTAGCCGATGCTGGTCTCTGGGCGCAGATTGGGATTCCCCCGGAAGGTATTGCCGATGATCCCGAAGCGCTGGTTCAGCGAGGGCGCATTGAACGCCGTTCCACCCGAGGCGCGAATGCGCATATTTGCCTCAGGCACCGCCAGCACCGCGCCCACACGCCAGCTGGTATAGCCCACAAAGCTGCTCACGCTGTCATAGCGAACGCCCCCGGTGACATCGAGCCGATCCCAGAAGCGATACTGCACGGCGGCATGCCCGGCCGTCGTATCCTGCTTGGCCGCAACGGAGGAGCGGAAGGGCACATTGCCGGCATAGCTCGTCACATCCTCATGCGCATAGTTCACGCCGAAGGTCACCGCGCCCTCCGTCGCGGGGCCAAAACTGGGCAACCGCACCACATTGCCCCAATCCACGCTTTGGCGGGTACCGCTGTAGTAATCCTGCGTGCGGGCTGCGCTGAGGATATCAGGCAGGTTGGAGTAGGTGCGGCGATCCTGCGTAACGGCGAGGCGCAGGCCGGTTGTCCAAACGCCATCAAACAGACGCGATTCGCCACGGATCTGGCCCAGCCAGCGCCGGTCATCGCCCGTATAGTTCGGATCGTCACGCGGCACGCTGTCAATGCCGATGCGGTTCTCCCGCCAGCGCACCAGCCCTTCCAGCCGGGTCCCTTCGATCGGCGTGTAGCCCAGGCGCGCCGTCGCATTGGTGCTGTTGAAGCCATCCCGCTCACCCAGCGTGCGGAAGAAGCGGGAGGCAGTGGCATTGGAGGCTTGGGTCGAGATGTTGTTGAGGCTCGCCAGGTAGTCGAAGGCGCCGACCGTGCCGGCGACGCCGCCGCCCAGGCGCAAGGTGTTCTGTGAGCCGCCAGCCACCTCGCCATAGGGCATCACGGTCCGGTCCGCGGGCGCCCGACGCGTCACGAGGTTGATCACGCCGCCGATGGCCGCACTGCCATAGAGCGAGGAGGCCGGACCGCGCAGCACTTCGATCCGCTCGATATCGAACAGCGTTTCATTGCCGAAGTTGAAGGCGCCATTGGCATCGGAGGGGTCATTGACCGGAACCCCATCCATCAGCACCAGGGTCGAACGGCTGGAATTGCCGCGCATGAACACGCTGGCCTGCTGCCCCGGTCCGCCCGATTGCGCGACACGAAGGCCAGGGACGCTCGCCAGGGCTTCCGCGAGATTGGCAAAGCCATTCTCCTCGATCATCCGGCGATTGATGACAGTGATGGAGGCAGGGACGCGTTCCAGCGCGGTGGGCACGCCAGTGGCCGTCACGATGGTGTCAGGGATGGCGACTTGCGCCAAGGCAGGCGTCACCAACGCCAGGATGGCGGCGGTGCTGGGCAGAATACGGCGCATGGGAAGCTCCCCGTGTTGCGCATGACGACATGCCGAGCAGGGCATTCGCCCCGCCCGACGGCTGGCGCCGAGCTCGCAAACGGAACAAGTCCGTGGCACCGGTGCACCCCGCCCGGTACGCGCGAGAACAACTCTGCGAAGGCCGGTCTCCTGGCTCGCGGGTCAACGCCCTGGCCCGCCTTCTCACCCCGGATTTGGGGGCAATGGCGTATGGACCAGCGCTCGCCGCCTACAGTTGCGGGGGCAGCCGCGGATTATCCAGCCCGAAGGCCAGAACTTCACGCATTCCCGTTTCAACCCTCATCGGGTCACCTTCACGTGACGTGAGTGTAGGCTCAATCAGACCATCCAGCCAAGAGCCTGTATTCCCACCCAGATCAATGCGCCGATCACGAAGGTGGCAAACAGACTGCCGAGCAGGGTCAAGGCCGCTCCGATCCCGATCACGCGGTTATCGGCTTCGACCACGCCCAACGCCATGATGATGTTGCCAAAGGCCGGCGGACCGTTGGTGCCGGGTCCCGGCAAAATCAACATGACCGCGCAATAGACCGTCAGCCAGCCGACGATCTTGTCGCCGGTCGGCCCGGTAAAGAAGCCAGGGCGCGGCTTCACATACTGCTCGACGCGCTTGATCCAGGAAGAGCCAGAGGCACCCGAGAGGCGCATCAGATCCTCCCGCTTGATGGACTGGCGGGCGATGAATCGCGGCAGTTTCGGCACCCGCCGCCCCATCCCCATCTGCGCGCCGAGAATCAGCATGGGAATGCCGAAGACCGAAGCCATCCCTGGTAGCAATGACGGCAGGCAGAGCAGCAGGATCAACAGTCCAAAAGCACGGTCCCCAAATGCCTCCGCCATTTCGCCCAGCGTGATCCTGGCACCGGGGAATTGTGCCGCCACCTCGGTGACAATGCGCGAGATGGGCGCGAGATGTTCATCCTGATGTTCAGTCGCGGTTTGCGCCGTTCCGTCCAAAACGCTTTCCTTGTGACATTCCCATGCGCTTTACGCCTGCGCATGACCCGGACCCTACCGGGATATTGCGACGAATCCAGCAAAATGTTTGCGCCAAGACGTCTTGCCGCGACACCAGGGCGTTACGCCCCGGTGAAGGCGGGCTTGCGCTTCTCCATGAAGGCGCGGCGGCCCTCGCGGTAGTCCGCGCTGTCAAAACAGGCATCCTGATCGGCCGCGATGGCCGCCATGTCCCGCCCGGCAGGATCGGCCAGTACGGCGCGTACGGTGCGCTTGTTGGCACGCAAGGACAGCGGCGCATTCACCGCAATGGTCGCGGTGATTTTCGCGACCTCCGCATCCAGCGATTCAGCCGGATGCAGCTTGTTGATCAGGCCCATGCGCTCCGCCTCGGAGGCTTCAAGTCGTCCGCCTGTCATCAGGATGAAATGCGCATGCGCGGGACCGACGAGTGCGACCAGGTTGCTCACCATGTCGAAGCCATAGGCAATGCCGAGCTTCGCTGCCGGAATGCCGAATTCGCTGCCCGAACCCGCGATGCGCATGTCGCAGGACATGGCGATGCCCAAGCCCCCACCCATGCAGAAGCCCTGGATCTTCGCGATCACCGGCTTCGGGAAGTTCGCCAGCTTATCCCGGCCATGGCTCGTCTTGATGTTGTATTGCCGCTGCGCATCGGCATCCGAACGGCTTTTCTCGAACTGGCTGATATCGGCGCCCGAGACGAAGGCCTTGCCGCCAGCGCCTTCCAGCACGACACAACGCACGGCGGGATCGGCGGCGAAGAGGTCGAGCGCCTCGGCCATGCCGTCCCACATCGCGATGCTCATCGCGTTGCGCTTCTCGGGCTGGTTGAAGACGATCGTGCCCACGCCGCCTTCGCTGCGGGCCAGGATTTTTCCATCGGCGAACTGCATCTCAATCACTCTCCCAAAACCTTCTTCGACCGCAAGGCGGTGATCTCTTCGGAACTCAGCCCGGCTTCCGCCAGGATCTCGTCGGCATGCTCGCCCAGGCCCGGCACGCCGCGGCGGATGCCGGGCTTGTGGCCTTCGATGTTGATTGGCGTGCGCACCACCCCGGCCTTCCCCAGCTTGGCATGCGGCACATCCCACACCATGCCCAGATGCTGCACCTGCGGGTCCTCGAAGACCTCGCTGATGTTGTTGATCGGGCCGCAGGGGATGCCCGCCTCATCCAGCAACGCGATCCAGGTCTCGCTGGGCTTCTGGCGCGTCACCTCGCCGATCGCGGCGTTCAGCGCGGCACGGTCGGCGGTGCGGCCTTCAGCGGTCTTCCATTCGGGCTTTTCGAGCCAATCCTCGCGCGCTGCGACTTTGCAAAACACGGCCCAGAGCTTGGGCGAGGAGGCGGCGATGTTGATCGGCTTGTCGGCACTCGGGAAGACGCCCATCGGCGTGTTTACCGGATGGTCATTGCCGGCCTGCCCCGCGATCTCGCCGTTTTGCAACCAGCGCGTGGCCTGGAAGTCGAGCATGAAGACCTGCGCCTCCAGCAGCGAGGTATGGACCCAGCGGCCCTTGCCGGTCTTCTCGCGCTCATAAAGCGCCATTATCACGCCCATCGCCAGCAGATTGCCCGCGGTGAGGTCATCAATCGGGATGCCCACGCGCATCGGCCCGCGCCCGGGTTCGCCGGTGATGGACATGAGGCCGCCCAGCCCCTGCGCGATCTGGTCCACGCCGCCACGCGTCGAATACGGCCCGGTCTGGCCGAAACCGGAAATCGACGCATAGACAAGGCGTGGATTGATGGCCGCGAGCGTTTCGTAGTCGATCTTCAAGCGATGCTTCACCTGCATGCGCATGTTCTCGACCACGACATCGGCCGTGGCGGCAAGGCGCAGGAAGGCCGCGTGCCCATCGGGGTGCTTCAAATCGATGGCCAAGCCGCGCTTGTTGCGGTGCAGATTGACAGAATCAAAGCCATCCCGCGCGCCACCGAAGCCGTCATTATTGCCCGGCGGCTCGATGCGGATGATGTCGGCGCCCCAGTCGGCCAGGTGCCGCACACAGGTGGGGCCGGCGCGGGCCAGCGTCAGGTCGAGCACGCGCAGCCCGCTCAGAGGCAGCGTTGTGCCGGCCTTCGCACTGACATCGGGCATGGTTTCCTCCAAAGCTATTGTTAGGCTAACGGGGATTGCGCAGAGCAGGAACCCGGCTGGCCAAAAGCTCTTCGAAGCTGGCACGATACTGCGCAGCTTGGAGGATACGTCCGGTGCGCCCCAGCCAAAATCGGTATCACGCCATCATTGTCGAAAAAGCCGAAATCTTCGGCCCCACGATGGATGCCCTGGTGCGCGACCTTCATGCACGCATCGGCCCGGGGGAAGCGGAGAAATTTCGGGAACTGATCGAGACCTGGCCCTTTGAGCAGGACAACCCGTTGAATCCCGACGCGCTCTACCACCGCCTGCTGGCGCTGCGGGGGCAAGCTGGCCAGCCGCATGCGGCGCCAGGGGCCGAGGGCAGCCGCGGTGGTTCGTGGGGGCGCGGGTTGCTTGGCATGGCGCTGGGCGGTCTGCTCGGCCTGCCGCTTGGCATTTGTATCTATTTTCTGGTGGATCAGTTTCTTCTGCCAGCGTCACTGCGTTCTTCGGAGGGGGTGATGTGGACCGTCATCGCTCTCGGCGTGCTGCCCGCCATCCTCCTGGGCGGCTTTCAAGGGATCATGCCGAGCCGGCTGGGCGGTGCACTCCAGGCCGGGCTGGGCGGCTTTGTGGTGGCTGGCGTCGTCTCGGCAGTTGCCTCTGTGTTCCTGGCGAGCGCGTTGGGCGAGATCTTCGGCATGTCGCAGATGGAAGGCGCCTTTGCGATGGGCGTCGTCTTCACAATCATGCCGCTCGCCGCGCTGGTCGGCGGTTTGCTCTTCGGCTTCTACAGCGGCCGCCGCGCCTGGCGAAAATGGAGCACCTTAGCGTAACCCCAGGCGAACCAAGCCACGATACATGGGCCCCAGCAGGAAATTGCACATCAAGGTGCGGGTCAGGTGGAAGCCAAGCACCAATGGCACCGCCACCCCCAACGCCTTGGCCGTTACACCCATTTCCGGCATGCCACCGGGCGCCATGCCCAGCATCACCGCGGAGGGCGGCAAGCCCGTGGCCCAGGCGAGGCCCGCGCCAAACACCGTGCAGAACAGGCACAGCAACAGAGAGGAGATGAGCGCTGCGCGCATGAGCCGGCGCGAGCTCAACAGGAAATCGCGCGTCATCTTCTGCCCGAGCCCCGCGCCCATCCCCACCTGCGCGGCATCAATCAACCAGCCGGGGACGGCAGAGGGGAGTTGGTTGAACGCGGCGGCTGTAATCGCCAGGAAGCACGGGCCGATCATCCAGGGATTGGCAATGCCGGTGCGCCGCATCACCAGCGCCGCGACCAGACCGATCGCCAGCATCGCAACCAGACCCCAGGCGTCAAACGCGAGGCGAGGCGCCACGAAGGCACTGAAATCACCATGCGGCGCAATGGCCGAGAGTGTGGGCGGCATGACCAGCACCACCACCAGCACACGCAATGTCTGCGCGAGCGTCACCGGTGCGAGCGGCGCGCCCTCGCGCTGTGCCAGCACTGCCATGACAATCACGCCACCCGGGATTGTCGCGAAGTAGGCCGTGCGCGCATCCGTGCCGGCCAGCCGCGTGAAGATCGGGATGGTCGCGATACCGGCCAGGATGGAGAGCAACCCCGCGATCAGGATGGCAGGGGCGGCCCCCAGCAGGGCGGTCAGCACTGGCCCGGAAAACGTCTGCCCAAAGGCCAGCCCAATGACGATGAGCGAGGCGGGCCGCGCTGCTGCATGAACAGCCACGGGCTGGAACCACGCCAGGGCTGCCGTGCCGAACATGGCACCGATCATCCAGGCGAGTGGTACGTGCAGCAACGAAAAGACTGCGCCGCCGGCCATCGCTGCCGCCAGAGTCTTCAGATGCTGGGCAAGGGAGGGAGAGAGGGTCACGCGGGGAACAGAATCACCATTGTGCCAGCATGCGTCAAACCCGCGCCGATGCGGCCATGCCGCACGGATCCATCACCAGCTTCGTCAGGGTTCATCGGGCTTCATCAAGCGTTAACTCCCGTCATGATTTCTGGGATGGATCGTTTAATGAAGCAGAGCGAAGCGTATGAAGCCCATCGGCACCTACCTCCCCACGGGTCTGCCAGCGACCCCTCCGCCCCGCGCCGCCGAGCAGCCGGCGGCAACAACCCCCAAGCCGCCACCAATCGGTCCCAATCCGAGGTTGCGCCTGGATCCGGCGCTGGGCGTGGTTGTCATGGAATTCCTTGATTCAGGCGGCAAGGTAGAGCGAAGCGCGCCCAGCGAAGCTCAATTGCAGGCCTATCGTAACGCCCAGCGCACCGGGGCCCCTGTCAATAGGCGTTGAACCCTCCAGGGTGGCCGGATCGGTCCGCCAAGAAGACCTGACAACCGGACGCTATTGCGGCATTCGCGAAGCTCAGATGTTAAAGCCGCCCGAGGGAAAGCCATATCGCGCCAGGATATCCGCGCCGTTTGCCGTGCTGTTTTGGTTCGCGCGGTTCATCAGGTAGCGCTCGGCCAGGCGCTGGACTTCCTTGGGATCTTCCAGCTTCCTGATATCCAGTCGTGCGGATACGGCGCGCGCCTGCGCCTCGATCGACTGAATTGCGAGTTCCTGCGGGATGCCCAGCGCGCCGGTCACGACACGGCGAAGAATGGGGTCTCCCAGGACCGCGTAGATGCTGTTATTCACCGCCGGCGCGCGGTCCTTGAAGAGGATGGCATCACCGAGGCCCGGCTGCTCCTGTTCCAGGTTCCGGTTCCATTGGGCGCGCCGCAATCCATCCGCCAGCCCCGCCTGCACCTGCGGGTCGCGCAGCGCCTGAATGCCCCGGGTGGCGAGTTGCATCGTCTCGGCGGCAGATTTCCAGCGCTTATCGCCAATGGTGTTGGCCAGGCTCTTTGGGTCCGCCAGGTCGGACAGCAGGACACGTGTGGCAAGCCCCTGCTGCCCCGCCCCCTCGGGAATACCCAAGGCGGCTGTCACCACCTGCAAGACCCGCGGATCACGCAGCGCCGCTCTGACGTCAGGCGCTCGATCGACGGCGCGCTTGAACTGCTCCATCACACGCTTCTGCTGCGGCTCAGTGGCAATCCGGCCGAGTGCCCGCTCCTCCTCGCCCGGCTTGAGCATGCGGCGAAAGGCGGCGACGGCACCGGCCGCGTCAGCCATGGTTCAGCCCATCCGTGGGATCACGGCGCGGGGCCGGCAGCGGGGCCAGCCCCAGAACCTCCTCCTCATGGCGCATCACCCGGCGGGCAATCTTCAGCGCCAGATAGCAATCATCATCCTCGGCCGCCTCCAGTGCGCGGGCCAGCATCTCCCGCACCAAAACCGACGTTGTGGCCTCCATGAATTCGACGATCAGGGCGCGTGCAGAAGCGAGGCCGGGGGCACGCTCCTCATCCGTGCCGATGTAGGCGGTCTGAAGCGCGAAATAGATGCGGCGTGCTGGTGTATTGGCGCCTTCGGGTGCCATGATCTGCTTACCGAACAGGAAGCGTGCCTTCGCCGCAAGTTCAATCCGTGTGCGATTGCGAAAGCGGATCGGCGCACCGTTCACCACCATCAGATCGCCCTGGCGAAGTTCCAACACCAGCGTGGACATGTTTTATTCCCTTCAGCTTCGGTCCGGCAGGAAAGGCGCCCCTCGTGGAGGAGGGGCGGTCGGCGCGGGCCCTCATGGCTCCGGACCGTTCCTCCGATGCCCGGGCTCTCCGGACATGCGGCCATACTGAAGGGGCGCGGTTAATGTCGCTTGAAGACGGGTCCGTTCAGCGCAGGAAATTTGCGAGGTTGAGCCCGCTCAGCGATCCGATGGCACGGTAGCTGGCTTCCAGCGCATTGCGCGTTGCTTGCATGCGGGTCAGCACATCGGCCACGTCCACGTCCTCGATGGAGGAGAGCTGCTGGGCCAGCGCGGCGGAGAGATCATCGTGCCGCCGCTGCGTCGCCTCCATGCGAGCCTCGACATTGCCAAGGGCCCCGGCTTCCTCGCCGAGCGCGAGCTCGGCCGAATACAAACCATCACGCAGCGTGGCGACAAACCCGTCGAACACTGCCTGGTCGGTCATCTGCTCGGGCTTCAGCGCAGCCAGGCTCATCAGGTTGCGCATCAGGTCGCGCGCCCAGCTGCCCGTGGTCTCACCCATGCTGACGACCTCGGCATTGCGATTGGCTACGATGCCGTAGCCAATGATCTGCCCATCTGCCGCGGGCACGCCACGACGCGCCTCCTGGTCGGTGGAGGGCAATCCAGCATCGGCGGCGAGGAAGTCCGAGAAGGGCGTGACGCCTGCCGCATTGCTCTGCGCGATGCTGCGCGTGGCGGCCACAGTCACGGCCACCCCCTGGCTCGGCAGCGCCGCGATTTCAGTCGCGATGTCCTGCGCCATCTGCCCCGTCGCCAATCCTTCGGGATTGGGGATGGGTGGCCGGCTGAGATCGCTGCCGCCGAACAGGTATTCACCGGCATGGCGGGTATTGAGCAGATGCGCAACCTCACTCAACGCTGCCCTCGCGTGGCTTTGCACCGTCATCAACGAACCCGGATCGCCGGCAGAGATTCGCGTCGCCGCCTTGGTTCGAAACTCACGGGCGATATCGGTCAAACGCTCCAGACTATCCTGCATCACGGCCGTGCGGCCCAGGGACTGGTCCATTGCCCTGCCATAAACCTCGCGCCGGTCAATCTCGCCACGCAGGGAGACGGCGCGGGGGATTTCCGGTGCGAGATCGCCGATCTTTTCAGCCTTGAGCCCACTCGTCGCCTGGCGTGTGAAGTTGTCCAGCCGCGCGCGCAATTGGGCCGTTTCACCCGTCAGCCGGGTGAACATCTCGATGCTCGACATGACGCATCAACCCCCTTCATCGTCCTATGCTTTGCAGCTGTTCCCACATCTGCTGTGCGGTGTTCATCACGCGCGCATTGGCTGCGTATGCGTTCTGCAGGCGAATCAACGCGGCCATCTCCGCATCAGGATCCACGCCGGATTCACGCTGGAAGCGCGCATCCATGCCGACCCTCAGCCCCTCCGCGCGCTCACGCGCGGCACTGGCTGCCGCGCGGTCACCGGTTTGCAAGCCGGTCAGGGTGGCGGCGTAATCGCCGATGGAGCGCGGCGGAATGAAAGGAGAGTTTAGGCTGCCATCGGGTCCGATCCCGCCGGAAGCGATGGGTGGCCACTCCACCCCCTCGCGCACGGTCTCACCCAGGCTGTGATCAAGAATGCGGTCCAGCAATGTCGCGAAGCCCGCAGGGCCGTCTGCCGGGTTGGGGTTGAAGGCGCTGGGACCACCCGATGTCTCGGCCACCGCCTGGGTGCCATCCCGCATGAGGGCAGGATTGCCCGCAACGGCATCGCTCACACGAATCTGCAGCGCGAAACCGATCTGCCCGCTGGTCGAATCGTTGTAAGGTAGGGTGGCATCGGGAACTTCCCCAAAACGTCCGGTGAACAGGCGCAGCCCCTGCTGATCGAAGCGCGTGGTTAGCGTCGCCGCGGCCAGATCAAGCTCCGCCAGATAGCGCGGCAAGGTGGTATCGCGCAGCGCCACATATTCACCGAGCCGTCCCCCGCCCAACTGCCGGGTGATATCCGTGCCACCAAGCAGGATAGGAGGAATATCGCCGCCGCCACCATGAAAGGAACTGGGGCCAAGATCAGCCATGCTCGCAGAAATGGCATCGCCATCCGGGTCGAGCGGCAAAGCGAAGCCACTCTTGGAGAGCAGTACCAGCCCACCATCCGCTTGGTGCAGGGCATGGATGGGCAGGCTCTCGGAGAGCTTGGCCAGGGCCTGGTCCCGCTGATCCTCGAGGCCACTTGTGCCAAGTCCGCGCGAGCGGTCGCCACGAATGCCGATGGTCAGCTGCGCGATGTCACGCAAACCTGCATTCACCAGCGCCACTTCACGGACCATGCCATCATGCGCCTGCTGCCGAGCGTCGGTGACCGCGCCCGCCACATCCTGGAAGCGGGATGCCACGTTGCGTGCAGCATTCACCGCATCGCGCTGCAGGCCGCCCTCACCAGGCGCAGCGCGGAGCCCGGTGAGGCTGGTCCGAAGGGCGGCGATCGTATCCCCCAGGTTCTCGCCGGCGGCCGCGCTGCCATGCATGGCTTCAATTCCTGAGAGCAGGCGCTCCCGCACACCAGCCGCTGCGGCCTCGCCGCCGCGCGCGTCACGTTCGTTGAGCAGCGCCTGGTCTACCTCACGCCGTGCATCGCCGAGTCGCACGCCGAGCGGCATGCCGGCTGCCGTGCGCGATTCCGCTGCACCTGTCTTGCGGGTGTAGCCAGGCGTATCGGCGTTGGTGATATTCTGCGAGACATTCGCCAAGGCGCGCTGCGTGGCTTGCAGCCCACTCTTGGCGATTCCCAGGGCAAGATCGAGGCTCATGGTTGGTTCACCTTATCGAGACGCCCATTGACGAAAGATGAAGCGCCCAAAGCGCGCCAATGCGGCTCACGGCCAGCGCGTCAGCGCTTCATGTTGATGGTGTCCTGAAGCATCTCATCCGCGGCGGTCACCACCTTCGTATTCGCCGTATAGGCGCGCTGTGCGACAATCAGCTTGGTGAACTCGGTTCCGATATCCACGTTGGATTTCTCCAGCGCGCCAACCACGAGCTTGCCCACGCCATTGCTTGCCACGTCGGTGACCTGCGCCTCACCGCTTTCGATGGTGCGCATGAAGCCCTGGCCATCCAGGCGTTGCAGGTTGTCCGCATCGCTGAAGGCAACGAGCGGCACACGCGCCACGATGCGGAACTGGCCATTGTCGTAATTCACCGCGATGTCGCCATTCTCGCGCACGGCCAACCCTGAATAGGCACCCGGAGGCACGCCGTTCTGCGAGAGGTTGCGGAGCGAGAAATCCTTGCCCGCATATTGCGTGATACCCTGCGCCACATTGAAGCGGCCGAGGTTCAGTGAGATCGGCTGGTTGCCCAGGCCAAAATCCATCTCAAAGGCATAATCAACCGCCGTATTCGGCGTGCCGGTCAGACCGTCGAAGCTTTCTATTCTGCCATTTTGGCCAAAGATCAGCGGAATATCGATGCCACCTGCAACAGGATTCGGCGTGATCGTCATGTTCCAGCCCCGCGGCGTGCCGTCCGTCATCTGGGCAAAGGTCAGGGTGACCGCGTGGCGCGTGCCGACCTGATCATAAACCTGGATTTGTGTACTGAAGCTCTTGGCATCGATGGCCGTGGCGGGTGGAGGGATGGCCGGGATATTGGCCGAGATCTCGATATTGGAGGTCGCGATGGGATTGAACACCTGCTGGCTGACCCGTACGGGCTCCAGCGTGGTGCGGTCCACCACGCCGTTTGCATCGAGGGGCCAACCCTGCAGGAAGTAGTTGCCGCCATTCACCAGATAGCCATCACGATCCATCCGGAAATCACCGGCACGGGTGTAGAATTGCCGCTCATCGAAGATCGGCAGGCCGTCAACGGCGCCACGCGCCTGAGCGACACTGAAGAAGCCCTGCCCACCAATGGCGAGACCGAGCGGATTTTCGCTCTGCTCCACTGTTCCCTGCACCGTGTTCGTGAAATCCGGCCGCGCCATCACCGAGCCTGGTGAATGCGAACTGGCGCTGGACTGTGTGATCAGATCCTGAAAATTCGTGTCAATCCGCTTGAAGCCGGTCGTCTGGCTATTGGCCAGGTTGTCCGAGATGTGGCCCAGCGAGCGCGATTGCGCGTTGAGGCCTGAAATCGCCGTGGTCATCGCGCCAAAGAGCGACATAGAGAGGACTCCCTTGCCTGGGGGGTTGCGTGGATGCGGCCGCCCCGAGATGCAGGGCTGCGCTGCGCCTCGCAGGATGCATGCCAGGATTTCGGAGCTTCAGCCGGGCAGAATCTGCCGCGAGGAGATCAGAACTGCCGCGTGCAGGGCGGGCATTGCCCAGTGCTCCTGGCTTTCCACTTGGCCCGGCCCTTGCTGTGGGCTCCAGGAAGGCGCGGGATCAGGAACGGGCAATGGGGTCCGGCCACTCAGCCTCTGGGGGGTGATTGGCATGGATGGCGGCTATTCCATCGGCTTGGCGCCTGCGGCAAGCCCAACGCCGAGCCTGGTAAGCCCCCCTGCCGCGCCACCGGAATCCGGCGCTGAGACGGGGTTTCAGGACGCACTGAACCGAAGCGTGGCGGCGACTGTGAGCGCCGCAGTACCGTCGTCCGTCACGGCCGCATCCGGGCTCGCGCCATCGGTCCCAGCCGCTTCCAACCCGCTTTTCCCTCCCGCGGCAGCACAGATACAAACCCCGGAATCACGTGTTCCGCTGGCGCAGCTTGAGGCCGCTGCTATCCTGCCGTCTGCTGCGGCGACCAGTGGCGCTCTCCCGGCATCTACACCTGCATCGCCAGCCTCCCCCGGCCTGATGGCGGCTGCCACCCTGCATGAAGTGGTCGCGTCTGGGGCAGGCCTGACCAAGGCCGAGTTCCCCTCGGCCCATACGGAAGCGCCCCTGGCATCGCCGGCTGAGTTTCAGTCGCCCCTGCCTGCTCTGCTAAGCGCGAACAGCCCTTTGCAGGCGACCGACCCAGCCCCACAGGTCGAGGCAGAGATCACAGCGGCCGTGACTTCACCACTGGAAGTGGGCATCGCGGCGACCAGCGATCAGGCCGTCGAACGGATGGAGCCTCACGACGTGCTGCCAGATGAGCGCCAGAAGGAAGCTCTCGGCGAGGCGCCTGCGGAAGATCCCGCGGAATGGCTTGGGGAAGCGCCGGAACAAGCTGGACCCGCGCCCATCCTCGCCAACAGCGAAATTCCCCCAACCTTGTCATTGAACGCCCCCGCTGAGCAGCCGCGAGGACTGCCGACCTCTGCCCCACCACCACAGGCGGAGATCGGGCGTCAATATGCTCCCACACAGTTGTTGCCCCTCCCGGCCGGCCCGGTTGGAACGCAAAGTGTCGTCGCGCCGAGCGTGGTCGAGGCGCCGGACCAAGTGCCCCCTTTGCCAGCTGTGGCGGCAGACCGCAGCGCCAACCCAGCACCGCAGGCTGGAGGCAAGATGGAGCCGGTTGAGCCGGTCTCCGCCGCATCACCACCGTCTCCGCGAGCCTCGGATGCAGCCGGCAGACGCAGCGGAGGACAGGGGGCTGGCCAGGACGCGTCGATCCCCCACGCCGCAGCGGAGGAGCCAGCCGCCGACACACAGAGCCCGCGCGCGACAAGCCAGGATCCAGCGCCCCCGCTCAGCGAGCCAAAGCCGTCTGATGCCCGCCCCAATATGCCGCCCACGCCCCCGATCACTGCCAGCGCCACCCTTGCCTGGGGCTTTGAAGCCCTCATGCCCCACCAGGCGCGCCCGGCAGAGGCCGCGGCGCCTGCGTCACCGCCTGCGCCCATGCCGGTGCGGCAAATTGCACCGATCGCCATTGCGCTGGCCTTCACGCCCGGCAATGCGAATGGCTTTCAGCTCAACCTTGACCCCGTCGAGCTGGGTCGCGTCGAGATCCGCGTCCAGCGGGAGGGGGATTCACATTCCGTGCGGGTGATGGCCGAACGCCCGGAAACGCTCGCGCTGCTGCTGCGGGACCGGCAGGAGCTGGATCGCAGCCTGAACGATGCCGGATTGCGTGTGGATTCCAAAGGCATTGATTTCTCCCTGAGTCCGCAATTTGGCCAACCGGACCAGCGCCAGCAGGGTGAGGCCAGACCAGGCCAGGCAAGTCGCGCCGCCAGCCGAGCATCAGCCCAGCCGGAAGCCGAACCACCCCCCACCCGAGCACTGCGCGGGCTGCTTGACCTCAACATCTGACCCAGCAAGGAGAGACCCCATGAGCGGAAGCATCGGCGCGACCCAGGGCACCACCACCACGGCCACACCTCGCAACAACTCCACCGGTATCGGTGCGGATTTCAATACCTTCCTGACGCTGCTGACCACGCAGTTGCGAAACCAGGACCCGACCAATGCCATGGATGCCAACCAGATGACGCAGCAGCTGGTCCAGTTCGCAACGGTCGAGCAGCAGATCAAGGTGAATGATAATCTGGAGCGGCTGCTCAGTGTGGAGCAGGGCAACCAGCTGGTTTCCGCCGCGCCTCTCATGGGCCGCGTGGTTGAGGTGGAAAGCGACAGCATGGCTCTGCAAGGCGGGCAGGCGCAGCTCCGGCTTCCCGCCGCCGGGGAGGCAATTCGCGCACAGATCACGGTCCTCGATGCGAATGGCCGCGTCCTGCGCAATGCCGAGGCCAGTCTTGGCTCAGCCACTGCCATCTGGAGTTGGGACGGGCGCGACGATAACGGACGCCAATTGGCAGATGGCGCCTATCGCTTCGCCATCAGCGGCATCCGCGCGGATGGAACGCAAACCACCCTGGCTGCCGGCGTTCTCGCCCGCGCAACCGCGGTGGATCGGCGCGATGGTGAGGTGCGCTTGAGCCTTGGTTCGCTTTCGGTCAGCTTCGACAAGCTTCGCGGCCTGGCCGCTTCCTGAGCCATCGGCGGCGTGGCGGGCTTATCCTGTAACGGCTGATGGACCTGCTGGCCAAAGCGGCGGATCGCTCTGGCCCAGAACCCAGCCCTCCCAGCGCCGGACCATGTCATCCTCCGGCACGGCATCCGCACGCACCCCGTCCAGCACGGCGATGAGCGCAAGCAGGCCCAGCACGCAATCCAATCTGTCCTCGCCAGCCGAATCTACGCCGAAGCCCTCGCGGATCGTCACCTTGGCGTTCGGCGTCGGCGTCACCTGCAGCCGCGCCAATGCGTCACCAAGTGCTTCAGCCAGACCCAGGCGCGCGGCGTGATCCCGCTTGCTGCCATGGAGCTTGAGGCCGAGCTGCCGCAGCGCCTCTGCCGGATATACTTCGGCCACGGCAAGCCTGCCCGTCCGCAGCAACCCGTGCAGCCCGCCAGCGAAGGGCCACAAGTCTAGCGGCGCGCCGGCAGCGAGGGCAGGTGCGAGCCAATCTCGCCAGGCCGTGATGGCGGCCTTGCCGGATTGGTTGGCCCCGAGCGTCCAGAAGGGCGGCGCGCCGGCGGGACGTTTGGCGGTCGCCCGGTCGCACCAGCGGTGCAGGGCGTCGGCATCCGGCAAGCCGAGCGCCGCTGCGTGGGACGCACGGGTCATGCCCTTCACGCCACGCTGGGGATAAAAGGGTGCGTCGAGGCTGACCGTGGCGAGCGTTTCGTTCACGGCAAAGAAGCGCGCATCGCCTGCGCGGCCCAGCAGAAACTCGACGAAGCCAGCCTCGCGCCGCTGCAAGGCATAGTGCCGGGGCACGCCCAGTGGCAGGTCGAGACCCAACACAGCCGGCACACCTTCGGCCCGCAGCGCTTCTGCGAAATGCGTGACCTGGCCGACGAGGCGGGGCGCCTCCATGCGCCAACCCGCCGCATGGCGCTGCGCAATGGCGGCCCAGCGCTTTCCGGGCGCCATGGACCAATCAGCGTGCGCGGCTATCATTCGCATGCCAGGATGCCCGGAAGGCCGGAGCGGGCGTGCCCTGCATGAAACCACTCTGGCCGCTGTTTGGCGCGCAACAGCGGCCACGGCCCTTCTTCCGGGCTTGGGGCCGCAGCACGGATGGAGGCATGCATGGCTTATACCCCGTTGGCGAAGTGGTTTCACTGGATCACCGTGGCGCTGATCCTGATTGCGCTACCGACCGGCTTCGTGATCGGCCACGTCAAGGATTCCAGCAAGATGGGCTTCTACGCCATTCATGAAAGCGCGGGCCTCACTTTGCTGATCGTGGCGGGCTTGCGGCTGTGGTATCGCATCCGCAACCCCGTGCCGGTCGAAGCGAGCCTGCCGGCCCCCATGCGCATGGCCGCAACCGGCGTGCACCACGCCCTTTACGGCGCCCTGATCCTGCAGCCGCTGCTGGGCTTCTTCACCACCAATGCCTTCGGCTTTCCCATGCAGGGCGCCACGGCCTATCTCGGCTTCATCAACCTGCCGAAATTCATGCCAAGCTGGGAGGGGTTGGCGAATATCCTGCTGTGGATGCACCAGTGGCTCGGCCTCGCCATCGTGGCGCTTCTTGCCGCCCATATCTGCGCCGTGATTTTCCATCAGGCGGTCCGGCGGGATGGGACGCTTATTCGGATGGTGTAGAGCGCAAGGCTTCAATTTCCGCAGCCAGCAACGCCGCATCCGGTTCGGCGATAAAGCGGGCGGGAGTTTCGACCGCCACCGCCAGCATCTGCTTGTAAAGGGCGCGCGGCACCTCCTCCGTGCCGAATTGCGCGAGATGCGCCGTCTGGAATTGCGCATCGAGCAACGTGAAGCCACCCAGCCGCAGCCGCGCCACCAGATGCACCAGCGCGATCTTGGAGGCATCATCTGCCCGGCTGAACATGCTCTCACCGAAAAACGCCCCGCCGAGCGAGACACCGTAGAGCCCGCCCACCAGGCGCTCCCCCTCCCAGGCCTCGATGGAATGCGCGTGCCCCTGGCCATGCAGCGCCAGGAACAAGGCGCGGATTTCGGCGTTGATCCAGCTATCGGTCGAGCTTGGCCGCGGCGCGGCGCATTCAGCGATCACCGCCGCGAAGGCGTGGTTGGCGGTGATCCGGTAAGGCGCCTGCCGGACCCGCCGCGCAAGTCGCCGCGAGAGATGAAAGCCCTCCAGCGGGATAACGCCCCGCTGCTCAGGATCGAGCCAGTAGAGCGTGCGGGCATCCCGGCTTTCCGCCATCGGAAACAGGCCAATGCGATAGGCCCGAAGCATGAGCTCAGGCGTGATTTCCATCTGCCGCCGCGACATCAGCGCGGCTCCATGACCGCTGGGCGCAGCGGCGGTAGAGAGGGCGGAACGGCGTTGGCCCAGGTTTGCACGCCCTCACCCTAGCAGCTTGTCTGCGCCGGATCGAAGCCCTCTCGTCCGGGCAAAAAATCTCCTGGGCGACGCATCCGGCATGGCAGGCCAATCGTAGCTCTGGGCAATCCAAGGATTCATCGATGGGACCGAACATCACCGTCACCCTGACAGGCCGCGTCCGGCCGGACCGGCGCAAGCATCTGCTCTCCGCCCTCCCGCGTTTCGCCGCTGCCGCACGCCGCCACCCGGGGTGCCTGGCCTTTGAATACAAGGTGGATAAGGCCGAACGCGAGGCACTGACCCTCATCGAAAGATGGGTCGATCCAGTGGCCGCGATGCATCACCTGGCGACCGATCGCACGCGGCGGTTCCTGGCCTTAACGCATGAATGCCTGGAGGCCCCACCCGCCATGACCACCGTCGCCGCGTTGGATTAGGCAGCATCCTGTTCAGAGGCCGCGCGCGACGAAACGCTCCAGCCAATGGATCGTGTAGTCGCCCGACTGGAACTCCGCATCGGCCATGATGCGGCGATGCAAGGGCAGCGTGGTCCGGATGCCATCCACCACCATCTCGTCCAGGGCGCGCTGCATGCGTGCAATCGCCTGAGGGCGCGTTGGCGCATGGACAATGAGCTTGGCGACCAGGCTGTCGTAATGCGAAGGCACGGAATACCCCGAATACAGCGCACTATCCACGCGCACGCCAAGCCCACCAGGCGCGTGATAGGTGGTCACCTTGCCAGGGGAGGGGGCGAAGGTTTCAGGATCCTCGGCGGTGACCCGGCATTCGATGGCATGGCCGTTGAACGTCACATCCTGCTGGCCGTAGCCCAGCTTCTCACCGGCCGCGATGCGGATTTGTTCCCGCACGAGATCCACGCCGCACAGCATCTCCGTCACCGGATGCTCCACCTGAAGCCGCGTGTTCATCTCAATGAAGGCGAATTGCCCATCCTGATACAGAAATTCCAGCGTACCGGCATTGCGATAGCCAATCTGCCTGAGGCCCGCCGTCACCTGCGCACCCAGCGCATCCCGCTCCGCACCGGTCAGCGCGGGTGACCCCGCCTCTTCCACAAGCTTCTGATGGCGGCGCTGCAAGGAGCAGTCGCGCTCGCCGAAATGCACGACATTGCCGTGGGTATCCGCCAGCACCTGCAACTCGATATGGCGCGGCCGATCGAGGTATTTTTCCATGTAGACGCTGTCATTGCCGAAGGCGGCCTTGGCTTCGGTGCGAGCCACCTGCCAAGCCTCTTCCAACTCCTCGGCCGAGCGCGCGACCTTCATGCCGCGCCCGCCGCCGCCGGCGGCCGCCTTGATCAGCACGGGGTATTTGATCACCTCGGCGACTGCGCGGGCCTCCTCAAAGCTTTCCAGCGCTCCGGGCGAGCCCGGCACCAGCGGCACATTGAGTTTACGCATCGCATCCTTGGCGGAGATCTTGTCTCCCATCATGTGGATGTGATCCGCGCTGGGTCCGATGAAGGTCAGGCCATGGGCTTCCACCATTTCGGCGAAACGCGCATTTTCAGAGAGAAAGCCATAGCCAGGGTGGATCGCATCGGCACCGGTAATGGCCGCGGCCGAGAGGATTGCCGCCACGTTCAGATAACTGTCGCGCGCCGAGGCAGGGCCGATGCAGACGCTCTCATCGGCCAGGCGCACATGCATGGCCGAGGCATCGGCTGTGCTATGGACGGCAACCGTGCGAATGCCCATTTCCTGACAGGCGCGATGCACCCGCAATGCGATTTCGCCGCGATTGGCGATCAGGATTTTCTTCAATGTCTGGCCCTCGGGTAGCGGGCGGCGGGAGCCATTGGCTACTCCACCAGCACCAGCGGTTCGCCATATTCGACGGGCGTGCCCGCATCCACCAGGATCCGCGTGACCGTGCCGGATCGTGTCGCCTTGATCTGGTTGAAGGTCTTCATCGCCTCGATCAGAAGGACGGTCTGCCCCTGGCTGACCTTGGCGCCGAGGCTGATGTAAGGCGCCGCCCCCGGCTCGGGTGAGAGGTAGGCGACACCCACCATCGGCGATGTCACCAGGCCCGGATGTTTCAGGTCGATCGCTTCTGGATCGGCCGGGGCGGCCGCAGGCGTTGCGGCCGGCATCGGCGCCTGCATGGGCATGGGTGTGGGCGCGGGCTGAGCCGCGTAGTAATTCGGCTGTGCTGCCGGAATGATCCGGGCGACCCGGATCCGCGAATCCTTCTCCGAGAGCTCGATCTCCGTCAGATCGGTTTCGCGGAGGATATCCGCCAGCTTGCGGATGGCGTCCGCGTCAAACTGAATGCCGCTGGTCATTCGTCTTCATCCTCATTTCCGCCAACGAGACTCGCCATCGCCTGCAGCGCGAGCGCATAGCCCGCTACGCCCAGGCCAGCGATCACGCCGGTGGCGGCCTTGGAGACCAGGCTGTGCTGCCGGAACTCCTCGCGCCGATGAATATTGGTGATATGGACCTCGATCACGGGAAGACCGACGGCGATCAGCGCGTCGAGAATGGCAACCGAGGTTGTGGTGTAGCCAGCAGGATTGATCACGATCCCGGCGGCACGCCCCCGGCACTCCTGAATCCAGGAGACCAATTCGCCCTCCATGTTGGACTGGCGAAAATCAATCGCAAGGCCGAGTTCCTCGGCCGCTTCGGCGCAGAGATTCTCAACATCATCCAGCGTCGCCGTGCCGTATTTCTCTGGCTCGCGCGTGCCCAGTGTATTGAGATTCGGGCCGTTGAAGACGGCGATGAGATTCATGGGTGTTCCGGATGGCCACAAAATACAGAAGTGTGTCGGGCTAGCATGCATGCCACTCCAGCGGCAAGCGCGGGCCCCGAAGCTGGCGGGGCCGTACCAGGCTGTGCCCGGGCGTCCATGATTGACCGCAAGCCCGCCCGCGACCTATGTTTCAGTCACCAAGGGGTGCCCTCATCCAAAGGGCTGAGATACCGCGGGGCTGCGGTGACCCTTCGAACCTGATCCGGGTCATGCCGGCGAAGGGATGGGCAGGGGACCGTTCGCCGGGCCTCGCCATCCACCCGTCCGGGCAAGGCTCCTCCATTGCTTCGGGATGACGCGCGCCATGTCCAGCCTCTTGGAACCAAATGATACCGGCCTGGCCCTGACGGTGAATGGCGAGCCATTGGCGGTTGCGCCAGGCAGCTCGGTTACAGATCTTCTGGCCAGGATCGGCCTCGCCGAACGAAAGGTTGCCGTCGAACGCAACCTGGAAATCGTGCCGCGTTCCCAATACACGACCACGCGCCTCGCCGATGGAGATGCCATCGAGATCGTGCATTTCATCGGGGGTGGCTGAGCCTTGACCGAAGACAGTTGGGAAGTCGCCGGCCGGCGCTTTCACTCTCGCCTCATCGTCGGAACGGGGCGCTACAAATCGCTGGAGGAGACCCGCGACAGCATTGCTGCCAGTGGGGCGGAGATCGTCACGGTTGCCGTGCGGCGGGTCAATCTGAGTGATCCCAACGCCCCCATGCTGCAGGATTTCGTGCCGCCAGACCGCTACACCTACCTGCCCAACACCGCCGGCTGCTTCACCGCGCAGGACGCCGTCCGCACATTGCGCCTGGCGCGCGAAGGGGGGGGCTGGAATCTGGTAAAGCTGGAAGTTCTGGGTCCTCCGCCCTTTCTCTACCCTGACATGGCCGCGACCTTCGAGGCGGCGGCGGCGTTGATCGGCGATGGCTTTGAAGTGATGGTCTATTGCGCCGATGACCCTGTGGCGGCCAAGCGGCTGGAGGAAATGGGCTGCGTGGCCATCATGCCGCTGGGCGCGCCGATCGGTTCCGGCATGGGTGTCGTGAATCCCTATATGATCCGCGCCATCAAGGCGGCAGCGCGGGTGCCCGTCCTGGTGGACGCAGGGATCGGCACGGCGAGCGAAGCGGCTTTCGCCATGGAGCTTGGCTGCGATGCCGTCTTGCTGAACAGCGCCATCGCCCACGCCCAGGATCCGGTGCGCATGGCAGGCGCGATGAAGCATGCCGTCATCGCCGGGCGGGCGGCCTTCCTCGCCGGGCGCATGCCACGCGACTACAGGGCGGATGCCTCAAGCCCCATGACGGGGCTCATCCGCTAGGTTAGCCTCCCCGCCAGCAGAGGGAGAGAACAGGATGGATCTCGGCATCAAGGGCCGCACAGCGATTGTCTGCGCGGCCTCCAAGGGGCTTGGACGCGGTTGCGCCTTTGCCTTGGCACGCGAAGGCGTTTCGCTGGTGATTTCGGCGCGCGGCAGCGATGCGCTGGAAGCCACCGCAGCGGCGATCCGCGCTGAGACCGGCGTCGCTGTCACCACCGTCCAGGGCGATGTGACGACCGAGGCCGGCCGGGCCGCGCTGCTCAGCGCCTGTCCCGAACCTGATATCCTGATCACCAATGCGGGCGGCCCGCCGCAGGGTGAGTTTTCGCAATTCGAGTTGGACGATTGGCGCCGCGCCGTGGAAGCGAACATGCTGACGCCCATCGCGCTGATCCGCGCTGTATTGCCGGCGATGAATGCGCGACGCTTTGGGCGCGTGCTGAACATCACCAGCTATTCGGTGAAGATGCCGATCGGCCGGCTGGAGCTCTCCAATGGTGCGCGGGCCGGCCTCACCGGCGCCCTGGCTTCGCTGGCGCGCCGGGTGGCGGCCAATAACGTGACGATCAACCATCTTTTGCCAGGCCCTTTCGACACGGATCGCGTGCGCGGCAATTGGAATGTGGTGGCCAAGGGCGGCGGGGCGGACGTGGCGGAGCTGGAACGCCGTGCCGTGGCCGGAATTCCGGCCGGGCGGCTCGGAACGGCCGAGGAGTTCGGCGCCTTCGCCGCCTTCCTTTGCTCGGCGCATGCGGGCTTCACCACGGGGCAAAGCATCCTGCTGGATGGCGGCTCCTACCCTGGGACCTTGTAGGCGGCGCGGGGGATAAGCACCTCCGGCCACGCGTGAATGCACTGCGCGCATTCCTGCCCCGCGCCGGAAACACTCCTGCCATCCCTGGGGGCTTTCCGGCATTTCCCATTGAGCACCCGGGGGGCTTTCGGCGGGGTTTCCGGCGCCCCCGGGGGGGACACGCGAAAAAACTTCGCTTAGCCTACGAAACTCGCTTGCATCGCCGCGAAGCAGCGCCTACACCCCCACCACAAGACGCAGTACGCACGTGCCTCTGGCCCCAGGCCCACGGAGCTGAGCCCCTCAATAAGGCTTGCCACCGCGGCGCAAGGTTTACGCAACGACGTCAAGCGTTCTGGCAACCCCGCGAAGAGATTCGCGGTCTTCTTCTGGTCGCTGGTTCGTTCGACCGTTTCGTCAATCTGGGGCCACCCCTGAATGGGGTTGGTTCCACATTTATGTGGAGTACCGCGCGATGACCCCGAAGGTCGCTCGCTACCTTGCTGCCAACCAGCCGCCCACGCCGTGCCTCGTGCTGGATGTGGATCGGGTTGCCGCCAATTTCGGCCGGCTGCGGCAAGCCATGCCGCTCGCACGCATCTACTACGCCGTGAAGGCCAATCCGGCCGCGCCGATCCTGGATCGGCTGGTGGGTCTAGGCTCCTATTTCGACGCGGCTTCCTTCCAGGAGGTCTCGATGTGCTTGGCTGCTGGCGCGGAGCCGGCCGCCATCTCCTATGGCAACACCATCAAGCGGGAGCGCGATATCGCCGCGGCCTACGCTGCCGGCGTGCGCATGTTCGCGTTCGACAGCGAGATGGAGCTCGAGAAGCTTGCGCGCTCTGCGCCGGGTAGCCGCGTCTATTGCCGCATCCTGGTCGGCAATGACGGCGCGGAATGGCCGCTCAGCCGGAAATTCGGCTGTGAGGTCGAGATGGCAAAGGCCTTGATGGTCAAGGCCACCCAGATGGGTCTCGACGCTTTTGGCTTGTCTTTCCATGTCGGCAGTCAGCAGACCAAGACCGCGGCCTATGAGGCGGCGATCGCGAAGGTCGCCATGCTCTTCACCGACCTGGTCGAGGCGGGCGTGAAGGTGCGCATGGTCAATCTCGGCGGCGGATATCCGGTGCGCTACAAGGCGGAAGTGCCCGAGATCGACGATTTCGGCTCCGCCATCATGGGCGCCATGGTCGAGCATTTCGGCAATGCGATCCCCGAGATCGTGATCGAGCCCGGCCGCTTCCTGGTGGCCGATGCGGGCGTGATCTCGTCCGAGGTCGTGCTGGTGAGCCGCAAGGCCGAGAATGATCCGGTCCGCTGGGTCTATCTCGACATCGGTCGCTTCGGCGGGCTGGCGGAGACGGAGGGCGAGTCCATCAAATACGCCTTCCAGACCCTGCATGATGGCGGCCCCGAGGGCCCGGTCACCATCGCTGGCCCCACCTGCGACAGCACGGACACGCTCTACGAAAAGAGCAACTACCGGCTGCCCATGGCGCTGACGGCCGGTGACCGCGTGGAGCTTCTGGCGACTGGCGCCTATGTGACGACCTATGCCAGCCAGAAGTTCAATGGCTTCGATCCGCTGGAAGAGCATTATATCTGATCGGCTTGGGGGGCAGCGCCCCCCAGTTCCACGCTAGTCGGCAGAATCCGGCTAGCTGCGTTTCCATGCGGGGCTTGGCCGAGCCAAATGTGGCGCAACATCCCTGGCCAGCATAAGCTTCCCGCACAATGCTCCAGAACCATGCCACGAACCTGCTCATAGTGCTCGCCACCGGGCTTGGCCTTCTGGCGGCACCCTCCATCAGCGCCCAGACTGGACCAAGCCTGATCCCAACGCGGGATGTCGTGGTGACCTATCGGATCGTCAGCAGTGAGGCCACCACGACGCTGGACATGGCGTGGCTCGCCGCCGCGGCGAAGCTGAGGGCGGATGTCCCGGGCGTCGGCTGGTCCGTTGCCGATCACCGTGCTGGGACCGGCTTCATCGTCATCGAGGAAGCCAAGCGGATCATGGAGATGCCGCCGCGCGTGCTGCAGGGCCAGCTCGGGCCGCCGGCCGGGGCGCGCTTCACCCAGGAGGGAACGCAGCGCATCGCCGGTACGGCCTGCACGGATTGGCGCTATGAAGGCAGCGGCCAGGAAGGGCGCATTTGCCTCAGCGCCGATGGGATCATGCTGCGCAGCCAGGTCACCGCGGGCGGACCCGCCGGGATCACCGGCGGATTGGAAGCAACGCATATTAGATATGAGGCCCAGGACCCGGCACGCTTTGCCGTGCCTGAGGGCTACCAGCGTGTGCAGCCGCGCATGCCGCGTGAGCGGCCAGTGAGATGAAGCGCCCGCTCCCTCAACGATACTTGCCACGCTCGAGGATCTCGAGCGTGTATTCCTTGTAGGTGATCCCCAGCTCTTCGGCCCGCGCGAGCCGGCGCAGCGCCACTTCGCGTGGCGGCGTTTTCCAGGCTTTCTTGTGAGCCCGCTTCCAGACCCAGCTGCGCCAGGCTGTGCCCTCGTCTTCCAGCGGCGGCCCGCCATTATGCCCTGTTGCGGTCATGGCTGAATTTTCCACTAAAGTGGCGATATGTCCAATATGATGTTATCCCTGGATCATCTTCTGGCGCAACGGATCCGGCGTGAGCGCGAAGCGCGCGGCTGGTCTATCGCCGCGCTGGCCACTGAATCCGGCGTCTCTCGCGCCATGATCAGCAAGATCGAGCGCGCCGAAGCGAGTCCCACGGCAGCACTTCTGGGCCGGCTTTCAGGGGCGTTGGGCCTCACCATCTCGGCCTTGCTCGCCCGCGCCGAGGCGGATGCCGGGGGCAGCCGCGTGACCCGTGCCGCAACCCAGGAACGCTGGACCGATCCGGAAACAGGCTATCGGCGCCGCGCCCTCTCGCCATCCGGCACGGAGCCGGAGTTGGTGGAGGTGGAGTTGCCGCCTGGCGCCCATATCGCGTACCCGGCCGCCTCCTACCGTTTCCTGCGCGGCCAGGTGGTCTGGGTGCTGGCGGGGCGGCTGCTCATCCGGGAAGGAACACAGGAAACCGAACTCCACCCCGGCGACGTCCTGGCCTATGATCTGGCCACGCCCCGCGACTGCGAATTTAACAACCCCTGCGGCACGGACTGGTGCCGCTACGTCGTCACGCTCACGCGCAAATAGGGTGCATCGCCGCCGCCTGCCTCTGGCCTAGCCCGCCTGCGCCAGAATGCGCCTCGCGCGGATCAGGATGGGTTCATCCACCATCATCCCATCCACCACAAAGGAGCCGCGTCCCTCACGCGCCGCATCCTCACCCGCCGCGATCTGCCGGCGGGCCAGATCCAGCTCCGCCGCGCTGGGCGAGAAGCCCTCATTGAGAATGGCCACCAGCGAGGGGTGAATGCAGCTTGCCCCGACCATCCCCGCGCGTTTGGACCGGGTGACAAGGGCGCGGATTTTCTCCGCATCGCGATAATCCGCCACGGTGCCGAGCGTGCCGAGCGGTGCAACGCCGGCCGCCACGGCCGCCAGCACCATCTGCCGCTTGGCCATGGCGATGATCTCATCATCCGCCGCGGCACCACATTCAGCGGCCAGGTCCTCGGCGCCGATCAGCAGCCCTGCGACGCGCGGCGAGGCGCGGGCGATCTCGTGCAGGGCGCGCAGTGCAGCCGCCGTCTCCACCATGGGGATGATGCGCATCGCCCCGGTCAGCAACTCGGCCGCAAGCTGGACGTGATCGGGCCCCAGCACCTTCGTGAGCAGGATACCATCGGCGCCGGCGGCGACTGCGGCCTCGATATCACCCACAGCGAGGCGCAGCGGGCGGTTGACCCGCACGAGCACATCCGCGCCGCCGGCGCGCGCGATCGGGATGGCGGTGGCGAGCGCGGCCCGCGCCTCACTCTTGCGCTCATGCGGGATGCTGTCCTCCAGATCGAGCAGGATGGCATCGGCGCCGGAGGTCGCGGATTTCTCCACAAAGCGCAGGACATTGGCCGGGACGTAAAGCATGGAACGCCAAATTCGGGTCATGCCCGCTTCTCCTGATCAAGCACGATGCCCGCCGCGCGCAGCCGGGCAAGTTCCGCCTTGCCCAGCAACGGGCCGAGCAGCGCGTCATTGTCCTGGCCCAGCCTGGGTGCCGGGTTGCGCAGGATGCCGGGGGTGGCGGAAAGCCGAGGCACCTCGCCATGCATGGGCAGCCAGCCTCCCGGCATTTCCGCATCGGGCACTTCGATCAGCGCTTCGCGGCCGGCGACATAGTGATCCGCCTCCAACCCCGCGACATCCATGATCGGGCCGATCGTCACGCCATCGCGGTCGAATTGCGCCAACGCCTCGGCCATATCCAGCTGCGCCACGGCGTCACGGACCACGCCATCAATCTCCTCGATATGGCGTATACGGTCGGAATTGGTGCGGAAGCGAGGGTCCTCGACCAGCTCCGGCCGGCCGATGCTTTTCATCAGTTTCACGAAGATCGCCTGCGTGGAACTGGACAAGCCGACCCAGCCGCCATCCTTGGTCTGGTAGGCATTGCGCGGTGCGGTATTGGTGCTGCGGCTGCCGGTGCGCGGCTTCACTTTTCCCGAAATTCGGTAATTTGCCATCTGCGGCTCCAGCACCGAGAAGATCGGCTCGAACAATGAGAGATCCACCACCTGGCCCTGGCCCGTGCGCTCCGCATGACGCAGGGCAATCAGGGTGGAAGCCGCGCCCATCAGCCCGGCATAGGCATCGGCCATGAACATGGGCGGCAGTACGGGCGGACGGTCCGCATAGCCATTGATGGCGGCGAAACCTGAATAACCCTCCACCAGCGTGCCGAAGCCCGGCTTGTGCGCGAAGGGCCCGGTCTGCCCCCAGCCCGAGACGCGCACGATGACGAGGCGCGGGTTGGTCGCATGCAACGCCTCGGGGGAGAGTCCCATCTCCTCCAGCACCCCGGGGCGGAAGCTCTCGACAAAGACGGCCGCTGTTTCCACCAGGCGCTTCACCACGGCGATGGCGTCCCCCTGGCGAAGATCGAGGCAGATGCTGCGCTTGTTGCGGCACCAGGTTTTCCAGGAGGTCTCCACGCCGCCGACTTTCCAGGCGCGCAGCGAGTCCCCGGCCGGTGGCTCCACCTTGATGACCTCGGCACCCTGGTCGCTGAGCATCTTGGTGAGCATGTTTCCGGCGACGAGGCGCGAGAGATCCACCACGCGCAAGCCATCCAGGGCGCCCTGAGCTGCCGCATCGAAATCGCGCCGCGTGAGCATTTCTGTGCATTCCCCCTCGGCGAAACTTCAGGGTGACGCTATGGGCCTGACTGCCAAGGGTCAATCAGGGGAGCGGCGCCGATGGCTCCTGCGACAGGCCTGCTCGGGCGCGGAGAAGGCGCGACATGGGCGCTGAACCGTGCACGAAGAAGCTGGGCGAAATCCGGCAAGGCTTGGCCTGGCAGCCCGTAGCGGCGCCATAGGCGCGTCCGGGACCAAACACTTGGTGCAATCAGCCTGGATGCGCTCAGCTCGGCCTGGTCGGCGCCATCGCACGGGTTATGAGCGCTGCCGAAGCACCACCACAGACATCAGGTGAACTGGAAGCGGCGGGCACGTCAGGCAACGGCGCCACGCATACCGCGCCAACCCATCTTACGAATGGAAGAATTGCTGGAATCGCTCATTTTATGGGCTTTCTGAGTATATTTTCTGCGTTATTCTCTGGTGCAGCCTCTGTTTGCTTGATTTTCACGCATACGCAAGCGCTTTTGGGTTGCTCGTCCTGGTTGTGCCGCACAAACTTGACTTCGCGGCCTCAGGAGCGGTTTGGATGGATATCGGCGTCTTTCTTCCCATCGGAAACAATGGCTGGCTGATCTCGACCACCTCGCCGCAATACATGCCGACCTTCGAATTGAACCGCGAGGTGACGCTCAAGGCGGAGCAGTACGGCTTCGATTTCGCCCTCTCCATGATCAAGTTGCGCGGCTTTGGCGGCCCCAGCGAGTATTGGGATCACAACCTCGAAAGCTTCACGCTGATGGCGGGCCTCGCCTCCATCACGCGGCGCATCAAGCTCTTTGCGTCCGTCGCCGTGCTCACCATCCCACCGGCCGTGCTGGCGCGCATGGCGGTGACGATTGACGCCATCGCGCCGGGCCGCTTCGGGGTGAACATCGTCTCCGGCTGGCAGAAGGCCGAGTATGAGCAAATGGGCATCTGGCCCGGTGAGGTGCATTTCGCCCGCCGCTACGATTACTGCGGTGAATACGTCCAGGTGATGAAGGACCTCTGGTCCAGCGGCCGCTCCGACTTCAAGGGCGATTTCTTCCAGATGAGCGATTGCCGCGTCAGCCCGAAGCCTGCAGGGGATTTGCAGGTCATCGCCGCCGGGCAATCCGGCCGCGGCATGCAATTCGCCGCCGAATACGCCGATTACAACTTCATCAGCGCTGGCGGGGTGAATGACGTATCGCAGGTGCGGCCGCATACCGAGCGCCTTATGGCAGCCACTGCCGCCTCTGGCCGCGCCTGTGGCGCCGTGCTGCTGATGATGATCATCGCCGACGAAACCGACGAGGCGGCGATGGCCAAGTGGGAACACTACGTCGCCGGCACAGACCTCGAAGCCCTCGCCTGGCGGGATGGCCAGGCGGCGGCGGATGTGAAGGCGGAGGCCCATTCCACGGTCGGCCGCATGGTGCGCTCACTGCGCGAACCCACGACCATGCTTCGCTTCATCGGCTCCTACGCCACGGTCGCGCGGCAGATGGATGAGTTGGCGGCCATCCCGGGCTTGCAGGGCGTGATGCTCACCTTCGATGACTACCTCATCGGCATGGAGCAATTCGGCACGCGCATCCAGCCACTGATGCAATCCCGCCAGCACATCGCGCAAGCGGCCTGAGCGGCGTGCCGGATGGCGCCATGACCACACAGCTTGATCTGGAGCTGCGCGGGTTGCGCAAGCGCTACGGCGGCTTCGTCGCGGTGGATGGCGTCTCGCTGAAGGTGGGCAAGGGGCAATTCGTCTGCCTGCTCGGCCCCTCCGGCTGCGGCAAGACGACGACGTTGCGCTGCATCGCGGGCCTGGAGGAGCCCGATGCGGGCGATATCCTGATCGGCGGGCGCGAGGTCACGCAGGATCCACCCTGGGAGCGGGACATCGCCATGATGTTCCAGGATTACGCGCTGTTTCCGCACATGACCGTGGCCAAGCAGGTCGGTTTCGGGCTGGAGATGCAGAAGCGCCCCAAGGATGTCATCGCCCGCCGCGTGGCCGAGGTGCTGGCCGCCTTCGAGATCACTGCCTTCGCCGAGCGCAAGCCTGCCAGCCTCTCGGGCGGCCAGCGCCAGCGCGTGGCGCTTGCCCGCGCCATGATCACCGAGCCCCGGCTGCTGCTGCTGGATGAGCCGATCGGCGCGCTGGATTACAGCCTGCGCGAGACGGTGATGATCGAGCTTAAGGCGCTGCAACGGCGCTCCGGCATTTCCTTCATCTGGGTCACGCATGACCAGAATGAGGCCTTCTCGCTGGGCGACCATGTGGTGGTGATGAACCAGGCGCGGATCGAGCAGCAAGGCCCGCCGGAGGAGATTTTGCAGCGCCCGCGCACGCCCTTCGTCGCCGGGTTCGTGCAGGGGAACAACGTGTTCCGTGGCAAGGTCACCGGCATCGAGGGCGATGCGGTCCGGGTGGCGACGCCATCCGGCAACTTCCTGCTTCCAGCGCTGGGCGCCGCGCCCGCGCTGGGCAGCGCTGCCTCCTTCTCCGTCCGGGCCGAAAGGCTGCGCCCTGGCCCCCCCGGCGAATGGCCCAACCGCGTCATCACCGAATGCCGCGCGGTGGAATATTTCGGCTCAGTGCGCCGCTATATCCTGGGACGCCCGGATGGCGAGGTGATGAAGCTTGACCAGTTCGGTGCGGAGCCCGCCTTCATCGCCGCTGATGCTCCCTGTGAGGTTGGCTGGCCGCTGGAAGCGGGCGTGCTGCATGAGGGCGCGCCGGCATGAGCAGCATCCGGCCCGGATCAGCGGCGGCCTATTGGCTCGCGGTGCCGGCCGGGCTCTGGATGTTCGGCGCGGTGGTGATGCCCGCGCTGCTGATCGTCTGGGTATCGCTCTGGGGCGGGCGGGGCTTTTCCACGGCGAGCCCGCTGACCTTCGAGAATTACATCCGCTTCTTCAGCAACCCGACCTATCTGAACCTGATCGCCACCACCCTGCGCCATGCGGCGATGCTGATGGCGATCACCGGAGTGCTTGGCTACTGCATCGCCTATTTCCTGGTGGTAAAGCTGAAGAGCGCCCGCTGGCGGACGGCACTGTTTCTGGCCTTCATCATCCCCTTCTGGACCAGCGCCCTGATCCGCGCCATCGCCTGGATTCCCTTCCTTGGCGTCAATGGCGTGATCAACCAGGGACTGATGGGGCTCGGCGTGATTGATCGCCCGATCGAGGTGTTCCTGTTTTCCCGCACAGGCATCTCCATGGCTCAGGTCTCGCTCTACACGCTGATGGCGAGCGGGCCGGTGGTCTACATGCTGTCGCAAATCCCGATGGCGCTGCGCGAGGCGGCGATGACGCTGAAAGCCCCGCCCGGCGTGGTGTTCTGGCGCATCATCTTTCCGCTGACGCTGCCCGGCGTGGTGATTGGCCAGGTGCTGGTTTTCCTCAGCGTCATGGCCGATTTTGCGACGGTACAATGGATCGGCGGCAACAAGATCGCGCTGCTGCCCAACCTCGTGATGAATTTCTACGAGGGCGCGCAGTTGCGGGGGGCGGCCGTTGTCGCCGTGGTGCTCATGCTGTGCATGCTGGTCGGCGTGGGGCTGGCCATGCGCGTCGCCGATATCCGCCGGCTGGGGCGTTAAGAATGGGGGCGCTGAGCATCGGGTGGAAGACTCGCTCCCGCGTCACGGGCTGGCTGCTGGGGGCGCTGACCATCGGCTTCCTGCTCTATCAATGGCTGCCGGTGTTTACGCTCGCGCTGCTCTCCTTCAGCGGGCCGACGGGCGGCACCACATTCCCGATGAACGGCGTCTCGCTGCATTGGTATCGGGAGCTGTGGGACGCTTCGATCATGAGCGATTTCAAGCCGCCGCTGCTGCGCTCGGTGATGCTGGCGGCGGCCTGTTCGCTCACCACCTGCATCCTCGCCGTGATGGCGGCGCAGGCGATGCGCGGGCGGTTCCGCGGGCACAATGCTTTCTTCTACCTGCTGCTGCTCGGCATCATGGCGCCTGGCCTGCTGGTCGGCTTCGGCTTCGCACTGCTGGCGCGCATCCTGGAGATCGAGCCAGCCTGGAACACCACCGGCTTCATCGTCCATGTCACCTGGACGCTGCCCTTCGGCTTCATGACCATGCTCGCCATCTTCAACCGCTTCGACAGCCGGCTGGAGGAGGCGGCGCTGACGCTGGGCGCCACGCGCATCATCACCTTCAGGCGAATCACCCTGCCCATCGTGCTGCCGGGCGTGCTGGGTGCCGCGCTGTTCGGCTTTTCGCTCTCCTATGACGAATTCCCGCGCAGCATGTTCACGACAGGCGCGGATATGACACTGCCGCTGGCCGTCATGGCGCAGCTGGACCGGCAATTGACGCCGGAGCTCTACGCCATCGGCACGGCCACCACCCTCACCTCGCTGCTGGCCATTCTGGGCTGCGTGGCGGGGCTTGCTCTCCTGCGCCGTACGCAGCGCCTCACCACGAAAGGGACATGAGATGACCATACCCCGCCGCCTGATGCTGGGGGCAGGCCTGGCTGCGCCCGCCCTGTTCAATCCCGCCGCCGCGCAAAGCCGGACGCTCAGCCTTTCGGGCGCCAGCTATGACATGCGCGAGCCCATCCTGCGCGAGTTCCAGCGCCGCACGGGCGCCACGCCGCGGCCGTGGATCAACCCCTCCACCCAGGCGCGGGTGGACCGCATCCGCACCGCCCAGGTGGATTGCGTGACGACCGACAGCCCCTTCGCCGCCTATGCCAATAGCGAGCGCCTGCTGCGGCCGATTGACGTCTCCCGCATCCCCAACTGGAACCGGCTGCATCCGCTGATGCGCGAGGGGCGAGCCACGCCCGATTCGCCGCTCGGCCTCGGCGCCAATCCAGGGCGGACCATGTATCTCAATCCCGAACGCTCGCAGATCACGTTCCTGCCCGCGTTCTTCCAGATGGATTCCATCGGCTACAACGCACGCCATGTGCCGGCCGAGAACAACACCCTCTCCTGGGGGGAATTGTTCAATCCGCGCTGGCGGGGCCGCGCGGCGCTCTACGGCATTGACTGGCTGGGCATGCTGGATGCGGCGCTGGGCATGAAGGCGCTGGGCCTGCTGCCCGCCACCACCGACCCCACGGGCCTCACCAATGCCGAGGTGGATACCGTCACCAGCTTCCTCAAGGAGAAGAAGCGCGAGGGGCATTTCCGCGCCCTCTGGCGCTCCTATGGCGAGTTGGTGAACCTCATGGCCTCGGAGGAGGTCTGGATCGCCGATGCCTGGTGGCCGGTGGCAGTGGAGGTCGCTTCGCGCGGGATTCCCATGCGCTATGCGGTGGCCAAGGAAGGATATCGCGCCTGGTGCAATGGCTATGGCATCTCGGCCAATTGTCGCGATGTGGACCTGGCCTATGAATGGCTGAACTACTGGACCTCGGGCTTTCCTGGCGCGCGGCAATCGGAGATCGGCTATTTTTCCTCGGTGGATACCTATCCCGAATTTCTCAGCCCCGAATTGCAGCGCTCGGTCTATGGCGGAGAGGGGCGGGATGGAGGCTCGCTCGCGCAGCGCGCGGCGAATGTCTATGTGTGGAACACACGCCCGGCCAACCTGGAATACTATACTGAGAAGTGGAACGAGTTCCTGGCGACCTGATGATCGAAAGCCACCTCACCGCGCGGCAATTATTCGCAGCCCTGTGCGCCGGCCCGCAGCGGCCGCGCTTCGGCTTTGGTCGGCGCGCGGCGCTGGTCAATGTGGACCCGCAGCGCGCCTATACCGATGTCGCGGCCTTCCCAGCCACGGCCTATGAGACGGACCCCCGGCAATGCGAGCACATCAACGCGTTGGCCTCGCTCTGCCGGGAGAAGGGCTTTCCCGTCATCTGGACCTATGTCGCCTATCTGGAGGGTGGCGAGGATTGCGGGATCTGGGGCACCCGCACCAACACGCCAGATAGTCTGCAGAATATCCACGAGGGTTCGGAGCGCGCGCAGCTTGATCCGCGCTTGGTGATCGCATCGACGGACATTGTGATCCGCAAGCGCATGGCCTCAGCCTTTTTCGAGACGAATCTGCGCTCGCTGCTGACCTTCCACGGGGTCGATACCGTGGTCGTGACTGGCGGGTCCACGTCAGGCTGCGTGCGTGCCACGGTGGTGGAAGGCCTCTCATGCGGGCATCGCATGATCGTTCCGGAGGAATGCGTGGCGGACCGGCACGAGAGCCCACATTTCGCCGGCCTCTACGACATGGCGGTGAAATATGCGGATGTCCTGCCCGTTGTTGACGTGCTGAAAGCGTTTTCCGCTTTACCCGGACGCAGTCCTGCGGACGGCCTAGCCACCATCCTCTAAACGGTTGGTGCTGAACCTATCGGAAAATTCGAAATCACAATCAATAAAATTCTTTATGACAATCGCCCTATAGAAAATATCAAAATTACCATTTAGTACTTTCGGAGAAGACCTACTAGTTTACCTTGTATTTCAACGCGATCTGGCCCAAAAATTCGTGTCTCGAACATTTTATTTGCTGGTTCAAGAGCGATAGAATTACCTTTTTTTCTGAATTTTTTTAGAGTTACTTCTGTTTTATCAATGAGAGCGACAACAATATCTCCGTTATCTGCAGAGTCGCCGCGCCGGATAACAACCGTGTCACCGTCCAGGATGCCTGCATCGCGCATAGATTCGCCACTTACCTCAAGGGCGTAACAATCCTTACCGATCAGCATATCGGAGGGAATCTCTGTTAGCATTTCGTGATCAGAAATTGCTTCAATTGGTAAACCTGCTGCGATACGCCCAAGCAGCGGAATCATCGTCGCACTTATCTCCGCTTCCCTAGGAATTCCACCAACGAGTTGTACGTAAGATGAATTGTATTCTTTTTTATTTCCAGAATTATTCAGGATATCAGAATACTGGAGAGGTGAACGTACAATTTCGAGGGCGCGCGCTCGATGGGCACGCCGCTTGATAAACCCTCTCTCCTCAAGGCCTGAAATCAGGCGATGGATTCCGGATTTGGACTTCAGAGACAGTGCGACTTTCATTTCGTCAAACGACGGAGAAAATCCGGTGGCTTGCTGATGGCTCTGAATGAACATTAGCAACTCAAGCTGCTTGCGCGTCAGCATTTCATGAAACCTTCTTGGGAAGCTTCTGGACGCGCCCGTGAGCGCCTCCAGAGAACAAATCAGAAACTCGGATTTTGTTCTACAAACATTCTTCTTCCCTCGTCAAACTGATTTTGCGAAGGCAAATCGCCAAGGGCCGATTGCAGGCGCAGCGCCCAAGCGCCGCCGATGCGCTACGGAGCTGGAATGCCCCGGACCGGGGCAAGACGAATTTGCTTAGCCCGCGCGCTCGGGCGGCTCACCGCGAATAAATCCGCCGGCAATCACTCGACCAGCCTGATACAGCACCGCTGCTTGTCCAGGTGCTGCGATGCACGGGGCATCCGGCGCCAGCGTCAAGTCAACGCCATCCCATTCCGCCGTCATCGCCGCCGGTGCTTCGCGCCCGCGCAGCTTTGCCTCGCACCGAAATGCGCCGAACATCGGCGCCGTCAGCCAGTTCACGTCGCCCACGCGAATCCGCGCCTGGGCAAGCGCCGCACGGTGCGCCACCACAACACGCCGCCTTGGCGCATCGAGAGCGGCCACGAACAACGCTTCCTCATCTTCGCGTCGCGAAAGTCCCAGCCCGCGACCCTGCCCGACAGTGTAGCGTGCCAACCCGCGATGCTGGCCCAGCACTTTCCCGGACTCATCCACGATCTCGCCAGGCTCCAGCGCCTCGGGGCGGAATCTGCCCACCACGTCGGCGTAGCTGCCAGCGGGCACGAAGCAGATATCCTGGCTATCGGGCTTGTCCGCGACGGCCACGCCCAATCGGGCCGCATGCGCCCGCACCTCAGCCTTGCTGGCAAAGCCGCCAAGCGGAAATTGCGTCCGGGCCAGCTGCGCACGGGTCGTGTGGGCGAGGAAGTAGCTCTGGTCACGCGCGGGGTCGGCCGCCTGGTGCAGTTCGGCGCCGTCCTGCCCGTCCAGGCGGCGCGCGTAGTGGCCCGTCGCCAGCATGTCGCAACCCAGATCGCTGGCGAGTTCGGTCAGGTCGTGGAACTTGACCGTCTGGTTGCAGCGAATGCAGGGGATCGGGGTTTCGCCTCGGGCATAGCTATCGGCGAAATCCTGGATCACCGCCTCCCTAAAGCGCTGCTCGCGGTCCAGCACGTAATGCGGGATGCCCAGATGCTCGGCCACGTTGCGCGCATCATGGATGTCCTGACCCGCACAGCAGGCGCCCTTCTTCTGAACGGCCGCGCCATGATCATAAAGCTGGAGCGTGGCCCCAATCACCTCATGCCCTTGCTCATGCAGCAGGGCTGCGACGACGCTGCTGTCCACGCCGCCCGACATGGCGACGAGGATTTTCATCGGGCCGAGGGAAGCCGCACTTCCCGATCGGAATCACGGGGCAACGCGACTTGCGCAGCGTTCAGCCCCTGCTGCCAAAAACCCTGCTCCAGCCGCGCCGCCATGGAAAAATCTCGCAGCAGGGTGGCAAAGCGCGCCTCCCCCCCGTGGCTGATTCCCAGTGCGTCGATGCGCAGCGCCGCCGCAGCCGCCATGGCCTGGTAGCCTTCACCCGCATAGCTCTCGATCCAGGACTGGTAGGGGTTTCCCGTCACCATCCGGCCCGGATCAGCCATGATGCGCCGCGCCACTTCACCATATCCCACCGTGCAGGGGACAAGCGCGATTTCCAGGTCGAGGATATCCCCGGCCACCCCGCGATCCAGCACCCAGCGGGTATAGCTGACCGTTTCCAGCGTCTCCGGGATCTGCGTCACCTGCGCCTCGGAAAGCCCCCATTCCGCGCAGTACTTCAAATGCAGGAGCGTCTCATCCAGGATGGCAAGCACGGCGGCCGCCTTGTCGCGCATCGCCTTCAGGCTTTCGCCCTTGACCACCGCCAGCGCCTTGGCGCGGGCGAAGTGGATCAGGAACAAATAATCCTGGATCAGGTAATGCTGGAAGGCGGCCAGCGGCAGCGTGCCGGCGGAAAGCTGGCGCACGAAGGGGTGCCACGTATAGCCCACCCAGTCAGCGCCCGAGGCCTCGCGCAGCCGCCGGAACAATCCGCCGGGCGCGCCGAAATCGAGCGGATCAGCCGGCATTGCGGCTGCCGGCGGGCAGCTTCACGACCAGGCCATCCAGCGCCTCGGTCATGATGATCTGACAGCCGAGCCGCGAGGTCTCCTGCAGGTCGAAAGCGAGGTCGAGCATGTCTTCCTCATCCTCGGTGGGGTTCACAAGCTTCGTGAACCAAGCGCCATCCACGATCACATGGCAGGTGGAGCAGGCGAGGCTGCCTTCGCAGGCCCCCTCGATATCCACGCCATGGCGGTGCGCAATCTCCAGCACGGAGAGGCCCAGGGCCGCCTCGACTTCGCGGCGCGTGCCGTCGCGCTCGATGAAAATCATCTTCGGCATGATCTGATACTACTCCGCGGCAGCTTGGGTTGAGGCAAGGCGTTGCCAAGCGGTGCCGATGAGGGCGGCCGCACGGTCCATCTCGGCGGGCGAGGTAAAGCGCCCCAGCCCAATCCGCAAGGTGGCGCGAGCCTCGGCTTCGGGAATTCCCATCGCGCCGAGGACGTAGGAGGGGGCGATCTCGGCCGAGGAACAGGCCGAACCGGTGGAGAGGCAAAGATCGGGCAGCGCCGCGAGCAACGATTGCGCCGCCACGCCGGGAAAGGTCAGGTTGAGGTTGCCGGCAACGCGGGCCTCCATCGAGCCGTTCACGCGCAGGCCAGGGATGGCCGCTTGCAGGCCATCGAGCAGGCGCTGGCGCTGGCCCGCGATACGCCCGGCGTCGAGCATGCCCTCGGCCGCGGCGATGCGCGCAGCCTCGCCAAGACCGACCAGCAGGGGTGCCGGCAAAGTGCCGCTGCGCAAGCCGCGCTCCTGCCCGCCTCCGCTGAAAAGCGGCGCAAGACGCACACGTGGCCGCCGGCGGACATACAGCGCGCCAATCCCCTTCGGCCCGTACATCTTATGCCCGGAGATCGAAAGCAGGTCGGCCCGGATGGCACCGACATCGAGCGGAATGCGCCCGGCCGCCTGCGCGGCATCCGTGTGAAACAGCGCGCCGGCCTCCTTCACCAGCGCGCCGATGGCGGCGAGGTCCTGCACGACCCCCGTCTCATTGTTCACCGCCATGACGGAGACCAGCAGGGTAGGTTCCCGCAAGGCGTCGCGCAGCACATCCAGGTCCAGCAGCCCATCGGGCCGGACCGGCAGGATCACGGGCTCAAACCCCTCAGCTGCCAAGTCGCGCACGGATTCGAGGACGCATTTATGTTCGCTGGCGAGGGTGATGATCCGCCGGGGAGCCTTGTGATCGCTGCCAGCAGATTCGGCACCAAAGCGCGCCGCGCCCTTGATGGCGATATTATTGGATTCCGTCGCCCCCGAGGTGAAGATGATCTCTCGCGCCTCAGCGCCCATCAGTTCCGCCAGATGCGCCCGCGCTTCCTCAACCGCCTCATCCGCCGCCCGACCCATGGCGTGTTCGACCGAATGGGGGTTGGCGAAATTCTCCTCCCACCACGGGCGCATGGCAGCCAGCACGCGCGGATCGAGCGGCGTGGTGGCATGGTGATCCAGGTAGATCGGGCGGTTTGGGCGCATGGTGCCCCTAGAGGTGGCCCAGGCGGGCCTGTTCGGCAAGGCGCATCGTTGCGCCAGGTCAACGCATGGCCGGCCCGGGCGTTGTAGGGACGTCCTCGAATGGAGAATCACCATGCCCGCCCGCCAGCGCCACGACCCGATCACCCTCGGTCTGCATTGGCTGATCGCCCTGCTGATCGCCGCCGCCTATGCCGCAAGCGCGCTGGTGGAGGACGGTCCCGGAGGCAGCTGGGCCATGACCCTGCATGGCTCGCTCGGGCTTTTGGTCTTCGGGTTGAGCCTTTTGCGCATCCTGTGGCGAGGTCTGGCACCCCACCCGGCGCCTGTGCCCATGGCGCCCATGATGGCGCGGCTCGCGCATTTCGCGCATGTGGCGCTCTACGTGACCATGGTGGCCGCCCCGGCACTTGGCCTTGCCGCCCTATGGACTCGCGGGCAGGGAATTTCGCTGTTCTGGCTGTTCAGCCTCCCGTCGCCCCTTGCGTCCCATCGCGGCCTCGCCGAGTTCCTGGGCGGCGCGCATGAGCTGGCGGCAAACGGCCTGGTCGCGCTCGCCGGGCTGCATGCCGCAGCGGCCATCTTCCACCAGTATGTGCTGCGGGACCACACGCTGGAGCGTATGGTTCCCGGCGGCGATGCAAAATGATGCAGGGTGAATCTCACCGGCTGGATCGCGTTGGCTGGCTGCGAGCCGCGGTACTGGGCGCCAATGACGGGCTGGTTTCCACGGCCAGCCTAGTGGTTGGCGTGGCGGCAGCGAGCCCTGCGCCGGGGGCGGTGCTGCTGGCCGGTATCGCGGGGCTGACGGCCGGCGCACTTTCGATGGCCGCGGGTGAATTCGTCTCGGTCAGCTCGCAGGCTGATCTTGAGATGGCCGAAATCGCCAGGGAAACCGCCGAGTTGGTGGCCACCCCCGCAGCCGAGCTGGTCGAGCTGGCCGGGATTTACCGCGCCCGCGGCCTCTCCCGAGAGCTCGCGATGGAGGTGGCGCGCGAACTCACGGCGAAAGATGCGCTGGGTGCGCATCTGCGCGATGAACTGGGGATCACGGAGGTCTCCAGCGCCCGCCCCTTGCAAGCTGCCCTGGCCTCGGCCGCCTCTTTTGCAGCGGGCGGGCTGCCGCCGATCCTACTCGCCCTGCTGGCACCGCCTGACGTGGTGCTGGTGGCGGTAGGCGGCGCCACAGTGCTGGGTTTGGCCGCGCTCGGCTGGCTGGCGGCCTGGGCCGGCGGCGCGCCGGCTGGGCGCAGCATCATGCGGGTCATGCTCTGGGGATTGATCGCCATGGGGGTGACGGCTGCGGTGGGTGCCTGGGTGGGGCGGGCGGTTTAGCGTCATCCAACAAGGTCGCCCTGCCGCAGCCACGCCTAGCTGGCGGCATGTCCCCTATGGCCCGCCAGACCCTGCCTGGCCAACCGTTGCAATTCGAAATTGGACCCGCAGGTGCCCATGGCTCCATCAAGGCACATGCAGACAACGCCCCGCCTGATCGGCCGCCGTCATCTCTCAGCCGCCCTCCTCGCCCTGCCGGCCTGCGCCGCCGCGCAGCTGCCGGGTGCCACCCCGCGGCAAACCACGGGCCCCTTCTATCCGACCGACTGGTCGGGCGATGCCGACACTGATCTCGTTCGCATGACGGGCGAAGCCGCTCAGGCCCAGGGGGTCGTCACCCATCTGCGCGGCCGCCTGCTGGCACTGGACGGCACCCCATTGGCGGGCGCCCGGATCGAGATCTGGCAATGCGATGCGCGCGGCGTCTACCGCCATCCGCGCGACCGCGCAGCGCTGCGGGACCCTGGTTTCCAGGGCCGCGGCCGCATGGTGGTGGGCCCGGATGGCGGCTTCGCCTTCCGCACCATCCGCCCGGTGACCTATCCGGGGCGCACGCCGCATATCCATGTGCTGGTGGACGCCCCCGGCCGGCCCGAACTGGTCACCCAGCTTTACGTCGAGGGGGAGCCGGGCAATGCCTCCGATGTCCTCTTCAACCGCCTGGCGCCCGCCGCGCGGGAAATGGTCCTGCTGCGGCCGCAGCCGGCCGAGCGGATCGAGCCCGGGGCCCTGCTGGCGGAACGCAACATCATCCTCGGTTGAGCCGCGCCAGCATCGCCGCATAGGCGCCCAGGAAGCGCGCCGGTGCATCATCGGGCGCGTTCCAGGGCAGGGAGATGCGGATGCCCGAGCCGGCATGAGCGCCAAATCCCATGGCCGCCAGGACATGCGAGGTCGCGACCTTGCCCGAGGAACAGGCCGCTCCGGCCGAGACCCGGACACCCGCGAGATCCAGGGCGATGACCTGGGTCTCCGCCGGCACGCCGGGCAGAATGGCGAGGCTGGTATTGGGAAGGCGCGGCGCGGATTGACCCGCGATCACGATCCGCGGATCCAGCGCCTCGAGCCCCTTCTCGATCGCATCCCGCAATCGGGTCATCCGTGGCGCGTCGTAGGCTTCGCTCAAGGCGCCGCCCAGGGCCGCGATGGCAGGGAGTGGCTCGGTCCCACCCCGCCGCCCGCGCTCCTGCCCACCACCGGCGATCAGCGGGGGAAGGTAAAGCCCCGGGGCGAGGATCAGCGCGCCGGCGCCAGGGATGCCGCCCAGCTTGTGGCCGGAGATGGCGATGCTGTGGGCCCCGAGGCTACCCGCATCCAGACCAAGCCGCCCGGCCGACTGCACGGCATCCACATGCAGGAGGGCGCCATGCGCCCGGCAGAGCGCCGCGACCTCGACCAGGGGATGCAGCACGCCCGATTCGTTATTCGCGGCCATGACGCAGACCAGCGCGGGGCCGGCCTCGGCCAGGAGCCTGGACAAGGCCTCCAGCACCAGCGTTCCGTCAGCATGCACAGGGATCAGGGCAGCGTCAGAGGCAGCGGCGCGGACCGCCGCGTGCTCGGTGGCCCCCAGCAAGACCCGGCGACCGCCGCCCAGACCGTGGATGGCCAGCGCGTTCGCCTCCGTGCCCCCCGACGTGAAGACGACATCGCCGGGCGCCGCATGAAAGCGCTGGGCCACCGCCCTGCGCGCTGCCTCGATCATCCCGCGGGCGGCCCGGCCGCCGCCATGGATGGACGACGCATTGCCGCCCAACGCCAAAGTGGCCAGCAGCGATTCGCGCGCGGCAGGGCGAAGCGCCTCCGTGGCATTGGCATCAAGATCAAGGGGCACGGTCATCTCACCGTGCCTTTTCCGTTGGATCAGACGCGTGTCAATTCCCGGCGCCGGGGGGCTGTGGCACGGCCGAGGACTTCACCCTGCACGACATCCTCGAGGGTGACGCCCTCCAGGAAAAGTCGAATCTGCTCACCCAACTCGGCCCAAAGGTCATGGGTGATGCAGCGTCGGCCGCCAATGCAGCCAGGCCCGCCATCCTCGCCCTCCGAGTCACAGCGGGTGGCGCGGATTGGCTCATCCACCGCATCCACGATATCGGACACGGAAATCTGGCTGGCGGATCGGGCAAGGCGATACCCGCCGCCAGGGCCCCGCGCGGAAGCCACCAAACCGGCGCGACGCAGCGGGCCGAACAGCTGCTCCAGATAGGCCAGCGAGAGCATTTGCGCCGCCGCGATTTCAGCCAGGCTGACCGGTGCGGGGTTTTTTCCAGGGGCTGGCTTGGCCGCGCGCTCCTGACGGGCCGCCAATTCCACCATGGCCATCACGGCATAGCGGCCGCGCGTTGAAAGGCGCATCGCCCCCACTCCTTCCTTTAATCTCGCTGTGCAATACCGCGTCGGCGACGCGTTGCCCTGCGGTCGCTCTTAATCCCGCTTGTTTGGATGGCTCAAAGCGATCCATCCAGTCTGCAACAAAAAAAGGGCGCAGGGGGGAAATTCCGCACCCGGTCCAGCCCGCCATGCAACATGCCGGACCCAGCCATGCAATCCGCCGTGTGAATCCATTATGAAAGCCGTTCACGAATGCGTATGATGCACCCGCTGGTTCGGAAAAAGCCGAAGCAGCTCTCGAAGTGTTTGTTTTCCGGCCAGGTTTTATGTTTCGGTCGGGACCGTAAGTCTTCCCCTGCGGGTGATCCATTCGCCCAAAGAGGCAGGTTGGCGGTGAGCGAGGCGCACGTCAAGCGTGTCTGCCGCGTTGGAGCAGCGTAACGAGATTGCCCATGCGGGCCTGCCTCTGCCCCTCTTTCACGCCCCGGCAAGGGGCGGGAAGACGGGCAGAGGCAAGGTCAGGTGCGGGGTTTGGCCGCTAATTCGGCAGCGTGGATGGGGCAGCACCCCGGCCCTTCCGCGCCGCCCAACCGAAGAAACGGACACAAGGACACGATGCCTGAAGTCATGTTCGCCGGGCCCGATGGCCGCCTCGAAGGTCGCTATCACCACGCCAAGCGCCCCAACGCCCCCGTGGCGCTCCTGTTGCATCCGCATCCGCTGCATGGCGGGACGATGAATAATCGCGTGGTTCACAGCCTCTACGGCAAGTTCCAGGCGATGGGCTTCTCCGTCCTGCGCTTCAACTTCCGTGGCGTCGGCAAGAGCCAGGGCCGCTATGATGGCGGCATTGGCGAGATCAGCGATGCCGCCGCCGCGCTGGACTTTCTGCAGACGGTGAACCCCAACGCCTCCATGCTCTGGGCTGCCGGCTATTCCTTTGGCTCATATGTTGGCATGCAATTGCTGATGCGCCGCCCGGAAATGGGTGGCTTCATCTCCATCAGCGCGCCGGCCAGCCATTATGATTTCGGCTTCCTCGCTCCCTGCCCCTGCTCGGGCATGATTCTGCATGGCGAGGATGACGAACTTGTTCCTGTGAATAGCGTGCAAAAGCTGGTGGATAAGCTGAACACCCAGAAGGGTGTGACGATTGACTATCGTACCATCCCACAGGCTGGCCATGTCTTCACGCCGGAACAGGTCGAGACCATCAGCGGCATGGCGGAGGACCATGTCCTCTCCGTGCTGAATCGTAGCCGGATGGCGCTCGCTGCCGACTAAGCCTGCGCATTCGCCCAAATCAGCCGGCCCTGCCATGCAGCGGCCGGCTTTTTCTTGACCGGAGCCCCTCCATGTTGCACCGCCGAAGCCTGCTCGCGACGCCTGCCCTGCTCGTCAGTCCCGCAAGGGCCCAGGAATGGCGGCCGGACCGGTCGGTGACCATGATCGTCGCCTTCGCGGCCGGTGGCGGCACGGATCTCGCCGCCCGCACCATCGCGCGGTTCATGGAGCGTGACCTCGGCCAGCCTGTGGTGGTGATGAATCGCCCTGGCGCGGGTGGCGAAATCGGCTTCACGGAACTTGCGCGGGCGCGGCCGGATGGTCTGACCATCGGCTTCATCAATACGCCGCATATCGTGACTCTGCCGATCGAGCGACGCACCCGCTTCCGGCTCGAGGATTTCTCATTGATCGGGAACATCGTGGATGATCCGGGCGGCATCTGGGTCCGCGCAGATTCGCCCATCCGCGATTTCACGGCTCTCCTCGCCGCGGCGCGCGCCCAGCCGGAGAGCATCGGCTACGGCACCACCGGCGTCGGCTCGGATGACCACCTGGCGATGCTGGCGCTGGAGCGCAAATCCGGCGCGCGCTTCCTGCACGTACCGTTCGGCGGGTCGGCGCAGGTCAAGCAAAATCTGATGTCCCGCGCGATCCCTGTGGCGGTGATGAATGTGGCCGAGGGGATTGCCGAGATGCGCCAGGGCGTCTTGCGGCCCCTGGCCCAGATGGGCGCCAGCCGATGGGCGCCGTTGGCCGATGTGCCGACGCTGCGCGAATTGGGGTTCGACGTGGTGGAAGGCTCGATGCGCGGCATGGCCGCCCCCGCCGGCCTGCCGGCGGACGTCCTCGCACGGCTGGCCCTTTCGGTGCAGCGCACGGTCGCTGACAGTGATTTCCAGGCCAGTGCCGCGCAACAGAATTTGCCGCTGCGCTTTCTGGCGCCGACCGATTATCTGGGGGAACTCGTCGCGCTGCGCGCCAACTACCAGGCTCTCTGGGATCAACATCCCTGGCGCGAGTGACTGCGCCGGCAAGGCGCCGCACCAGGGACAGCCACATCGCGGCTTCTGGCGCCTGAGACGGCACCTCTTCCCCTGCCGCCTGAATCCGGCGAGGCTTGCGCAAAATGAACGGAGGCCCGCCATGACAAACATCACCCGCCGCATTGCTCTCGCGCTTCCCTCAGCCGTGCTGGCAGCGCCGGCGTTGGCCCAGGCCGAATGGCGGCCAACCCAGCAGATGCGGATCGTCGTTCCCGCTGCTCCTGCCGGTACGACGGACATCATGGCCCGCATGTTGGGGGCGCATTTACAATCGCGCTTCAGCTCGACGGTTGTTGTGGAAAATCGGTCGGGCGGGGGTGGCACCATCGGCACACTTGAAGTGCTGCGGGCGCCGGCGGACGGACATACGCTGCTCTCGGGGAATATTGGCCCACAAAGCATCGCGTATTCACTGTTCCGCAATCTGCAATACCGGCCAGAGCAATTGCAGCCCGTGGGCAACATGATTCGTGGCCCGAATGTGCTGCTGCTGCACCCGAGCATCCCGGCCAATACGGTTCCGGAATTCGTAGCCCATTTGAAGCGCAACCCCGGGCGGCTGGCCTATGGTTCCTCGGGTGTCGGGCAATCGCCGCATCTTTCCGGCGTCTGGTTCAACCAGTTGACCGGGACGGAGGCGACGCATGTGCCCTTCCGTGGCGCCGGGCCGCTGATGATCGACCTCATCGCTGGCAATGTGCAGTTCAGCTTCGACAATCTGACAACCTCCGTGCAGCAGATTCGCGCCGGCCAGGTGAAGGCACTCGCCGTCACCAGCGCGGATCGCAGCGCCCAGATGCCGGAGCTGCCCGCCTTGCGTGAGACCATGCCCGAATTGGCCAATTACGATGTGAGCACCTGGTTTGGCATGTTCGCCGCGGCCGGCGTGCCGACGCCAGCCCTCAACCGGTTGAATGCGGAAATCAACCTGATGCTTGGCACCAGTGAGACGCAGGCGCGCTTCGCCCAGATGGGCGGCGTTCCCATGCCGGGCACGCCTGAGGATTTCGCTAACTTCGTCCAGGCTGAAATCACCAAGTGGCGTGGTGTGATCCAACGTGAAGGACTGCAGATCGATGTCTCATGATTAAGCCGCGCAACGGCGACGAACGCAGCGCAGCACGGGCGCGCGGATGAGCGAATTGATCGTCACCGGCGGCGTTGTCATCACGCTCGACGCCGCCCGCCGCGTCATCACCGACGGCGCCGTCGCCATGCGTGGTGGGCGCATCCTGGCCGTTGGCACAGCGGCGGAGATCGCCGCAGAATTCCCATCACCCGAGCGCGTGATGGATGCGCGCGGCAAGGCCGTGCTCCCTGGGCTGATTGATACCCATGCCCATGCCGGCCACGGCCTGGTCAAGACGCTCGGCAATGGCGACAGCGCGGCCTGGAGCGAGGCGTGCCGGATCATCTACAGCGCCCATTCTCCGGCGGAATTCTGGTATGCTGAAGCACGGCTCGTGGGCCTGGAACGGCTCAAGGCGGGGGTCACCACCGGCGTCTCGGTGCTGGGTGGTGGCGATTGCGTCATGCGGCTCGACAGCCCCGCAGCGGGCGAAGCCCGCGCGCGTGCCATCGCGGAGATCGGCATTCGCGACATGATGGCGGTAGGCCCACGCCGCCCGCCCTTCCCGCACGACTACGTGTCGGAAGATGGCAGTATTCGTGCGATCCGCTTCGAGGATCAGCTGGAGGTCATGGGGCTGCTGTTCGAGCGGCTGCATGATCGCGGCCGCATGCGGCTTTGCACCTTCATGCCCGTCTATCGTGAGGCCGCGCATGACGCATTGAAGGTCTCCGAAATCAAGGCGCAAGGCCGCGCGGTGCGGGAGCTGGGCGCGAGGTTCAAGGCTCGCTTTCACCAGGATGGGCATCGCAGCAACAGCATCGCCATGGCCGATGCGATGTTCGGCCTGCTGGGCCCGGATGCCTTCCTGTCCCACTGCACCGATCTGACGGATGACGATATCGCGACCCTGGTGCGGACCGGCGCGCATGTGGTGCACAACCCGACGGCCATCGCCGCCGTGCGTGGCTTCTGCCCCGTGGTGCGCCTGCTTGATGCCGGCGTGAACGTGGCCATCGCAAGCGATGGCACGGCCCCCGACCGCAGTGGGGACCTGTTCCGCCATGCCTTCGAAGCGATGCGCTACGCCCAGCGCGCCGCACGCGATGAAAGCCTCCTGCCACCCGGGCGCGCACTGGAAATGATCACTGTGGATGCTGCCGCCGCACTCGGCATGGAGCGCGAGATCGGCAGCCTGGAAGCGGGCAAGCGCGCGGACCTCATCACGGTGGATTTGACAGCCCCCCATATGGCGCCAGCAAATATGCCGGTTTGGCGCGTGGTCTGCTTCGCCACGGGCGCCGATGTGCGTGATGTGGTGATCGGCGGAGAAGTGCTGATGGAAGGCCGCCGCCTGGCGCATCTCGATGAGGCGGAGATCGTGGCAGCGGCAGAGGCAGAGACAGCGCAGATGTTGCGGCGCTCAGGCCTCGCCCATCTGGCGGTGGAAGATCCTGGCTGGGGCAAGGCGCGCTATCCGCGAGGATAGAGTTGAGCGTCTGATGGGCCCTGGACCATTGGCCTTCTGCCGCATCGCTCCACCACAACCGACGCGCACGATTTGGCGGAGCACCCTCGCTTCCCTCTGTTGCTACCAGAGGCCATGCTGTCGTCCTTCCGCTATCGGGATAGCCACTTGCCGCTCTGGGTTGCCATCACAGTCACCGCCGCGCTGTTTCAAACCTGGCGCACCGCGCTGCAGCAGCGCCTGCGGGGACAGCTCTCGCTCAATGGCGCGGCGGTGGTGCGCTATCTGTACGGCGTGCCCTTCGGTCTGCTGATCCTGGGCAGCTACTGGCTCAGCTTTGGTGGCAGCTTCGGGATGCCAACACCCTATTTCCTGCTGCTCTGCGCCCTTGCTGGCATCACGCAGATTTTTGGCACCAACCTTCTCATCGCATCCTTCGGGCCGCGCGGCTTTGCCGTGGGTACCGCCTATTCCAAGACGGAGGCGGTGCAGGCCTCGATCATCGCGATGGTCGTCCTGGGGGAGTTGCTGCCGATCCTGTCCTGGATGGGCATCGCGATCAGCGTCGGTGGCGTGATGTATCTCTCCCTCGCAGGACGCGGAATGCGCCCGGCCGATCTCTGGCGCGCCACCCTGCAACCCGCCGCCATATGCGGCATTGGCGCAGGCTTCTGCTTTGCCATGACGGCGATTTGCGTGCGCAAGGCCAATATGGAATTGCCGGGGACGGACCCACTGCTCAAGGCACTGTTTTCCGTCGTGCTGACCAACATGATGCAGACGGTGATGCAGGGCGGATGGCTTCTGCTGCGCGAGCCTGCGCAGATCGGCGCCGTGTTCCGCAGCTGGCGGGATAGCGCCAAAGTGGGGGCGCTCTCCGCGGCCGGCTCCTCCTGCTGGTTCATGGGCTTTGCCCTGGCCCCGGTCGCGCTGGTGCGGGCGGTGGGCCAGGTGGAGATTGTCTTCACCCTGCTGTTCAGCCGGTTTTTCCTCGGCGAGAAGCTGAAAGCCAAGGATGTGCAAGGCGCTTTGCTTGTCGTCTCCGGTGTGGTCCTGGTGCTGGCCGGAAGCATGTAGGCAGCCAATTCACACCCGGGCGAAGCCGCCCGTGTGATCGGATACACATCCGCAGCCGATTCACACGCAGGCGAAGCAGCCCGTGTGTCGGATACACATCCGCAGCCGATTCACACGCAGGCGAAGCCTCCCGCGTGATCGGATACACATCCGCAGCCGATTCACACCCGGGCGAAGCCGCCCGTGTGATCGGATACACATCTGCAGCCGATTCACACCCGGGCGAAGCCGCCCGTGTGATCGGATACACATCCGCAGCCGATTCACACCCGGGCGAAGCCGCCCGTGTGATCGGATGCTATCTGAACAGCCCGAGCACCGCCGCCCGATCCACCGCTTCCAGGCTGGCGGGCGCCCAATTCGGCGCACCATCCTTGTCTACCAGCACGCTGCGCACCCCCTCGCAGAAATCAGGATGGTCATGCACCACGCTGCGGGTGAGCTTGAGTTCCTCATCCAGGCATTGGCGCAGATTCATGCCCGCCCCCCGGCGCAGCAATTCCAGTGATACGCTCAGGCTGGTGGGGGACATGCGCCGCAGGATCTTCACCTGCGCGGCCGCCCATTCCGTCCCTTCAGCCTGCAAGGCGCCGATGATGCCCAGAACGCTGTCCTGCCCGAAGCAGCGATCCAAGGCGGCACGATGCGGTGCGAAGCTCGCCTCGGGCAATGGGGCGGCAAAGCGCTCCACCACACTGGCATCACCGCTTTCAACTAGGGCCGCGCGCAAGGCTGGAAAATGCTCTCGCAGCACGTAATGCGTGGCGAGGCCGGCATGGACGCAATCGGCCCCTGTCAGCCGCGCGCCGGTCAGGGCCAACCAGGTGCCGATGCTCCCGGGGAGCCTGGGCAGGATGTGGCTGGTCCCGACATCGGGGAAGAGTGCGATGGCAGTTTCCGGCATGGCCAGCAGCGCATGTTCGCTCACCACGCGCGGGCCATTATGGATGGCCAGGCCAATACCGCCGCCCATGCAGACACCGTCAATGAGCGAGACCCAGGGCTTCGGGAATAATGCAATCCCCTCATTCACCGCATATTCCTCGGTGAAGAAGGCCTCGACCGGCGGGCGGTCGCCGGCCACCGCCGCCGCGCGGACAGCGCGCACATCGCCGCCGGCGCAAAAAGCCCGCCCCCCCGCGCCCTCAAGCAGCACGAGCTTCACGGCCGCGTCATCCTTCCATTGCGCGATGGCGGAGGCGAAGTTCCGGATCATGCCAATATCCAGCGCGTTCAGCGCCTTCGGGCGGTTCATCAGGATGGTGCCGGCATGGCCCTCGCGGTTCAGGATCAGGCTCGCTTCGGTCATGTTGTTTCCTCAGTTTATCCTGCTTGCGCGGTAGCGCGGGGGGGCGTGACTGTCCAGCAGCCTTGCGGAACCGGCCCTGTGGCATCAGTTTGCAGATACCAAGACCCCCCGAGGAGGAAATCACCATGGCATTCATTCATCGCCGCGGCTTGCTGCTGGGCGCGGCCGCCCTTGGCCTGGGCGCTTTGACCCAACGCGCCCAAGCCCAGGCACCCGCTACCGCTCCAGCCCCGGCACCTGCTCCCACAGGGCCCTTCACCCACGCACCGCTGCCCTACGCGTTCGACGCCAATGAGGCCTCGATCGATGCGCGCACCATGGAACTGCATTGGCGCTTTCATCATGGCGCGCAGGTGGCCAATCTCAACCGGGCCTTGGTCGGCCAGGATGCCTTTGCAGCCATGCCGCTGGATGAGCTTCTGATGAATCTCTCCCGCGTGCCGGAAGCCGTGCGTGGCGCCATCCGCAACAATGGCGGCGGCCATGCCAATCACTCCATGTTCTGGGACATCATGGGCGGCCGGGGCGGCGAGCCGACGGGCGACCTCCTGGCCGCGATCACCCGCGACCTGGGCGGCTGGGGCGAGTTCCGCAATCGCTTCAATGCGGCCAGCATGGGCGTGTTCGGTTCGGGCTGGGCCTTTGTGACGGTGACGCCCTCCGGGGCACTCGCCATCGCGACGCGGCCAAACCAGGATAATCCATTGATGGATGGTCAGCGCGTGCTGATGGGCAATGACGTGTGGGAACACGCCTACTACCTGCGCTACCAGAATCGCCGGAACGAGTATGTCGGCAACTGGTGGAACATCCTGAATTGGGAAAAGATCAGCGAGCGCTACGCCGCTGCGATGGCCGGCACGCTGCGGGTCTGAACATGGTGAGGGGGCTTTGCCCCCTCACCTCGACCGCTTGCAGGGATATGACCCCTGGCAAGAATCCTGCGCCGAGACACAGGACGTTCGTGTTTGCGCCGAGAATTTCAGCAGCGGCGCCGCTCAGCCCTTCTTCGCCTTGAAGGCCGTGAAGTGCGGCGCTTCCTTCACAATGCGGTTTTCCATCTTGATCAGCATGCCGCCCTCGGCCGCGCCCTTCAGGTAAGCGCCCCAGGCCGGATCGGCCGCCATGGCGGCGCGGCGGTGCTCGCGGTCGCCCTGGTCTTTGTAGCCCCAGAGATGGACGACGGTATTCAGTTCGCCCTCGACGGTGGTGTACCAGCCCAGGCAATTCTCCAGGTATTTCAGCTGGAGCGGCCAGGCCTTCTCCTCATAGAGCTTGACGAAATCCGCCATGCGGTTCGGCAGGCAGGTATAGATGCGCAGATCAACGATCATGTGGCGTTTCCTTGGTTTGAATGGAACGCCGCCATCATCGCTGACCTGCGCGGACTGTAAACCTACTGGATCTCCACCGGCACCAGATCCTGGAACCAGGATTGCGCGCTGGTGAAATTGCGCACCCGGCGATGCATGGCCCGTGGATTCAAGTCATGCACGATGTAGAGCCAGGGGGGATTGTCCACGAGGCGCGCATGGGCCCGCGCATAGGCTGCGTTGAATTCGCCTTCATTGGTCGCGCGTTCAAGTTGGGCGAAAGCCGCCTCGAAGGCCGGATCATTCCATTGCGGCCAGTTGAAGCCGTTGGGCGGCACAAAAGCCTGGAGGAAGTAGCGCGCCGCCACGCTTGGATCGCTCGACGGCGAGGAGACGTTGATGCCGAGCGATCCCGCAAGGATCGGCGCCCCGGGCGTGCTGCGCACCGCGCCCAGCAGCGTGTTCCATTCGGTGACCTCGAAGCTGAGATTGACGCCGCAGGCATCACGCAGGTTCTGCTGGAGGAACTCATTCATCGGCAAGGGCAGCATCTGGCCCGAGCCGGAGGTCGAAATCATCACCTTGAAGGCGAGCGGCCGTTGCGCGTTGAAGCCCGCCTCCGACAGCAGACGGCGGCCGCGCGCGGCATCGAAGCTGTAGCGATTTTCGGGCGTGCCGAAATTCGGATCATTGGGCTTGAGCCAGCCGACGCTGGGCTCAGCCGTGCCGTTCAGCAATTGAACAAGGCCCGCGCGGTCCACGCAGTAATTCAGCGCCTGGCGCACCCGCACGTCGGCAAGCGGGCTGTTGCCGCCCGTTTGCAACAGATAAGGCCAGACATGGGGATAGCTACCCGTCGTGATGTTGAACCCAGCCTGGCGCAACGAAGGGATGGCATCGGGCGGCGGCACCTCGATCCAATCCACTTGGCCGGAGCGAAGTGCCGCAAGGCGCGTCGTCGGCTCGGGCATGGGCAGCAGCACCACGCGGTCCACGCGCGGGATGCGCGTTGTGTCCCAGTACTGCTCATTCTTCGACAGTTCCGCCGAGGTCCGCGGCACGAAGCGGCTGAGGCGGAAGGGGCCAGTGCCGGCTGGCGGCAGCGCGGCGACCCGTGCCCAGTCGCGCCCACCCTGCTCGAAGCTCTGCGGGCTGGTGAACAGAATATAGACCGCCATGTAGGGGAAGTACGAGGCGACACGGTTGGTGCGGAAGGCGATGGTCCGCTCATCCACCTTCCGGTAGCCCTCCATGATCGGAATGCGGGCGCGGGTGATGGCGCTCCCCGCCGCCTCGAATTGCGGCGACTGGTTGTTGAAATAGCGCTCCAGGTTCCAGATCACCGCATCGGCGTTGAAGGGTGTGCCATCATGGAAGCGCACACCCTCGCGCAGGGTGAAAAGCCAGGTCTGCGGATCGGCCGGGTCCTGCCGCCAGGAGGTGGCGAGGCCCGGGCGCAGCGGGGCTGGCTGGTCGGCGCGGGACAGGTCCCAGAGGACGAGGCTCTCGAAGACCGGATAGCCGAGGAAGCGCATCCCCTCGAAGCCATTATTGGGCATGCCCGTGGTCGTCGGGACATCCGCCGCCGTCATCGCGATGCGCAGTACCCGCTGGGGTGCCTGCTGGGCGATGGCCGGAAGGGCCAGCAGGGCGGCGGCGAGGCCGAGCCCTGTCGCCTTGAGCATGAACCTCATGAAGCGTCTCCTTGATCCAAGGGAGACATCGCAACAGCCTGGGCCGCGCCACACAAGAGGGCATATGCCTGCCCAACAGGGCCGGATTCATCCCGCTGCGCGCAAAAGCGGCAGGAAGATCAAATTCAGCCCCACAACGCCCGCTTTCCGGACCGCCAGGGGCGGCCGGACCGGCCGCGCCACAAGCCAGGCTGCCCATGCCCTCCCAGGTTCCATCCGATTTGGCGCAGACCGCGATGGAGGCGACGGATACTGCATGGCTGCCCATCGGATCGCTGGCGCTGGCCGCGCCGCTTACCCCTCCAGCGAATAATTCTTGAACTGCCGCTTCAGCTCCGCCTTCCACAGCTTGCCTGTGGCGGTCATCGGCAGGGTCTCGACGAATTCCACCCGGTCCGGCATCCACCACTTCGCCACCTTGCCATCCAGCACGGCGAGGATGCTTTCGGGTGTCGGCTCCGTGCCTGGCTTGCGCACCACCAGCAGCAGTGGACGCTCATCCCATTTGGCGTGGTGCACGCCGATGGCGGCTGCCAGAGCGACATCCGGGTGGGCCAGGGCCAGGTTTTCCAGCGTGATGGAGCTGATCCACTCGCCACCGGATTTGATCACATCCTTGGCGCGGTCCACGATCTCGATGACGCCTGGCGCGTCCAGCGTCACCACATCGCCGGTGCGGAACCATCCATCCGCGTTGAAGGCCGGATCATTTGGATGATTGAAGTAGCTGCCGGCCACCCAGTGGCCCTGAACCTCCAGCTCACCAAAGGCCACCTCATCCCGCGCGATTGGCTTGCCCCCATTGTCCAGCACGCGGAAATCCACACCGAAGGGCGGCCTTCCCTGCTTTCGGCTATAGGCAAGCCAGCGGGCCTCGTCCCAGTCCGCATGCTCCGCCTTGCGCGAATTGAGGCTGCCGAGCGGGCTCAGCTCTGTCATGCCCCAGGCATGCAGGATGGAAATGCCATATTCGCGCAGGAAGCCCGTGGTGATGGCCACCGGCAGGGCAGTGCCGCCGACCACCAGCCGCGGCGGGATGCTGAATTTCCGTGCTGGATCCGCCCGCAGCCATTGCAGAAGCAGGGTCCAGATGGTCGGTACGCCTGCCGAGAAGGTGATGCCCTCCTCCTCGAACAGCCTGAACAGGCTGGCCGGATCGAGCCTCGGCCCGGGCAGCACAAGCGAACTCCCCGCCATGGCCGAGGCATAGGGAATCGACCAGGCGTTCACATGGAACATCGGCACCACCGGCATCGCGACATCGCGCGCCGAAAGGGCGAAGACATCCGCCTGGATCGCAGACATCGCATGCAGCACGGTGGAGCGATGCGAATACAGCACGCCCTTGGGCATGCCCGTTGTCCCGGAGGTGTAACACAGTGACGAGGCGCTGCGCTCATCGAGCTGCGGCCATTCGTAGTCTCCGGACTCGGCGGCAATCAGTGCCTCCTGGTCCAACACTGGCACTGGCAGCGCCGTATTCGGCGCGGGCCCCATCAGCACCACGGCACGCAAGGATTTGGGCAGACGCTCCGCGACAGCCATCAACGCCGGCAGCACGGAAGGGTCCACAAAGACGACCGTATCGGCAGCGTCTTCCAGGATATAGGCGATTTGATCGGCGAAGAGGCGCGGATTGACCGTGTGCAATACGGCGCCCATGCCGGAGACGGCGTAATACACCTCCAGATGCGCGCGCGAATTCCAGCTCATTGTCGCCACCCGATCGCCAGGGCGCACGCCGAGGCGGATCAGCGCCTGGGCCAGGCGCTTCGCCCCGTGCTCCAGCCTGGGCCAGGAATCACGGGTGATGGCACCCTCCGCATCCACCGAGACGATCTTCGCCCCCTGGTGATGCCGCGCCGCGTGCCGCAGGATCGAAGAAACGAGCAGCGGGTGCTCCTGCATCAGGCCCAGCATGTTGTCCTCCCTGTTGGTCTTATGGGTGCATCCTGACGCAAGGCGGGTGGGCGCGTCCATTGCTCAGCTTGCTCGGAGACTGCGTCCTATGGTCGCATTGGCGCGGCTTTGTTCCGCGATGCGGTGGCATGGAACGAGGCCAATCCAGCCAGCGAGGACGGCCGCGATGAGGCGGTCATCGAGCTTGGGGAAGAACGTCTCAGCGCTGGCAGGCGTCAATGCCAGGGATCAGCCACCCCAGAGCCTTGCGCAGTGGGAAAAGCTGGCAGTGCCGCGCTACCAACCCAGGCGGCGCGGATCCCCGGGAGGCGGCGCGTTGAACGCGCGGGGGTTGTTGCTCGGCGGCAGGTCAAAGCGGCGCGGGTCGTTCGGCGTCAATTCCCGGTTGAGCGTGAGGCCGCCCGTCGTGGATTGAAAGCCGCGCTCAAAGCCGGGCTGGCCGAACGGCATGTCCGGCACACCGGAAGAGCCGGGCGAGGTATCCACCGAGCCGCAGGCACCCAGCAGCACAGCGAGACCCAGCAAGGTTAAGCGCATGACGATCACTCCGGTCGAATGCTGGCACCGCGAATCAGCTCGCCCCACATGGTGGTCTCACGAGCCAACAGGTCACGCACGGAAGCTGCATCGCCGGTGACGATATCCACCCCCTGCTCCGCCATGCGCGACCGCAGGGTCGCATCTTCCGTGGCGGTTCGCAAAGCGGCACCCAGTCGAGCCAGGACAGGCTCCGGTGTGCCCACCGGTGCGAACAGGGCCTGCCAGAACACCGCCTCGAAGCCGGGCACGGCATCAGCGACGGGGGGCAGGTCAGGCACCAGGGCGTTACGTTCGCGCGAGGAGATGGCCAGCCCACGCGTTGCCCCCTCCCGCATGGTCGGCAGGGCTTCAAGCAGGGCCTGGAACATCGCCTGGATGCGGCCAGCGCGCAGCTCGAGCAGCGCCGGGGCGCCGCCACGGAAAGGGATGTGCACTACGTCAATGCCGGTGCGCGCCACCAGAAGTGCTTGGGCCAGATGATTGACGGCGCCGGTCCCGCTGGAGCCAAAATTCACCCGCCCGGGATGGGCCCGGCAATAGGCGATGAATTCTTCCGTCGTGCGGGCCGGTACGGCAGGACTCACATGCAGCGCGAAGGCCGTACGGAACACCATTCCGACGGGCACCAGTTCACGCATCGGCTCACGCGGCGTCAGGTTCGGCTGCAAGGCCGGGTTGATGGCCAGGGTGGAGGTCCCCATCAGCAGTGTGTAGCCGTCAGGTCGCGCCTGCGCGACGTGAGTATTGGCCACCGCCGTCGCCGCACCAACACGGTTCTCGATGACGACGGGGACACCCAGCTCCCGCTCCATCCGCGCAGCTACAGCGCGGCTCGTGACGTCGGTCACCCCGCCAGGCGCATAGCCGGAAGCGATGGCGAGGGCCCGGCTCGGGAAGCCCTCCTGCGCCCGGGCCGGAAGGGCGAGCAGGCTGGGTGTGGCCAGCAGGACGCGGCGTGGTGGCATGGGATCCTCCGTTTTTTGGCATTGAGGCGGATATAACAGGGCTTTCGCGCAACCGTCATGCGGGTGTCATACAGAACTTCTACGCCGCCTCGCAGCAGTCGGGGTCTGATGATGCTTGATATTGAAGGTCTGACACGCCGCTTTGGTGATGTGAAGGCCGTTGACGGTGTGAATCTCTCCGTGCCGGCAGGCCAGTTCGTGGGCGTCATCGGCCGCTCCGGCGCAGGCAAATCCACCCTGCTGCGCCTGATCAACCGCCTGGCAGAGCCCAGCGAGGGACGCATCATCTTTGAAGGCCGTGACGTGACGGCACTCAAGGGCCGGGCGCTGCGTGATTGGCGCACCGGCTGTGCCATGATCTTCCAGCAGTTCAATCTCGTGCAGCGCCTCGATGTCCTGACGAACGTGCTGATCGGCCGGCTGAACCACCGCCATGGAATGCTGGCGCGCCTCGGCTCGCTCTTCTGCCAATTCTCGGCCGAGGAACGCGCCATGGCACTGGCCGCGCTGGAGCGCTTTGACCTGTTGAGCACGGCCCTGCAGCGCGCCGATACACTCTCGGGCGGCCAGCAGCAGCGAGTGGCCATTTGCCGCGCGTTGATGCAGCAGCCGCGCATCATCCTGGCCGACGAGCCGATCGCCAGCCTGGATCCCCGCAACGCGCGCACCGTGATGGATGCGCTGGCCCAGGTGAACAGCCGCGACGGCATCACCGTGCTGGTCAACCTGCATCACCTGGAGACGGCACGCGAATACTGCACCCGCGTCATCGCCATGCAGCACGGCCGCGTGGTCTTCGACGGCGCACCGAGCCAACTGGATGCGGCGCGCATCACCCAGATCTACGGCATCACCGAGGCGGAATTCCAAGCGGAAGCAGCTGCCGCGGTGAATGCCAGCCACGCCTATTCGGCGCCGCACCAGGCGGCAATGGCCTAAATAATCCCAGGAGAACCAAAGATGATGAATCGCCGCTACCTCGGCGCGCTGGCCCTCGGTGCCAGCACGCTGCCCGGCCTCGCAACCGCCCAGGTGCCGCGTGCCGCGCCTGCCACACTGGCGCCGGAAGCCGCCACCGGTGCCCGCATGCGCCGCACGCTGGATGCCGATGTCAGCATGCCAAGCCCAGGCCGCAAGGCATGGGCCGCGCAGGTCCCGCAAATTCGGATCGGCCTGCTCGGCGGTGAGAACGAGGCCGACCGCATGGGCCGCTTCGGCGCCTATCAGAACCTGCTGCAGGAAACCTTCCAGATTCCCGTGCGCCTGTTTGCCGCCAGCGATTATGCCGGGGTGCTGCAAGCCTTCTCCGCCGGACAGATCGAGTTCGCCAGCATGGGCCCCTCGGTCTATGCCGGCACCTGGATTGATACGAATGGCGGCGTGGAGCCGGTGCTGGTGGCCGAGGAGCGCGACGGCTCCATCAGCTATATCGCCGTCATGGTCACGCGCAGCGACAGCGGCATCACGAATTTCGAGCAGATGCGCGGCCGCAGCCTGGCCTGGGCCGATGCCAATTCCACCTCCGGCTACCTGGTTCCACGCTTCGCTCTGCGTCGGCAGGGGATCGGGGTGGAGAGCGGGCAGTATTTCGCGCGCACCGGCTTTGGCGGCGGGCATGAGCAGGCGGTGGTCGCCGTGCTGCAACGCCAATACGACGCGGCGATGACCTGGGCCTCAGGCCAGGGCGATCCGAACGAGGGCTTCAGCCGTGGCAACCTGCGCGCCATGGTGGACAAGGGCATGCTCAACATGCGCGACCTGCGCATCATCTGGCAGAGCGAGCCGATCATCAACGGCCCGATCACCATGCGCACCAACCTGCCGCGCGGCTTCCGGGATGACATCGTGAATTTCCACCTCGCACTGCCCAAGACGCATCCGGCGATCTACCAGCAGATCGAGCGGGGCGGCGGCACGGGCTATCGCGAAGTGACGCATGCCCAGTTCCAGTTCCTGGTGGATATGCGCCGGGAAGAGGCGGCCGAGCGCCGCAGACGCTCCTAGAGTGCTCCCATGCTTCGCGCTGGAAGCCGACCGCATCGCTACTGGCGTGGGACCTGCCAGGGCGTGCCGGTCGCTTCGCGGCCCTGATGTTCGAGGCTGCCTGCAATGAACCACACTGATCTGACCCGCCGCATCCTGGTGGGTGCAGCTTCCCTCCTGCCAGTCTCGGTCGCGGCGCAGGAATGGCGTCCGCGCCGCACGGGCGATGGCACCCATGCCATGCCCGAACCTGGCCGCCGCGCCTGGGCCGAGCAGGTGCCGGTCATCCGCGTGGGCCTGATGGGCGGCGAGAATGAGGCGGATCGCCTCGGCCGCTTCGATGGGCTCCGCCGCCTGCTGGAAGAGACGTTCCATGTGCCGGTGCGGCTGATGCCAGCCAGCGATTATGCGGGCGTCATGCAGGCGCTTTCCGCCAGGCAGATCGAATTTGCCGGGCTTGGTCCCTCCATCTACGCCGCAGCCTGGATTGATACGAATGGCGGCATCGAACCCATTCTGACCAGCGAGCAGGTGGATGGCTCCACCAGCTACGTCTCTGTCATGCTGGCGCGTGCCGACAGCGGGATCAGCAACCTCGAACAGATGCGCGGGCGCAGCCTTGCCTGGGCCGATCCCAACTCTGCCTCGGGCTATCTTATCCCGCGCTTCGAGCTGCGCCGAGCGGGCGTCGGCGTCGAGCCCGGGCAATTTTTCGGCCGTACCGGCTTTGGTGGCGGGCATGAGCAGGCCGTGGTCGCCATGCTGCAACGCCAATATGATGCGGCGGTGACCTGGGCCTCCGGCATCGGCGACGTCAATGAGGGCTACACCCGCGGGAATATGCGCGCCATGGTCGAGAAGGGCATGCTGCGCATGTCCGATGTTCGAATCATCTGGCAGTCGCGTCCCATCCAGAATGGGCCACTGGCGATGCGAACCGATCTGCCGGGCGGGTTCCGCGAGGATATCATCCGCTTTTACCTGGCGCTGCCGCACGCCAAACCGCAAGTCTTCGAGCAGATCGCGCGCGGCACCGGTGCCGGATTTCGCGAAGTGCGGCACAGCGACTACGAGGTCTTTGTGGAAATGCGCCGCGAGGAAGCGGCGGCACGCCGGCGGCGCTCCTGATGGTGGGCCCAATGAGTCCTGGCATCTGCATCCAGGACGCCGCCTTTCGCGATCTGCGCCGCCAGCGCCGGGTGGCAACGGTGATAGGCCTCGCCATTCTCACCGCCTGCCTGTTGCTGGCAGCCCGAACGAGTGAATTCTATCCCGCCTCGCTCGCTGCCGGCTTGCCACGCATCGGCGAGTATTTTTTGCGTATCGCGCCCTCCCTCGCATGGGAGAAACTCTTCGCTGGCGTCGATACAGAAGGTAGCTTCGCTTTCTGGTTCTATCGCCTCGACGCCTGGGCGCTGTTGCTGTTCGAGACGGCGCAGATGGCGGCCCTCGCGACGCTCAGCGGAGCGGCGGCCGCGCTGTTGCTGGCCTTCCCCGCGGCCAGAAACCTGGGTGCGCCGGCCTGGGCCTTCCAGGCCTCACGTCGTTTGCTGGAAGCCACCCGCACCGTGCCCGAGATCGTCTTCGCGCTGATCTTTGTGTGGGCCTTCGGCGTTGGGGCTCTGGCCGGCATCCTCGCCATCGCGCTCCACACGGCGGGCGCATTGGGGAAGCTTTTCGCCGATGCGATGGAGAATGTGGAGATGCGTCCCTGGGATGGCGTTCGCGCCGCCGGCGGCACCTGGAGTGAGGCTTGCCGCTTCGCTGTGCTGCCCGCCGCCCTGCCCGACCTGCTCAGCTACGCGATGCTGCGCTTCGAGATCAATCTGCGCTCCGCCAGCGTCATCGGCTTCGTCGGCGCGGGCGGCATCGGCGAGGAACTCTACAAGGTGATCTCCTTCAACTATTACGAGGAGATCAGCGCCATCATCCTGCTGGTCATTCTTGCCGTCATGATGATTGACCTGATCTCTGAGCGACTGCGCCGGCGAATCATCGAGGCAGTGGCATGACCCCCGCCGAAATCACTGCGTGGCAGCAGCGGGTGCCTCTCGCCTTTGGTCCCACGCCGCAGGTCCGCGGGCTGCGCATACTGGGGGGTTTGGCCTTTCTCACCTGGTTGTTTGGCACACTCTGGTGGTTTGATGTCTCGCCTCAACGCATGTGGAACGGCCTGAACGGGCTTCTTGTCATCACGCGGTTGATGATCCCGCCGTCGCCGGGTGAGCAATGGCTGGAAATTCTCCAGGGCCTCGCCGAGAGCCTGGCCATGGCATTCCTGGGCACCTTCATCGCAGCACTCATCGCGCTGCCGCTGGGTTTCCTGGGTGCCAACAATGTCGTGAGCAATACGCTGTTCCGCTTCTCGCTGCGCCGCGTCTTCGACGGATTTCGTGGCGTGGACCAGTTGATCTGGGCGCTGGCCTATGTGCGTGCGGTTGGCTTGGGGCCGCTGGCCGGCGTACTCGCCATCGCGACCGCAGACATTGCCGTATTGGCCAAGCTATATGCCGAAGCCATCGAGAACGCAGAAAAAAAGCAGGCTGAGGGGATTGCCGCGGCGGGGGGATCGCCAACCCTCGTCATGCGATTTGGCATCCTGCCTCAGGTGGCCCCCGTCTTGCTCGGCCATGCCTTGTATTTCTTTGAGAGCAACACGCGCTCAGCCACCATCCTGGGCGTGGTAGGCGCTGGCGGCATCGGACTGCAGATCGCGGAACGCATCCGCGTTCGGCATTGGGATGAGGTGGCGTTCATCATCATCCTGATGGTGCTGATGGTTGCCGTGATCGACTGGATGTCAGGCAAGCTGCGACGCCGGTTGATCGGGGCGCGCTGAAACGGAAGGAACGCCGATCAGCGCCCTCCGTCTATCCCTCGCCCAGTTGCTGTTCCACCAGCCGCGCGAAGCAGCTGGCGCCGATGGGCAGCAGGGCGTCGTTGAAGTCGTAGCGGCCATTGTGCACGGGCACATCGCCATGCTCCGGTGTCATCTGGCCGAGCAGCATGAAGGCGCCGGGCGCCTTTTCCAGGTAATAGGCGAAATCCTCACCGGCGGTGAGCGAGGGCAGGTTGGTCATGATGAGGTCATCCCCCACCACGTCGCGCGCTGCCGCCTCGAAGGCTGAGGCTTCCTCCACCGTGTTGATTGTGGGCGGGTAAGAGCGGCGGTAATCCAGCGCCACCTCCACCCCATGCGCCGCGGCCAGGCCGTGCAGCGTCTGGTGGAACAGCTCATCCATCGCGCGGCGGGTGCTGGGTTTCAGCGTGCGGATGGTGCCACTCATCTCCACGGTTTCGGGGATGACGATCTGCGAGGTGCCGGCGTTGAAGCGGCCAACGGAGAGCACCACCGTGTCATGCGGGTCCATGCGGCGGCTCACCAGGTTTTGCAGCGCGGTGTAGAGCTGCACGGCGCAGGGCAGCGGATCGAGCCCGCGATGCGGCTGCGCCGCGTGGCTGCTGCGGCCGGTCAGCGTCAGGTTGAAGTAATCCACCGCGGCCAGCACCGTGCCGGGGCGGATGGCGGCGGTGCCGAGCGGCAGGTCATAGGAATTGTGGATGCCGAAGACCTGGTCGCAGGGGTATTTCTCAAACAGTCCGTCGCGCAGCATTTCGGCGGCCCCCGTCAGCCCCTCTTCCGCCGGCTGGAAGATCAGGTGGACGGTGCCGGAGAAGTTGCGCGTCTCGGCCAGGTAGCGCGCGGCACCCAGCAGCATGGTGGTGTGGCCGTCATGGCCGCAGGCATGCATACGGTTGGGGATGGTGCTGCGATGCACGAATTCGTTGAGTTCCGGCATGGGTAGCGCGTCCATGTCGGCGCGCAGGCCGATCTTCCGGTTGCCGGGGCGGCGGCCCTGAATGATGCCGACCAGGCCGGTCTTGCCGAAGCCGCGCTCGATCTCGATGCCCCAGGATTGCAGCTTTTCGGCCACGATGCCGCTGGTGCGGACCTCCTCGAAGCCGATTTCGGGATGGGCGTGGAAGTCGCGCCGCCACTCGGTCATCTCGGCGTGGAATTCGGCGATGCGGGGGATGGGCTGCATGGGGTTCTCCTCAGGCGAAGCGGAAGGCGCCGTTGCTAACGACGACGACATCGCGCTCCACCACGCGGGCGCGGAAGGTCGCGCCCTCCGGACGATGCCAGATTTCGGTGCGGATCGTCTCCCCCGGATAAACGGGCGAGGAGAAGCGCAGATCCATCCCCCCGAAGCGGGCGGTGCCATAATCGCACAGGCTTTGCATCAGCGCGTGGCAGACCACGCCAAAGGTGCAGAGCCCGTGGAGGATGGGGCGCGGGAAGCCGGCCTTGGTGGCGACGCCCGGATCAATATGCAGCGGGTTGTGATCGCCATTCAGGCGGTACCAGGCGGCTTGTTCCGGCCGGGTCGGCAAATCGAGGGTGATGTGCGGCGTGCCCTCGGGCTCGGGGTGCGGGGCCTTCACCAGGCCCGCCGCGCCACCGAAGCCGCCATCCCCCCGTGCAAAGGTGGTCATCTCCACGGTGGCGAGCTTCTCGCCGGTCATGGCGTCACGGATCACGCGCTCGGAATAGATCAGCGCGCCCTTCCCGTGGCCGCGATCCACCAGGCCCGTGACGCGGGAGGTGCCGATGATTTCGCCGCTGGTGGGCAGGGGCCGATGCAGGGTGAGGGATTGCTCACCATGCACCACGCGCACCCAATCCACGCCGGTATCGGGCGCCTTCAGCCAGAAGCCGGGATAGCCGAGCACGACGGCCATGGACGGCATGGCCTGCAAGCCCGGCTCATAGGTGAAGGGGAGTTGCCGCAGATCCATCGGGTCCTGCCCCAGGCCGATGGAAAGGTTGTAGAGCGCCACATCCTGCCAGCGCAGCGTCTGCCGGATTTCCGGAATGGGATAGGCGAGCAGCTTTTCGGCGATGATCACTTCCCGATCTCCAGCACGGCATCGGCGGCGAAGGCGCCCTCGCCTTCCGGCAGAACCAGCAGCGGGTTGATATCCACCGAGATGAGCTGCGGCCCGGCGGCGGCGGCGAAGGTGGAGAGGTTGGCCAGGGCCAGGGCCAGCGCCGCCACATCGGCCCGCTTGCGACCGCGGATGCCATCCAGCAGCGGAAAGCCCTTGAGGCTGCGGATCATCACCTCGGCATCTTCGACGCTGAAGGGGCAGCGACGGAAGGTCACGTCCTTCAGCACCTCGATGAAGATGCCGCCCAGCCCCACCATGGCGACCGGCCCAAAGACCGGGTCGCGCACCATGCCCAGCGCCATTTCCACCGCACCCTTGATCTGGCGCGCGACCAGCACGCCCTCGATATTGGCGCCCGGCGCGCGTTCGGCGGCGCGGGCGAGCAGCGTGGCGAAACCGTCCCGCACCGCCGCCTCGCTGGCGATATCCAGCAACACGCCGCCGATCTCACTCTTGTGGAGGATATCCGGGCTGAGGATTTTCAGCACCACGGGGAAGCCGAATTCGGCTGCCGCGCTGACGGCCGCTTCCACATCGGCGCAGGCGCGTTGCGGCACGGCCGGGATGCCGCTGGCAGCGAGAATGCGCTTGCCCTCGGCCTCCGTCGGCGTGTGATCGGGCAACACCACTTCCGGCAGCAGGCTGGCCACACGCTCGGCGCGGGCAAAAGCCTCGCCGAAGCGGCCCATCGCGTGCAGCGCCACCACGGCGCGCGTCGGGTCCTCGAAGATCAGGAAGCCGTCCTTCTCATATTCGCGGATCATGTCGCGCGGGGCGATGATGGAGAGCGCCCAGAGCCGGTCCGTGTGCTGGTCCGCCACCGCCTTCATCTGCGCGCGCAGCTTGGGTGCCACCGACTTCGACGCCCCCACCTGGGTGAAGAAGCCCAGGCACGAGGTATAGCCACCATCCACCACCATCGCCTTGGCGAATTCGCCGATGAGTTCCGTCTGATTGATCGCCTGCGCCGTGCAATCCACCGGGTTGCGGGGCGCGCAGAAGGGCACGAAGCCGCGCAGCCTGTCCTGCGCCGCCTGCGGCATTTCCGGCATGTCGAAACCGATGGATTCCGCCACATCCGAAATCAGCACGCCCGCCCCGCCGGAGACCGTCACCACGCCCAGCGTGTTGCGCACGGGATAGATCTTCTTGGTCGCCGCATAGGCGATATCCAGCAGCTCCTCCGTGTTGCGCGCGCGCACCACGCCGAATTCCTGCAGCACCGCATCCGTCACGGCGTCATCGCCCGCGATGCTCGCTGTGTGGGATTGCGCCGCCGCCTGGCCGAGCGCGCTGCGGCCCACCTTCATCATCACCACGGGCTTGCGGTTGCGGCGCGCGAGATCGAGTGCGGCCAGGAAACGCTCGCCCTCGCGAATGCCCTCGGCATAGGCGCAGATCACGTCCACATCGGGGCTTTGCGCCATCCAGCCCAGCACGTCGCTCAGCGTCACCTCGGCCTCATTGCCCGTGGTGATGCAGATTTGCGTGCCGATCTCGCGGTCCCGCGCGATGGAATACAAATGCGTGCCATAGGCGCCGGATTGCGACGCAATGCCGATCCGCCCCGGCAAGGGCCAGCCGCTTTCGAAGCTGGCGGAAAACGTGGCGTAGAAGTTGATCGCGGCGTTGAATAACCCCAGGCAATTGGGGCCGAGCAGGCGCATGCCATGCCGCCTCGCGCTCGCCACCATCACATCCTGCGCGGCGGCCCCCGTGGCATCCATTTCGGCGAAGCCCGCGGTGAAGACGATGGCGCCCTTGCAGCCACGGGCCCCCAGATCCTCCACCGCCTGCAAGGCCGCGGCACTCGGCACCGCGACGATGGCGACATCGGGCGTCTCGGGCAGGCTCGCCACATCGGCATAGCTGGTCAGGCCCTGCACCGTGCTGCGCTTGGGATTCACGGGGTAGATGGCGCCCTGGAAGCCGCGTTGCAGCATGTAGGAGATGGGACGGCCGCCGATGCGCGTGGCCTCGTCGGAGGCGCCGATGATGGCGATGGAACGTGGGTTCACGACCGGGTCCAGGGATGAAAAATTCATTTTTGCGTTTCCTCAAACAAGAAAGGGGCTTCGCCCCTTGGACCCCGGCAAGAGCCTTAGGTTCTTGCATCTCCATTCAACAACGCACCAAACACATCGACTGCGCGGAGCAACTCCGCCACGGAAACACGCTCGAATGGCGTATGCGCCGTCTCGATGCTGCCGGGGCCAAGTACCACACAGGGCGCGATGGCCTGCAATTCCGAGGCATCCGTGCCGTAGGGGGCGGTGCGCGCCGCCACGCCCGTCACGGCACAGGCCCGCCGCACCAGGGGATGATCCAAGGGCAATTCCGGCGGATGGCCCTCATGCGCCTCCTCCAGCGTCAGGCCGTTGGCGCGCGCGGCCTCGCGCATCGCCAGCAGCACAGGGGCGGGGTCCACGCGATGGCTATAGCGAAACTTGATGCGCGCCGTGGCCTTGGCCACTGTCACATTCACCGCTGTGCCGTGATTGTCCACCACCAGGTTGAAGTCGCTGAACACCGGATCATAGGCGTCATCCTGCAAGGATGGGTCACTGCGCAGCCGCTCGAACATCGCGCTCGCCTCGACCAGGAAGGGGATCAGCGCCCAATTCGCGTTCAGCCCCTTGCCGGTGGATGAATGCGCCTGCACCCCCTCGGCCGTCGCGGTGAAGGCGATATGCGCGCGATGGCCACGCACCGGGATCAGGCTGGTGGGCTCTGCCACGATGATGCCGGCCAGGCCCGCACGCTTCGCCAGCACGGATTGGCCGGCGATGATGCGCGCCCCCTGCTTGGTGGTTTCCTCATCCGTCGTGATCAGCAGCGTGGCGCGCGGCGCCCGCCTGGCCGCCATGACGCAGGCGGCCACGGCACCCTTCATGTCCACCGAGCCCAGCCCGTGCAGCACGCCATCGCGGATGGCGCCACTCCAGGGATCATCGGTCCAGCCCGTCGCCGGCACCGTGTCCATATGGCCGGAGAGCGCGAGGCCGCCAGGGCCGCCGCGATGGGCCACAAGGGCGCGTTTCGCGACCCCGCCGGCATCCACGTAGTCCAGCCGCTCGATCTCGAAGCCGTCGAGTTCGGCCTCGATACGCTCGGCGACTTCCAGGTTGGAGAGGCTGCTGCGGCTGTCCATCCGCACGAGATCGGCCGCGAGGGCTGCCAGTTCTTGTTCCATGGAGGGCGAGGCTTGCCCGAAGCGGGGCATCGCGCAACCCTTGGGGGATGACATCCTATCTCGATCCGCGCTCCGGCCGGACTTATCCTCTCGAAACCCCGCGCTGGTGCGGCGATGACCGCGCGCCGCTGTTGCTGACCGATCTTCCGGGAATCGGGCGGGACGACATCGCCTCCGGCGTGCGCAGCATCTGGCGCTACGCCGCCGCCCTGCCCTTCCTGCCGGCCCGGCCGATCTCGATGGGCGAGGGCTGCACACCGCTGGTGGAAATGACACTGGGTGAGGGCACCGCGCTGCTGAAATGCGAGTGGTTCATGCCGACCGGCAGCTTCAAGGATCGCGGCGCCTCGGTGATGCTCTCCCTGTTGCGGGAGCAGGGGGTGACGTCCGTGCTGGAGGATTCCTCCGGCAATGGCGGGGCGGCGGTGAGTGCCTATGCGGCGGCGGGCGGCATGGCGGCCACGATCTTCGTGCCCGCCAGCACCAGCCCGGCCAAGACGGTACAAAGCCGGGCGGCGGGGGCTACCATCACGCTGGTGCCGGGCTCGCGCCAGGATTGCGCCGATGCGGCGGAGCGCGAGGCGGAGAAGATCTTCTACGCCAGCCACAATTGGCAGGCATTTTTCCTGCATGGCACCAAGACCCTGGCCTATGAGCTTTGGGAAGATTTTGGCTTCCAGGCGCCCGATAATGTGATCGTGCCCTGTGGCGCGGGTTCCAATGTGTTGGGGTTGTTCATCGGGTTTTCCGAATTGCTGCGCGCCGGGCAGATTGCCAAGTTGCCGCGCATCTTCGCGGCCCAACCGGCGAATTGCGCGCCCATCGCCCGCGCGGCGCTGGGGCTGGACCCGGTGCCGGCGCAGCCCACCATCGCCGAGGGCACGGCCATCGCGCAGCCCTTGCGTGTGATGGAATGCCTGCGGGCAATGCGCGAAAGCGGCGGTGGTGCGGTGATGCTGAGCGAGGCGGAAATCGCCGAGGCATCGCTGATGCTCGCAAGGCGAGGTGTCTATGTGGAACCCACCTGCGCGCAGGCGGCGGCGGCCTTCGGGCGGCTTCTGGCCTCGGGCAAGATTGCCGCGCGCGAGAGCACGGTGGTGGTGTTGACCGGCACCGGCCTGAAGGCAACGCCGCGTTATGCGGAGCTTCTGGGGGTGGAGGTCTGAGCAGCCGCAATCTGATTGACTAGGAAATCGGAGCGCATTAGTTTCCTTGTCAACTTCATAAGCTTTCCCATGGCAACCAATCCTTCCGCATTGACCGCGCATCTAGGCTACTGGCTCCGCCAAGTGTCCAACCACGTGTCGCAAAGCTTCGCTCGCAAACTGGCCGCCCGGGATGTCACCGTCGCCGAATGGGCAGTGATGCGCATGCTGCTCGACCGGGTGCCGCCCTCCCCCAGCCAGCTCGCTGAGGAGATGGGGATGACACGTGGCGCCATCACCAAGCTGGCCGACAGGCTGCTCGCGAAAGGGCTGATCGGCCGACGGGCGAGCCATGCGGATGGGCGCTCCCACACCCTTCATCTCACGGCGCAGGGCGCGGATCTGGTGCCTGATCTGGCGGCTCTGGCTGATGCGAATGAGGCCGAGTGCTTCGCCCATCTGCCTGAAGCGGACCGGGCCACACTGCGGCGCATCCTGGAGGAAACGGTCCACCGGCTGGGCCTCACCGCCACGCCGATCAACTGACGAGAAGCCAGGAGCCCCGATGGACCATCGCCTGACCCTGATCGCCCAGGCATGCCTTGATGCCGCGGCGCAGAACAGCATGACCTTCCCGCAAATTGTCGGCACGCTGATGCAGGCAGGCTTCGAGAGCTACATGGTGGATTATCGCCGTTCGACGGCGACCTACTACCTGCCGGATGGGGAAAGCCTTGTGCTCTCGACATGCCACGGGCGCAGCCCCATCGCGGCGGCGCTGGACGGCGCAGCACTTCTCGCTGCCATCGCGGATGCGCAGCAGAAGGTGCCCGGCTACACCTATGCGGGTTTCTGCGCGAAGGTGATGGCGGCGGGCTGTGCGGGCTACATCGTCTCCTTCACCGGGCGCCGCGTCGTCTATTTCGGTCGCACCGGTGAAACCCATACCGAACATTTTCCGCGATAGGCGGACTGGCCGGGAACCAGGGCCTGGCGCGCAATACCAATCCCGCGACCGGAGAGCACGCGCCCAAAGGTCATCGCCCTAAATCTTGACTTTTTCAAGGATAATGGTATAAATTCCTAAATGACGCAGCGAGTTTTGTTCTCCCGCCCTTCGGCCTGTCCAAAAGAAGGCCTGCATTCCGGTCCGTCCCCGCAATTCCGTCTCCTCGCCCTGGCGCGCGGAAGCATGGACGGGCTTTCGCTGCCTGCCTTCCGCTGTTCATCGTGAGGCGGCGGCCTGAGCTTGTCCCGCACCAGGACCTGCTGCGCGAGGGGTACGCGGAGCGCGGGCTGGATTCGCGGTTTGGGTATGGTTGTGCGGGCGGGGCGACTCCAGCGACCGGGCGCTGGCCCTTGCTGACCGGGATGCGGCCCGCAGCGCATTTGTCCCAAAGCGTGGTCGCGTGGCAAAAGCCCGCAAGTCAGTTGGTAAGATGGTGAGGCGGACTCGCCTGTTGCGGCGCTCTGCCAGGTGATGGGGCTCGCCAGCGGGCAGGCGCGTATCCCGTGTTATGTGAGGTTGTGCATCCGATGAACTCCCCCGCTTCAAGCCCACGAATCGCCCTCCTTGGTTTCTCCATCGAGTGCAACCGCTTCGCGCCCATCGCAACCGAGGCGGATTTCGCCTATCGCTGCCTGCTGCGCGGCGAGGCGATCGTGACCGATGCCCGCAGCGCGAGCCCCCAGGCGCTGGGCGAAATGCCAGGCTTCGTGACCGCCATGGACGCGACCGGCCCCTGGCAGCCGCGCCCCATCACGCTGGCCATGGCCGAGCCCAATGGCCCCGTGGAGCACGCCTTCTTCGAAAAACTGATGGAGGAATGGCGCGTCAGCTTGCGCGCGCTGCGCGGGCAAGTGGAAGGTGCCTTCTGCGTCATGCATGGCGCGGGGCTGACGACCGTGCTGGACGACCCCGAGGGCGCGGTGCAGGCGCTGGTGCGGGCCGAGCTGGGGGAAATCCCCTTCATCTGCACCTATGACCTGCACGCCAATGTGTCGGATGCCAATGTTGCGCTGAACGACGCCTATGTCGGCTACCTGACGAACCCGCATATGGACATGCGCGCGCGCGGTGAGGAAAGCGCTGGCCTCATGCGCCGGCTGCTGAGGGGCGAGCGCTTCGTGCGCGCGCATCGGCGCCTGCCCATCGTGGCGCCCACGGTCTCGCTGCTGACGGCGCAGGGGCCTTATGCGGAGGTGATCAATCTCGGCCAGGAGCGGCGAGCCGCCGATCCGCGCATCGTGAATGTCTCGGTCATGGCGGGCTTCGCCTATGGCGACACGCCCTTCAACGGCATGTGCGCCATCGTCACCGCGACCCATCAGGGTGCGGCCGATGCCCTCGCCGATGAGCTGGCGGATGCCGCCTGGGCCAGGCGCGACCGCTTCGTGGCGAAGCTGACGCCGCTGGAGGAAGCGACGGAACGCGCGCTGACCAGCCCCACGCCGCTCGCCTTCGCCGATGTGGCCGATAATCCCGGCGGCGGCGGACGCGGCAACACCATGTGGCTGCTGGAGGCGTTTCACCGCGCGGGCGTTGAGGGCGCGGTCTTCGGCGTGATCCATGACCCGGCCCTGGTGGCTGAAGCGAAGGCGGTCGGCATCGGCGCCAGCTTCGAGGCGCGCTTCAACCGCGCGGCCGAGCAGGACCCCTTCAGTCGGCCCTTTGCGGCGCAGGCCGAGGTGCGCGCCCTCTCGGACGGCCAGGTGACCGGCCGGCGCGGCATCTTCGCCGGCACGGCGATGCAGCTGGGCGATACGGCCTGGCTCAGGCTCGGCGGCATTGACGTGGTGGTGATCAGCCAGCGCACGCAATGCGCGGACCCAGCCTTCCTGGAGCATCTGGGCATTGATGTGGCTGCGGCGCGCTGCGTCGTGGTGAAGTCGCGCGGGCATTTCCGCGGGGGCTTCGATGAATTCTTCGCGCATGAGCAGATTGTCGAGGTGGATGCGCCGGGCCTCACCTCGCCCATCCTCAGCCGTTTCGACTGGACGAAATTACCGCGGCCCGTGCTGCCGCTGGATCAGGACGCCACACGATGAATCTCGATGATCTGACCACGCCGGCCCTGGTGCTGGATCTCGGCGTCTTGAAGCGCAACCTGGCGATGATGCAGCGCGCCATCGCACGGCATCCCGGCGTGGTGCTGCGGCCGCATCTCAAGACCGCGAAGTCGCGCGATGTGGCGATGCTGGCCGCGCCGAATTTCGGGCCGATCACCGTCAGCACCCTGGCCGAGGCGCGCTACTTCGCGGAGGGCGGCTGGCGGGACCAGATCTACGCCGTGGGCATCACGCCGCAGAAGCTGGATGCAGTGGCCGCAATCAACGCGGCGGGCGCCGATATAAAGGTCATCACAGATGACGTGGAAGCTGCCCAGGCCATCGCCGCGCATCCGGGCCGCATCCGCGCGCTGGTCGAGGTGGATGTGGGTGAGGGGCGCGGCGGCGTGCCGCCGGACGAGGCGCACGCCATTGCGGCAGCGCTGGGCGGCAAGCTGGCCGGCGTCTTTACCCATGCGGGCCATTCCTATGGCGGGCGCAGCATCCCCGAGATGGCCGCCATCGCCGAACTGGAACGCGCGGGCGTGGTGCGGGCGGCGCAGGCGCTGCGCGAGGCAGGCTACCGGCTGGAAATTGTGAGCCTGGGTTCCTCCCCCACCGCGCTGCATGCAGAGCGGCTGGACGGCATCACCGACATCCGTGCGGGCGTCTATATGTTCGGGGATCTGTTCCAGGCGCAGCTGGGCACGCATCCCGAGGGCGACATCGCAGTCACGGTGCTGGCCAGCGTCATCGGCCGCAAGCCGGCGCGCGGCGCGCTGCTGCTGGATTCCGGCGCGCTGGCGATGAGCAAGGACCGCAGCACGGAAAAGGCGCCGCGCGACTACGGCTTCGGCCTGGTGCTCGACATGGATGGCGGCAACACGCTGGGCGAACCCATCCTGGCGCGGGTGCATCAGGAGCATGGCGAGGCGACGCCGGCACCTATGCTGCCCATCGGCACGAAGCTGCGCGTGGCCCCCAATCATACATGCCTGACAGCGGCGGCCTTTGACCGCTATCATGTGGTGGATGGATCGCGCGAGGTGATCGCCACATGGGACCGGATCAACGGGTGGTAGCGCATGAGGACTGGTCCGCACTGCGGGCCGCCGAGACCGCGCGCATGCTGGCCGCGTGCACGCGCTGCGGCGCCTGCTTCGAGGCCTGTCCGATGATCCCCTACGCGCCGGATGCGCGGGGCACGGATGCGAAGGCGGCGGTCATCGGCGTGCTGGATGTGCTCGCCGGCGGCGCGGGCGATGCGGCCGCGCGCAACTGGATCAGCGTCTGCACCCGCAGCGGTTCCTGCAACGAGGCCTGTCCGGAGGCGGTGAATCCGATGCTCATGCTGCGGCTGGCCAAGTGGCAGGCGCAGGAGGGCGGCGTGATCCCCCGACGCAATGCGGCCGAGACCATGTCCCGCGTGAAGGTCTTCGCGCGGCTGTCTTTCACGGAGAAGGAACAGGGCGAATGGCTGTGAACACCTTCTGGTATGGCTGCAACATGACGCGCCATGGCGAGATCATCCGCCTCAGCCAGCACATCCTGGAAGCCGTCGGCGTGGAGGCGGCGCCCGTCGGCGGCCCCGGTGCCTGCTGCGGCAGCCCGAAGGAAAGTGCGCCCCGGATCGCCGAGGGCATGGCCGACCGGACGATGGAGAAATTCGCCGCCAGCGGTACGCCGCGCGTGATTACCTGGTGCCCTTCGTGCCATGCGAATCTCGACGACTTCATGGGGCAGACCAAGGAGCAGAATTTCGACAGCCAGCATCTTTGCGAGGCGATCCATGAGCAGCGGGACCGGCTGGCCCCTCTTCTGACGCAGCGCGTAGCGGCGCGGGTTTTCGTGGACCGGCATGTGGGCTTCCAGGGGCGCGTGCCGGTGAATGACATCATCCCCGACCTGCTGGGCATCATCCCAGGCGTAAGCGTGGTGGACCACCCCTATCGCGCGCCGAGCTACATGTGCTTCGGCCTCGCCTCCGTGCCAGGCGCTCTGGCCGATGTGCAGCGAACCACGCTCGCCGCCATGCGGGAGACCGGGGCCGACACGCTGGTGACGATTTTTCACTCCTGCCACCGCGAGATGATCGGGCTGGAGCGGGGCCATGGCATCCGCGTGGTGAACTGGGTGCATCTCCTCGCCGAGGGCATGGGGCTGCCCTACGAAGATGAATACAAGGCCTGGCGCAATGCCGAGGATCCGCTGGCCGCCATCGGCGCCGAGCGTGTGGCCGCGGCCGGCGAAACCGCCGTCCGCAAACTGGTCGAGCCGGAACTGTCCCGGCCCCGGCTCATCTGATGGGGCCCGGGGCCTCGGCCCCGGCGGGTCCAGGGCGGAGCCCTGGGTCCTTATCCTCCCAAAGCCGCTTTTACGGCGGGCCCGGCCTTGGCCATGTCCAGGCTGGCGGCGTGCTTTGCCTTCAGCACCGCCATGACCTTGCCCATCTCCTTGATCGTCGTGGCGCCGGTTTCCGCCACAGCGGCGGCGACGGCGGCGGCAAGAGCCGCGTCATCCATCTGGGTGGGCAGGAAGCTCTCGATCACGGCGATCTCGGCCTCTTCCTTGGCGGCGAGTTCCTCGCGGTTGCCGGTGCGGTACATCTCGACGGATTCCCGGCGGGACTTGGCCATGCCGCGCAGCATGGCGATGATGGCCGGGTCCTCCAGCGGCGGGCCGGGGCGGGCGGCGATGTCCATGTCCTTCAGCTTGGCCGTGACCATGCGCAACGTGCCGACAGTGGCGGCATCCTTGGCGAGCATGGCCGTCTTGAGTTCGGCGGTGAAGCGGGTGCGAAGATCCATGGTCCGAGAGTCCTTACGGGAGTGTTTTTCCCAGAACAGGGCCAGCACCTTGCTCTGGGAAGTCATTTCCCACATATGATAGCCCATGCGCTCCGTAGAAGACATCCTGGCCCTCATGGGGGGCGCCGAGGCCGCGGCCGCCCAATGCCAGGTGGGCACCGAGGCCATTCGCAAATGGCGCCAGGCCAAATCCATCCCGGCCAAGCACTGGCCGGCCGTTCTGGCCGCCACGGGCCTCGGCCTTTCCGACCTCACCGGTGCGGCCACCGGTTCTTCGGGCTCCCATGCTGCGGCCCACCACTCTTCGGCCCATAAACCTTCGGCAACGAACACGCAGGAAACGCCCATGCCCAACCAAGTCCCCGAAGGTGCCACCGGCGTCCTCGTACTCGATGATGGCAGCGTGCATTGGGGTTGGGGCTTCGGCGCCCACGGCACCCAAGTGGCGGAAATCTGCTTCAATACCGCGCTCACGGGCTATCAGGAGACGTTGACCGACCCCTCCTACGCCGGTCAGATCATCAATTTTACCTTCCCTCATATCGGGATCGTCGGCACGAATATCGAGGATATGGAGGCGGCTACACCCGTCGCGCGCGGGTTGATCGTCAAGCAGGATGTGACGGAACCCGCCAATTACCGGGCAACGCTGAATTTGCAGGAATGGCTGAAACGCCATGGCGTGACGGGCATTTGCGGCCTGGATACGCGGGCGCTCACGGCACGGATCCGCGACGGCGGCGCGCCGAATGGCGTGATCAGCTTTCCGGCCGATGGCCGGTTCGACATCCCGGCACTGCTGGCGCAGGCCAAGGCCTGGCCGGGCCTGAAAGGGATGGATCTCGCGAAGGAGGTCACCGCCCGGCAATCCTACACCTGGGACGAGACGTGCTGGTCCTGGGGCAAAGGATTTGGCACGCAGAAAGCGCCTGTTCATCGCGTGGTGGCGGTGGATTACGGCGCCAAGCGCAATATTCTGCGCTGCCTGGCCGATGCCGGCTGCCATGTGACGGTTCTGCCGGCGACGGCGACGGCAGAGGAGATTCTGCGCGAAAAGCCGGATGGCGTTTTTCTCTCCAACGGTCCCGGCGATCCGGCAGCGACGGGTGTTTACGCCGTGCCTGCCATCCAGGGCGTGCTCGCGGCCAAGGTGCCGGTGTTTGGCATCTGCCTGGGCCATCAATTGCTGGCGCTGGCGCTGGGTGCCAGCACCTACAAGCTGGAGCGCGGGCATCGCGGCGCCAACCAGCCCGTGCAGGACCTCGCCACCGGGCGGGTGGAGATCACCAGCCAGAATCATGGCTTCGCGGTGGATCCTGACAGCCTGCCGGAGGGCGTGCGCGCCACCCATGTCAGCCTGTTCGACGGCACGAATGAAGGCATCGCGGCCCCTGGCTGCTTCTCCGTCCAGTACCATCCCGAAGCGTCGCCCGGTCCTTCGGACAGCCACTACCTGTTCCACCGCTTTGTCGCGATGATGGCCCAGGCGAAAGCCTGAAGCAGGAAGGAAGCAGGGAATGTTCGATCTTTCAGGGCGCGTGGCGCTCGTCACCGGTGGCAATGGCGGCATCGGGCTCGGCTTTGCCCGTGGCCTGGCCAAGGCTGGCGCGAGTGTGATGCTAGCCGGCCGCGACGCAGCCAAGAGCAAGGCGGCGCTGGCCGAACTCCGCGCGCTGGGCGCGCGGGCCGAGGCGGTCAGCGCGGATGTGACGGACCCCAATTCCATCAAGGCGATGGTGGCGGCGACGGTTTCCGCCTTCGGACGGCTGGATATCCTGGTGAATAATGCCGGCACCAACATCCGCTCGCGGCCGGAGGAGACGACGCTGGCCGACTGGCACACGGTGCTGAACACCAACCTGACCAGCAGCATGTTCACGGCGCAGGCGGCCTATCCGCACCTGAAGGCCGGCGGCGTGGGGCGCATCATCAACAATGGCTCGATGCTCTCGATCTTCGGCATGCCGCTGCATGCGGCGTATTCATCGTCCAAGGGCGCCGTCGTGCAACTGACTAAGACGCTGGCGACCGCGTGGGCGAAGGATGGCATCACGGTGAATTGCGTGCTGCCGGGCTGGATTGATACGGCGCTGACGCGCGGTGCGCGGCTGGACATGCCCGCACTCGACCTGAATGTGCGCACCCGCGCGCCGGCCGGCCGCTGGGGCACGCCCGAGGATTTCGAGGGCATCGCGGCGTTCTATGCATCGGATGCGGCCAGCTTCATCACCGGCACCTCCATCGCGGTGGATGGCGGCTATTCCATCCAGGGATGAAGGAATGCCGCTGCCGGAATTCATGCAGATCGAGGCGCCCGTCTTCGCGCCGCGTCGCACCCTCTCTCTGCTGGAGACGGAGCAATTCCTGCTGCTCGCTTCCTATCACCTGTGGCGCGATGATGTCTGGCCGATCGATGGCGAGGCGCTGGACAAGCTGCGCGGCGCCCTGTCGCCGCATCCCGTGCGCGACCAGAACAAGCAGTTCGGCATGAACGTCCTGGAAATGGCGCTGGAACGGCTGAGCACGGCGGAACTGATCGAGGTGCGTCGGCGCGGCATCGTGCCGACCACCCGCGCCATCGAGGAGCTGGAGCGCGCCATCGCCGAGACGAAGAAGACGGCCGAAGCCATGCTGCGCAAGTTGCTGGAGGATTGATGCCCTCCATTGAAACCCTGCTGATCTTCGCAGCCCTCTCGCTCGGCCTGGTGCTCACGCCGGGGCCGAACATGCTGTATCTTGTATCGCGCTCGTTGGCCCAAGGCACGCGGGCGGGCATGGTGTCGCTGGCTGGCTGCCAGACGGGCTCGCTCGCCATCATGCTCTGCGCGGCGGCGGGGATCACGGCGGCGCTGTTTGCCGTGCCCTATGCCTGGGATGCGTTGCGGATTGGCGGCGCGATCTATCTGGCCTGGCTCGCCTGGCAATGCGTGAAGCCGGGGGCGGAGCCTCTCTTCGCGCCGCGCAGCCTGCCACCGGAGCCGGATGCCAAGCTCTTCGCCGTCGGCTTCGCCACGGCAGCGCTGAACCCCAAGGTCGCCTTGTTTTATGTGGCGGTGCTGCCGCCCTTCCTCGACCCCGCGGCCGGGCATTTGTTCCTCCAGGGCGTCGCCCTGGGCGCCGTGCAGATCACTGTGGCGATTGTCTTCGACGGCATCCTCGTGATGGGTGCGGCCAGTACGGCGCGCTTCCTCGGGACACGGCCAGTCTGGCTCGCCGTGCAGCGTTATCTGCTGGGCGCCACGCTGGCCTTGATCGCGGCCAAGCTGGCCTTTGGCGAAGGTGTTTCGGGGGCACGAAGCTGATGGCGGAAACCATCGTCACGATCTTGATCGGGCTGATCCTGGTGGCGGGCTGCACCCTCGTCGCCATCATCGCGACCACAGCCTTCGGGCGCATGCTGCCGCGGCTGGAGCAGGCCCTGGGCCTTTCGATGCTGCTGATGGGCATGCTGCTCTACCTGGCCTTTCCCGGTACGGGTTCGCTGGCCGTGGTCGGGCTGGTGGTGGCTTCGCACGCCATTGCGGGCGGGCTCATCTGGTATCGCAAGAAGATCTTTGGGCGATGAACGGCTTCGTCTTTGCCTTGTTTGCGCTGGGCTATTCGGGGCTGGTGCTGTTCTGGCTGGCGCATGCGCTCAAGAAGATGTTTGCGCCGATGCGCGCCGCGCTCACCGCCTTCGCCATGTCAGCGACGGTGCATGGCGTGACGATGTTGTTCCTGGAGCCGGAGCATCGGCTGACGGCCATGGCCTTCTGGGCTGTCCCGCATCTGCTGCTGCTGCCGGCCCTGCTCTATTCGGCATGGCGTGAATCCAAGGGGGTACGAGGCTGATGGCCCAAATTCTGATCATCCTGCAGGGGCTGCTCTACTCCGCCCTGGTGGTCACGCTGCTGAGCAACCGCCTCTCTCGCGGGCGGAATGGCGCCATGCCTGTGTTGGCGGCAACAGCCGCGCTGATTTTGCTGCACGGCGTCCTGAGCTTTCTGGTCCCGCCTGAATGGCTGGTGACCTGGCTGGTCTTCTGGCTGCCCGGCCACATCCTGACCGCGATCGTATTGCTCTGGATGCGACGACCCAAGGAATGACGAACACAGCAGCACCTGCCCGCCATCCATGAACGGAGATGCAAGAACCTGAGGTTCTTGCCGGGGAGCTTGAGGGGCAGAGCCCCCCATTTTTCCCTTCATTTTTTGAGGTCCACCATGCCCAAGCGCACCGACATCTCTTCCATCCTCATCATCGGCGCCGGCCCCATCGTGATCGGCCAGGCCTGTGAGTTCGACTATTCCGGCGCACAGGCCTGCAAGGCGCTGCGGGCCGAGGGTTATCGCGTCATCCTGGTCAATTCCAACCCGGCCACGATCATGACCGATCCGGGCCTGGCGGATGCCACCTATATCGAGCCCATCACGCCCGAGATCGTGGAGAAGATCATCGCGAAGGAGCGGCCCGATGCGCTGCTGCCCACCATGGGCGGGCAGACGGCGCTGAACACCGCCCTGAAGCTGGATGCGGCCGGCGTGCTGAAGAAATACGGCTGCGAGTTGATCGGCGCCAATGCCGAGGTGATCGACAAGGCCGAGGATCGCCAGAAGTTCCGCAACGCGATGACCAAGATCGGCATCGAAAGCCCCAAGAGCGAGATCGCGCATACGATGGAGGAGGCCTGGGCCGGCCTTGCCATCGTCGGCCTGCCTTGCGTGATCCGGCCGAGCTTCACGCTGGGCGGGACGGGCGGCGGTATCGCCTATAACCGCGAGGAATTCGAGCAGATCGTGGGCTCGGGCCTGGCCGCCTCCATGACCAGCGAAGTGCTGGTCGAGGAGAGCGTGCTGGGCTGGAAAGAATATGAGATGGAGGTCGTGCGGGACCGCAACGACAACTGCATCATCGTCTGCTCCATCGAAAATCTGGATGCGATGGGCGTGCACACGGGCGACAGCGTCACCATAGCCCCCGCACTCACGCTGACCGACAAGGAATATCAGCGCATGCGCGATGCCAGCATCGCCTGCCTGCGTGAGATCGGCGTGGATACCGGCGGCTCCAACGTGCAGTTCGGCATCAATCCGAAGGATGGCCGCATGGTTGTCATCGAAATGAATCCGCGCGTGTCACGCTCTTCCGCGCTGGCGTCGAAGGCCACGGGTTTTCCGATTGCCAAGATCGCGGCCAAGCTGGCGGTCGGCTACACGCTGGACGAGTTGAAGAACGACATCACCATGGTCACGCCGGCCAGCTTCGAGCCGACGATCGACTATGTCGTGGTGAAGATTCCGCGCTTCACCTTCGAGAAATTCCCCGGCACGCCCGCCACCCTCACAACCAGCATGAAATCCGTGGGCGAGGCGATGGCCATCGGCCGCTCCTTCGCCGAAGCCTTGCAGAAGGGATTGCGCAGCCTGGAGACGGGGCTTTCGGGCCTGGATGAACAGGCACCGCCCGGCGATGGCAGCAAGGAGGCCTTCCATGCCTCACTCGCCATTCCACGGCCGGATCGCGTGCTGACCGTGGCGCAGGCCCTGCGCGCCGGCGTTTCTGTCGAGGAGATCCACGCCGCCTGCAAGTTCGACCCCTGGTTCATCCGCGAGATCGAACGCATCGTCATCGCTGAGCGCGGCGTGCAGGCGAAGGGCCTGCCTACCACGCCGCAGGGCATGCGCAGCCTCAAGGCGCTGGGCTTTTCCGACAAGCAGTTGGGCAAGCTGACCGGCCTGCCGGAGACCACGGTGCTGGCCGCGCGCGAGAAGCTCGGCGTGCATCCAGTCTATAAGCGCATTGACACCTGTGCCGCGGAATTTGCCGCCGATACGCCCTACATGTACTCGACCTATGAGGGTGGCTTCGGCACGCCCGTCTGTGAATCGCGCCCCACGGATCGCAACAAGGTTGTGATCCTGGGTGGTGGTCCGAACCGCATCGGCCAGGGCATCGAATTCGACTATTGCTGCGTCCATGCCTGCTACGCGCTGAAGGAAGCGGGCATCGAGACCATCATGGTCAACTGCAACCCCGAGACGGTCAGCACCGACCCAGAAACCGCGGACCGCCTCTATTTCGAACCGCTGATGGCGGAAGACGTGATCGCGTTGATCCGGCGCGAGCAGGAGAAGGGCACGCTTCTCGGCTGCATCGTGCAATATGGCGGGCAGACGCCGCTCAAGCTCAGCCAGGCGCTGGACAAGGCGGGCATCCCGATCCTGGGCACCAGTGCCGAGGCGATTGATATCGCCGAGGATCGTGAGCGCTTCCAGCAACTGCTCAAGGGGCTGGGCTTGCAGCAGCCGCAGAACGGCATCGCCCGCAACCTGGACGAGGCGGAGGTCGAGGCCGCACGCATCGGCTACCCGGTGGTGGTGCGACCGAGCTACGTGCTGGGCGGCCGTGCGATGGAAATCGCCTACAACGCCGAGCAATTGCGCCGCTTCGGCGCCGAGGCAGTGCGCGTCTCGGGCGAGAACCCCATCCTGATCGACCAGTACCTGGCGGACGCCATCGAAGTGGATGTGGATTGCATCGCCGATGCGGATGGCGCCGTCTATGTGGCCGGCGTCATGGAGCATATCGAGGAGGCAGGCATCCATTCGGGCGACAGCGCCTGCTCCCTGCCGCCGTATTCGCTGCCGCCCTCCATCATTACCGAGCTCAAGGCCGAGACGGAGGCGATGGCCCGCGCGCTGAAGGTACGCGGCCTGATGAATGTGCAATATGCGGTGAAGGACGGCGAGATCTTCGTGCTCGAAGTGAATCCCCGTGCCAGCCGCACCGTCCCCTTCGTCGCCAAGGCGACGGGCGTGGCCGTCGCCAAGATCGGCGCCCGGGTGATGGCCGGCGCCAAGCTCGCCGAGTTCAACCTGGATGATGACGCGGTGGCCAAGCATGTGGCGGTGAAGGAGGCGGTATTTCCGTTCAACCGCTTCCCCGGCGTGGATGTGCTGCTGGGCCCCGAGATGAAATCCACCGGCGAGGTGATGGGCCTGGATACCAGCTTCGAGCGCGCCTTCCTGAAATCGCAGATGGGTGCGGGCGTGAAGCTGCCGGAAAGCGGCACCGCCTTCATTTCGGTCCGGGAGAGTGACAAGGCGGCCGCCGTCAGCATCACCCGCCGCTTGGCCGAGATGGGCTTCCGCATCATGGCAACCCGCGGCACGGCGGCGCGTTTGCGGGAAGCCGGGATCGAGGTGACGCTCGTGAACAAGGTGCTGGAAGGCCGGCCGCATTGCGTGGATGCGATCAAGTCCGGGGAAATCCAGCTGGTGATCAATACATCCGGTGGCGGACGGAGTGTCTCCGACAGCTTCGACATCCGCCGCTCAGCGTTGACGCAGGGGGTGCCGCACTACACCACCATCGCCGGGGCCCGGGCCGCGGCGGGGGCAATTGCGGCGCTCCGTGCAGGAACACTTGATGTGGCGCCCCTCCAATCCTACTCTACAACGTCGTTCTGAACTGGGTTGGGGGCGATCAGGCCCCCTCCCTCCTTACCCCTCCCCTTTGGCTGCCTCCGGCGTTTTGCGCAACGAGGTTGCCGGAGGGAGAGGCGTTGCTGCGAAGGAAGAAACTGCCGTGCAGAAGTTCCCCATGACCGCCGAGGGGCTGGCCAAGCTGGAAGAGGAACTGAAGCAATTGAAATCCGTCGAGCGCCCCGCGATCATCGTGGCGATCGCGGAAGCGCGTGCGCATGGGGATCTCTCGGAAAACGCCGAGTACCATGCAGCACGAGAGCGGCAATCCTTCATCGAGGGGCGCCTCGCGGAACTCGAATCCATCATTCCCTCGGTCGAGGTGATTGACGTCAGCAAGATGAGCGGCACGCAGGTGCGTTTCGGCGCCCGCGTGACGATCATTGACGAGGAGTCGGAGAAGGAGACCACATATCGCATTGTCGGCCAGTATGAGGCCGATATGAAGACGGGCTCGATTTCGCTGTCCTCGCCGCTCGCCAAGGCCCTCATGGGCAAGACGGTGGGTGACAGTGTTGAAGTGCCGGCACCCGGCGGTGCGCGGGCCGTGGAAATCACCGGGGTGGCTTTCAACTAGATCGGAGGGCTTTGCCCCTCGAGCATCCCAGCAGGGGAATTGCCGGCGTGGTTTCCACGCGGGTCCTTCGCCTCCCTCCGGACGAAAATGCAGGATTTTGTGAACACCCGCGTTCACCCTGCCAGGAGGGTTTGAGAGGGCAGCGCCCGCTCGAACCGCCTGTCGAGAATTGGAACCGCGATGCCCCTCTCCCTCGCTGATATCCGTGCCGCCGCTGCCCGGATCCACGGCCGCATCCTGCGTACGCCGAGCATCGAGAACCCCGCCGTCTCCTCGGCCTGTGGTGCGCGGGTTTCACTCAAGCTCGACAATCTCCAGGCCACAGGCGCCTTCAAGGAGCGTGGGGCGGCCAATCGCCTGGCGCTGCTCTCGGAGCGGGAACGGGCGGGCGGCGTGATCGCGATGTCGGCCGGCAACCATGCCCAGGCGGTGGCGCGGCATTCCACCCTGCTTGGCATCGCCTCCACGATCGTGATGCCGCGCTTCACCCCCTCCAACAAGGTGCTGCGCACGGAGGGTTTCGGCGCCCGCGTGGTGCTGCACGGGGAAACCCTGGCCGAAGCTGCCTCCCACGCGCATCACCTGGCCCGGGAGCAGGGGCTGACCTTCATCCACCCCTATGACGATCCGGCCGTGATCGCCGGCCAAGGCACCCTGGCACTCGAAATGCTCGAGGATGCGCCGGATGTGGAAGCGCTGATCTTCCCGACGGGTGGTGGTGGCCTGGTCACCGGCTGCGCCATCGCCGCCCATGCCCTGCGCCCTGGTCTGCCGGTATTCGGCGTGGAGGTTGAAGGCTATCAGGCCATGCGCCAGCGCCTGGCGGGGCAGCCCGTGCAAGTGGGAGGGCCGACCATCGCCGAGGGCATCGCCGTGCGCGATGTCGGCGAGTTGCCGCTGGAGATGCTGCGCCGACTGGGCGTGGAAATCCTGGTGGTGCCGGAGCGCGCGGTCGAGCAGGGCATCGCGCTGCTGGCAGAGGGCGCCAAGGTGGTCTCCGAGGGCGCGGGCGCGGCGGGCGTGGCCGCCATCCTCACCTATCCCGAGCGCTTTGCCGGCAAGCATGTCGGCACAGTGATCTGCGGCGGGAATATTGATCCGCGCATCCTGTCCAACGTGCTGCTGCGCAACCTGCTGCGCGATGGACGCCTGCTGCGCCTGCACCTGGATATCCCCGACCGGCCGGGCGTGCTGGCCGATATCGCGACCCGCGTGGCGGAAGCCGGCGGCAATGTGATCGAGGTCAGCCACCAGCGGCTCTTCGCGGCGCCCTCTGTGCAGACAGCGGAGCTGGAACTGATGATCGAGGTGCGGGACCGCGCGCAGGCGGACGCCATCGTGGCTGCGCTGGAAGCGGGCGACTACGTGGTACGACGCGGATAGATTCCCAAAGCCTCAACGACGAGCATGGATGGCCTGTGGTGGCATGAAGGGGCCATGCCCCTTGCGCTTCATTTCAGGAAATCAGGCTCAATCAGGCGCGGGAGCAGCAGCGCCATGTCGGGCCACAGGATCAGCGCGGCAAGCACGGCCAGCATGGGCAGCAGCATGATCCCGACATCCTTGAGCGCATCCACCACCCGCATTTCCGCCACCGCGCAGGTGATGAGCAGGCATAGCCCGTAAGGCGGCGTCACCAGTCCGAAGGCAAGCGAGACGATCCCGATCATCGCGAAATGCACCGGATGCAGCCCGGCCGCCTCGGCAATGGGTTGCAGAATGGCGCCCACGATGATGATGGCGGGAATTGCATCGAGGAAGCAGCCCACCACCAGGAATACGCCGGCGATGAAGAAGCCGGTCATGGCCGGTCCCATCTGCCAGGCGCTCACCCCCGCCATCAATGCCTCGGGGATCTTGTAGAAGGCGAGCAGCCAGCCGAAGGCACTCGCCGTGCCTACGCAGAACAGCGCAATGGCGGATAGCTTGCCCGTATCGCTGAATGCGCTCCAGACCCCGCGCCAATCCATCTCGCGATAGACGATGACAGAGAGAAACCCGGCGTAGAGCACGGCGATGCAGGCACTTTCCGTCGCGGTGAACCAACCGAAGATCTTGCCACCTATGATGATGAAGGGCGTCAGCAGCGCTGGGATGGAAACCAGGAAGGAGGCAAAGATTTCCCTCAGGGTGGAGCGCGGATAGGTCGGGTATCCCCGCATCTTCGCGTAGACATGCACCGTGCCCATCTGCGCCAGGCCGATCAGCAGCCCGGGCAGGATGCCCGCGAGAAACAGCGCACCGATCGAGACCGTCAGCACGCCGCCCCAGACGATCATCAGGATGGAGGGCGGGATGATGACGGCCAGCACGGCCGAGACCGCGGTGATGGCGACGGAGAAGCTGTCATCATAGCCCTCCTTGCGCTGCGCCTCGATGAAGAGCTTCGCCTGGCTCGCGGCATCCGCGGTGGAACTGCCGGAGATGCCGGCGAAGAAGATGGAGAGCACCACATTCACCTGGGCGAGACCGCCCGGGAAATGGCCCACCAGCGCGCGGGAAAAGCGCACCAGCCGGTCCGTGATGCCGCCGACATTCATCAGGTTGGCCGTCAGCAGAAAGAACGGGACGGCCAGCAGGATGAAGCTGTTATAGGCGTTGAACGTCTCCTGCACGAGGATCATCGGCCAGAGGCGATCCTCAATCAGCAGGATGGGCAGGCAGGCGAGGCCGATGGCGACCGCAACCGGCACACGCAGCACCAGCATGCCGAAAAAGCCGCCGAACAGGATCCAGGCGGCCTGGCTGGCCGAGAGCGTGCTGGCCCCCATCAGCCGCGCCCCCGCAGCACCTGGAGGCTGTCCCACATGTGCTCCCCGGTGAAGAGCAGCCAGGAAAAGCCGGCGATGGGCCAGGCCATATGGATCAGCCACAGCGGCCACTCGGCAAGCTCGCTGATGCGATACAGGGCGAATTCGGTGAACTCGATGCCGTACCACAGAAAAATGAAACCAAAGATCAGCATGAAGAGGCCCGAGATCAGGTCCAGTGCGGCCTTCTTGCGCCCGGTCAGCGAAGGGAAGAGGTCCACCACGAAATGGCTCCCCTCCCGCACGCCGATCATGGCGCCGATCATGACCATCCAGACCAGCAGGAAGCGCGCGGCCTCCTCCGTCCAGATGTAGCGCGGCAAAAGCTCGGTGAAGCGGGCGAAAATCTGCAGCGAAACAGGGATGATCAGGATGGCGACGGTGAGGACCACCAGCACATCCAGAAACCGGCTGTAGAGGAAGGTCGCGCGGCGAAAGGCATTCCGCGGCTGATACGGGGGCATGGCGATCCGATCGGGCAGGGAGGGGGAGCCGGCGCCTGGATGCGCCGGCTCCAGGGGCGGCTCAGCTGCTCAGGGCGTTGATCCGGCTGAAGATATTCTCCGCCTCGATCTCCCGGGCATAGGTGGCCATGACGGGTGCGACGGCCGCCAGCATGGCCGCACGATCCGTGAAGGGAATACGGCGCAACCGCCCCTCGCTCTCCAGCCGGGCCAGCGTCTGCCCGTCCTCGGTGCTTTCCGCCTGCCGGCCAAAGACGCCCGCCTCGCGGCCGGCACGGCGCACCGCCTCCTGCACCTCACGTGGCAGCCGCGCGAAGGTCTGCGCCGAGAAGCAGATCGGCCGCACGGTGATGGCATGCTCGGTGATGGCCAGTTGCGGCGCCACCTCGAAGAAGCGCATGGCCAGCACGCCGGCGGCCTCGTTCTCGCCGGCCTCCAGCACGTTGTTCTGGATGGCGTTGTACACCTCGTTATAGGCGATGACCTGCGGTGCCATGCCAGCCGCCTGGAAGGTGCGGTTCCAGATCGGGGCGCCCTGCACGCGCACACGCAAACCCCGCATCTCGGCCATGTTCGAGACGGGCTTGTTGGCGAAGATGTTGCGCACACCGCCCCCCGCATAGCCGATCAGCATCACCCGCGCCCGGCGCTCCACTTCCTGCGCCACCGGCGCCAGCAGATCCTGGTCGAGCACCTGGTTCCAATGCGCGAGGTTGCGGAACAGGAAGGGCGCGTCAATGAAGGGTGCCGCGCGGCTGAAGGTGGACATGTGCGCGGGCGAGACGATGCCATAATCCACCGCCCGCCCGGCCGACATATACTCGAAATACTGCTTCTCGAGGCCAAGGCTGCTGTTGCGGTGCAGCACGAAATTGATCGGGCGGTTCGCGTATTGCTTCACCAGTTCCTCGAAGCGGAGGAGCGCGCGGTTGAAGACGTGGTCATCATTGAATTGCACCGCCCCGTTCAGGGTGATGGGCGCCTGGGCGCGCAGCACATGGGGGGTGGCGAGCAGGCCAGCGGCGACGCCGCCCAAAAGGGTTCTGCGTTGCATCTTCGGATCCTCCCTGTGGTTCCGTTTCACGGCGGTTTGCCCGCTCGTGACCGAAGCCTATGCCCAAGCAAGGGGCGAAGGGAAGGGCTGGCGCAAGGACGGCCAGGCCATGGCTGACGCCATGATCTTCAGGAAGCCGTCATCGCGCGGATTGGCGCGCTAGAACGGCACCCCGGCCGCGTTCTTCGCGGTGCGGATGGTTTGCAGGGTCTGCACGCGCAACACATTCTGCGCGCTGGTCAGCCGTGCGGTCAGCGCGTTCTCATGGGCGGTATCCCGCGCGACCAGGCGCAGCAGGAAATCCCCACCGCCTCGGATCATGTGGCATTCGCGCACCTCGGCCCAGCCGATCACCTCGGCCTCGAAGGCGTCGAGGATGACCTGCTTTTGGCTTTCCAGCCCGACAATGGCGAAGAAGGTGACTTCGAAACCAAGCGCCGAGGGCTCCACATCGGCGTGGTAGCCGCGCAGCACGCCGGCTTCCTCCAACCGGCGCACCCGGCGCAGGCATGGCGGCGCCGAGAGGCCGACGCGGCTTGCCAACTCGACATTGGTGATCCGCCCATCGGCCTGCAGCTCGGCCAGGATCCGCAGATCTATCGCATCGAGTTCGGCCATGTTCGCGCGCGTTGTTTCGTTGCCAGGAGGTGCCATGCGGCGCAATATCCTTGCGGATGCTGCGATATGCAAGCCGCAGTCTTGTTCCGCATGCGAAGATGGGCAGATATGCGCTCCCAACAAGTCAGAGCCCTGGAATCGCCCGTGCCCGCCACAATCCCCACGCGTCTTCTGATCATCGGTGCCGGCCCGGCCGGCTATACGGCCGCGATCTATGCGGCCCGCGCCGGCCTCAAGCCCGTGCTGGTCGCTGGCATGCAGCCGGGCGGGCAACTGACCATCACCACCGATGTCGAGAATTACCCGGGCTTCGCCGAAGCGGTGCAGGGCCCGTGGCTCATGGAGCAGATGCGCGCCCAGGCGGAGCATGTCGGCACGGAACTGAAATACGACCTCGTCACCCGGGTGGATTTTGCCCATCGTCCCTTCCGCGCCGAATGCGACAGCGGCGATGTCTACCTGGCCGATGCGGTGATCATCGCGACGGGCGCCCAGGCACGCTGGCTCGGCATTCCGGGTGAGCAGGCACTCTCCGGCTTTGGTGTCTCGGCCTGCGCCACCTGTGACGGATTCTTCTTCCGGGGCAAGGATGTGGCGGTGATCGGCGGCGGAAATTCGGCGGTGGAGGAGGCGCTCTATCTGGCCAACCTTGCTCGCCATGTCACACTCGTGCATCGGCGGGACAGCCTGCGCGCCGAGCGCATCCTGCAGGAACGGCTTTTCGCCAAGGAGAATGTGACAGTGCTCTGGAACATGGTGACCGAGGAAATGCTGGGCACGGAGGCGGCCCGCCCAGTGGCCCGCGGCCTCGCGCTGCGCCATGCCCAGACCGGTGACCGGCGGGAACTGGCCGTGGATGGCATTTTTGTCGCCATCGGGCATGACCCGGCCACCAGCCTGTTTCGCGGCCAGTTGGACATGGATGAAGGGGGCTATCTGATGGTCACACCAGGCGGCACGCGCACCAGCATCGCGGGCGTCTTCGCGGCCGGCGATGTCGCGGACAAGATCTACCGCCAGGCGGTGACCGCCGCCGGGACCGGCTGCATGGCGGCCCTGGATGCTGAGAAATTCCTGGCGGCCCAGGAACATGCCCATGACAAGGTCGCCGCGTAATGCCGCTCGATTGGGACAAGCTGCGCGTTTTCCACGCGGTCGCCGAAGCCGGCTCCTTCACCCATGCGGGCGAGACGCTCGCCCTCAGCCAATCCGCCGTTTCGCGCCAGATTCAGGCGCTGGAGGATGCGCTGTCAGTGCCGCTGTTCCATCGGCATGCGCGCGGCCTGATCCTCACCGAATCGGGCGAGACGCTGAACCGCACCGTACGTGAGGTCTTTGCCAAGCTTGCGATGACCGAAGCGCTGCTGACCGAGGGCCGGGAGCGCCCGGCCGGCCGGCTGAAAATCACCACGACGACGGGATTTGGCGGCTCCTGGCTGGCGCCCCGGCTGCACCGCTTCCTGGAGATGTATCCGGAGATCAATGTCTCCGTGATCCTGGATGATGCCGACCTGGACCTCGCCATGCGCGAGGCGGATGTCGCCATCCGCATGCATCCGCCGCGCCAGCCCGATCTGATCCAGCGCCATGTGGCGAGCTTCGGCTGGCGCATCGTGGGCAGCCCGGACTACCTGAAGCGCCATGGCATTCCGCAGCGCCCGGAAGAGCTGGACGCGCATCGGTTGATCGTCTGGGGCGACTACCGACCGCCCGTGGAGGAGATCAACTGGCTGGCCGAGATCGGCCGCAAGCCCGGCCAGGGCCGCCGCGGTACGCTGGAGGTGAACAGCCTGACCGGCATGTTGCGCGCCGTGCAATCGGGCATGGGCCTTGCCGCGATGCCCGACTATATGGGCCCCGAGCTTGAGGGGCTGTTGACCGTCCTGCCTGAGCTGAAGGCGCCGCGGATCAACGCCTATTTCGTCTATCCGGAAGAAATGCGCGCCTCGAAGCGGGTTTCCGTGTTCCGCGATTTCCTCGTCGCGGAACTGGCAGGCGGCACCAACTGACGGGGTCCGGGGCCCTAGGCCCCGGCGGGTCCACCGCGCCGGGGCCTGGGCCGCGCCCTGCCCTCACATCCTCATCTTCTCGGCGATCTGCACCGCATTCAGCGCCGCCCCCTTGAGCAGCTGGTCGCCGCACAGGAAGAAATCCAACCCGCGGTCGCCAAACACCGGATTGGCCCGGATGCGCCCTGCTTCCACATCATCCTGCCCGGTCGCCGTAATCGGCATCGGATAGAGCTGGGCCGCGGGGTCATCCACCACGCGCACCCCCGCCGCGCGGGAGAGCACCTCGCGCGCGGCTTCCGCCGTGACGGGGCGTTCGGTCTCGATGGTCACGGCCTCGGCATGGACGCGGTAGGTCGGGATACGGACGGCGGTGCAGGAGATCAGCAGATCAGGCATGCCCATGATCTTCCGGCTCTCCCAGGCAACCTTCATCTCCTCACGCGTGTAGCCATTGGGCTGGAAGGTATCGATCTGCGGGATGACGTTGAAGGCGAGCGGATGGGCGAAGACGTCATGCTGCGCCGGCTGGCCTTCGACCAGCACACGGCGGGTCTCGCGTTCCAGCTCGGCCATGCCCTCGGCGCCGGCGCCGCTGGCCGCCTGGTAGGTCGAGACGATGACGCGCTTCAGGCCAAAGGCCTGGCGCAGCGGCTCAAGCGCGACAACGAGGATGGCCGTGGTGCAGTTCGGATTGGCGATGAGGCGATGCTGGCCGATCGCGCTGGCATTCACCTCGGGCACCACCAGCGGCACATCGGCTTCAAGCCGCAACGCGGAGGAGTTGTCCACGACCGCGACCCCCTCGGCCGCCAGCGCCCGCGCATGCGCCTTGGCGAAATCACCGGAGACGGCGAGCAGTGCCAGATCGAGGTTGCGCGCACCGTCCGGGCTATAGGCCTCGATCGTCACGTCCCCCCAGGGCGTGGCCTGCTTCGTGCCGGCGGAGCGCGTAGAGGCGAAGAGACGAAGCTCCTTCACAGGGAAGCGGCGCTTGGCGAGCACCTCCACCAATTCCTTGCCGACCGCGCCCGTGGCACCGATCACGCCGACCCGCATGACAGAAATCTCCAGGTTGAATTGGAACTTGTGTAGCGCGGCCAAACCTGCCGGAAAACCGCGCCGGGCGCAGACCAGATCAGCGCGCCCGTTGCCGGCGGGTGTGGCTAGCCCTCCTTCTTCCAGGCCGTCAGCTTGCGGTAGATCGTGCTGGGATTCACCTCGAGCAGTGCTGCCGCACGCGGCACGTCCTGGCCGGTATGCTCCAGCGCGGCCAGGATCAGCCGCTTCTCGGAGACGGCGAGCGGTTCGATCGGGCTGGCCGGCGTGGGGCGCTCCGCGCTGGCGGCGGCTGCGGGAGGCTGCGCGCCGTGCGGCAGCAGGCCGTGCAACAGAAGGCTGGGCAGCATGGCGCGGGTGATCACCTCGCCATCATGCAGAACCACGGCGTTGCGAAGCACATTCTGCAACTGCCGCACATTGCCGGGCCAGGGATAGGCGCGGATGGCGGCCGCTGCCTCCGCATCGAAGCGCGCAAAGCGCTTGCCCTCCTCCCGCGCGAAAAGCTGCAGCAGATGGCGGGCGATGAGCAGAACATCCTCGCCGCGCGCGCGCAGCGGCGGCAGGGCCACGGGCACGACGTAAAGGCGGTAGTAGAGATCCTCGCGGAAACGTCCCGCCTGCACCTCGGCGAGGATATCGCGATTGGTCGCGCAAACCAGGCGCACATCCACAGGCTCGGCCCGGGTGCCGCCCACGGGGGTGACCGTGCCGCTCTGGACGAAGCGCAGCAGCTTCACCTGCATTTCCATCGGCATCTCGCCGATCTCATCCAGAAACAGCGTCCCGCCATCGGCCGAGCGGGCCGCACCGGCACGGTTCTCGGTGGCCCCGGTGAAGGCGCCCTTCACATGGCCGAAGATTTCGCTCTCCAGCAGGTCACGCGGGATGGCGCCGCAATTCAGCGCGATGAAGGCCCGGCTTCTGCGCGGCGAGGCCTGGTGCAGCGTCTCGGCCGCCACCTCCTTGCCGGTGCCGCTCTCGCCCGTGATGAAGACCGTGGCGCGAGAGGCAGCCACACTTTCCAGCGTGCGATAGACCGCCTGCATAGCGGGCGAGGCGCCGATGAAGCCACCAAAGCTCTCACGCCCCAGGACGGTGCGCGCCGTGTCCAGCGCCTGGCGCAGGGCACGCTTCTCAAGGGCATTGTCCAGCGTCACGCGCAGGCGCGCCGCGGCATAGGGCTTGAGAAGGAAATCCGTCGCGCCCTCGCGCATGGCTTCCACGGCGGTATTCACCGAGCCATGTGCGGTCAGCACGATGCAGGCCGTATCCAGCCCCGAGGATTTCAGGCGGCGCATCAGCTCGATGCCGGAGAAATCCGGCAGAACCAGATCCACGAGGATGGCATCGGGGCGCCATTCCAGGGCCATGGCCAGGCCTTGCGCGCCGGTTTCGGCGTGGCGCATCTCATGCCCGAACTCGCGCAGCATCGCCTTGGCGATCTCGGCCTGGGTCGGCGTATCCTCGACCAGCAGGATGCGCGCGGGCATCAGTGGATCAGGGCGTGCAATGCCTGGAGGGCGGCCTTGGCTTCGGTCAGCAGGCGGGGCAGGACAATCGCCGGCGGCTCGGGCTGGCGATGATCCATGGCGATCCGCGCCTCGCGCTCCAGCCCGATGGCACCCACGGCAGCAGCAGCGCCAGCGAGGCTATGCGCCGCGCGCTCGTACCCCTCCTGATCGCCGCGCTGGGCAGCGGCGGCGAGCTCCTGCGCGAGGCGCCCCAGATCATCCTCGAAGGTCGAGATGATCGTGCGGAACACGTCGGGCGGGAGGTCTTCGGCCAATTGATTGGCCACTTCGGGATCGAGTGCGCTCATTCCTGAGACTAATCGCATTTCCATAGCCTCGCCGTCAATGACCTGCATGATTGACGCCGGGTCGGTACAGGGTTTAACCCTATTGGGTCCTCGCGATTTGTCCGGCCAGCTTGCGGCGAGGTCCCAACCGGGTCGTCTTCCTTGGAAGACGGAAAACAAGCGCGCTAAACGGCCCAGGGGTTGCTCTCCACGGAGAGCCATACCCCCACCCCGCCCAGGGTGCCGGACGCCCGTGTCTCGCATAACCGGTCTTCGCATGAGGGTGCCAACATGTCCCGTAAGCTCCGCCCCGCCACGCAACTCGTTCGCGGCGGCCTCAACCGCTCCAACCACGGCGAAACCGCCGAGGCGATGTTCCTGACCTCCGGCTTTGTCTATGACAGTGCAGAGCAGGCCGAAGCGACCTTCAAGAACGAAATCGAGCACTACCAGTACAGCCGCTTCGCCAACCCGACGACGACCATGCTGGAAGAGCGCCTCTGCGCCATCGAGGGTGCCGAGGCCTGCCGCCTGATGGCGACCGGCATGGCGGCGGTGCATTCCGCGCTGCTGTCGCATCTCAAGACCGGGGATCGGCTCGTCGCCTCCCGCGCTTTGTTCGGGTCCTGCCACTGGATCGTCAGCACGCTGCTGCCGCGCTACGGCATCCACGCCGAATTCGTGGACGGCACGGATATGGCGCAGTGGGAAGCGGCGCTGAGCACGCCTGCCACGATGGTGCTGCTGGAAAGCCCCTCCAACCCCATGCTCGAGCTGGTGGATGTGGTCGCCGTCTGCAAGCTGGCCCATGCCGCCGGCGCGCTGGTGGTGGTGGATAATGTGTTCGCGACACCGCTGCTGCAAAAGCCCTTCGAGCAGGGGGCCGATGTCGTCGTCTATTCCTGCACCAAGCACATGGACGGCCAGGGCCGTGTGCTCGGCGGCGCCGTGCTCGGCAAGAAGAAGTGGGTGGAGGAGGTGCTGATGCCCTTCATCCGCAACACCGGCCCCGCCATGTCCCCCTTCAACGCCTGGGTCATCCTGAAGGGGCTTGAGACGCTGAAGCTGCGCGTGGACCAGATGTGCCGCAACGCGGCCGCCGTGGCCGATTTCCTGAGCGAACGTTCGGAGATTTCCCGCGTGCTCTATCCCTTCCGCGCCGACCATCCGCAGCATGCGCTGGCGGTGCGGCAGATGTCGGGCGGCGGCACGCTGGTGACCTTCGACATCAGGGGGGGCTCTACCGCGAATGGGCAGGACGCGAAGGCCGCCTGCTTCCGCTTCATGAACGCGCTGCAGATCGTGGACATCTCCAACAACCTCGGCGATTCCAAGTCGCTGGCGACGCATCCGGCCACCACCACGCATATGCGCATCGGCGAGGTGGAGCGCACGAAGCTCGGCATCACCGATGGCACGGTGCGGCTCTCGGTGGGTCTCGAAGACGTGGCCGACCTGATCGAGGATCTGGCCGAGGCGCTGGATGCGGTGGGCAGCAGCGCCAGCCTGCGCGCGGCCGAGTAGCGCCGTGGGGGCGAGCCATGGCAGGATGACGCATGACCCTGGAAACCTGGCTCGCCTTCCTGCTCGCTTCCGCCATCATGCTGCCGATTCCGGGGCCGACGATCATGCTCGTCATCGGCCAATCGCTCGGCGCCGGGCGTGGCCGGGCGCTGCCGCTGGTGGCCGGCGTGGCGCTGGGTGACCTGACGGCGATGACGCTTTCCCTCGCCGGACTCGGCGCCTTGCTGGCCGCCTCCAGCCTGGCCTTCACCCTGCTGAAATGGATGGGCGCGGCCTATCTCGTGTGGCTCGGCATCAAGCTGTTCCGCGCGCCGGTCAGTGCCACTGCCGCGCCGCCGCTCACCGCCCGCCGCGCCATGCGCGACGCCTATGTGGTGACGGCGCTCAACCCCAAGAGCATCGCCTTCTTCATCGCCTTCGTTCCACAATTCATCACCCCCGCGCAGCCCTTCCTGCCGCAGGCCGCGATCCTGGTCGCGAGCTTCGTGACCCTGGCCGCGCTGAATGCCCTGGCCTATGCGCTGCTCGCGGGGCGGCTTGCGGGGGCGGTCGCGCGGCCCGCCATCCGGCGCGCCTTCAACCGCCTGGGGGGTGCCATGCTGATGGGCGCCGGCCTCGCCACCGCCGCGATGCGCCGCGCATGAAGCCCTACACCACGGTCACGCGCGGCGTACGCGTCACCATCCGCCCCTTCTACCTGACCGATCAGTCGGAGCCCTCGGACGGGCGCTATGTCTGGGCCTACAAGGTGCAGATCGAGAATCTGGGCCAGGCGACGGTCCAGCTTCTTAAGCGCAGCTGGATCATCACCGACGGGATGGGCCGCGAGACCCGCGTGCATGGCGAGGGCGTGGTGGGCGAACAGCCCATCCTCGAACCGGGCGAGAGCTTCGACTACACCTCCGGCACGCCGCTGCCCACGCCCTCCGGCTTCATGCGCGGTACCTACCATATGGTCGTCGTTGAAACCGGCGAGGCGTTCGACGCGGCCGTACCGGCCTTCTCGCTGGACAGTCCGCATCAGGATGGCGGCATCCACTGATCGTTGCGCGTTCAGCAAAATAGGCCAGTCCCGCCGCTGACGCTTGCGGAGTCCCGCAGCCGCCCCATCTGGCTTTTCGAGAAGCCTGATGCCGCACCACACGGGCGCGGATGCGGGCCTCCAGGGAATTTCGAAAGCCATGAACATCCAGTTGCCCGCCAATGCCAAGGCCGACGACAAGTTGAGCGGCCTGCTCCGCCCAAGCCGCGCCGAGGCCGAGGCCGCCGTTCGCACGCTGCTGCTCTGGGCCGGCGATGACCCGGACCGCGAGGGCCTGGTGGATACACCCGCCCGCGTCGCCCGCGCCTATGAGGAATTCTTCGCCGGCTACGGCAATGACCCGGTCGAGATGCTGGCCCGTTCCTTCGAGGAGACGGACGGCTATGACGAGATGGTCGTGCTGCGGGATATTCGGCTGGAGAGCCATTGCGAGCACCATATGGTTCCCATCATTGGCAAGGCGCATATCGCCTATTTGCCCAATGGCCGCGTGGTCGGGATTTCCAAACTGGCCCGCGTGATCGAGACCTACGCCAAGCGCCTGCAAATTCAGGAAAAGCTGACGGCGCAAATCGCCAATACGATTGAAAGCGTGCTCAAGCCCAAGGGTGTCGCTGTCGTGATCGAGGCCGCGCACCAGTGCATGACCACGCGCGGCATCCACAAGCCGGGCGTTTCCATGGTCACCTCCCGCATGTTGGGCGAGTTTCGCACCAATGACGCGACGCGGCGCGAGTTCCTCTCGATCATCAGCGGATCGCGCGGCATTCTCGAAGGCTGATCAGGCGCAGATTGCGCCGGGCGCGACGGTTTCCAGGCGGTTGCGAATAGGCTAACCCCAAGGCTTGTTTTCATGCAGGTCCGATGTCAGCCATTCGCATTGCCCCGTCGCTGCTTGCCGCCGATTTTGCCCGGCTGGGCGAGGAAGTGCGCGCCATTGAAACCGCGGGCGCCGATTGGCTGCACCTGGACATCATGGATGGGCATTTCGTGCCCAATATCAGCTTCGGGCCGGGACTGATCCGCGCCCTCAGGCCGCACAGCAAGATGCCCTTCGACGTGCATCTGATGATCGCCCCGGCCGATATCTACCTCGCCGCCTTCGCCGAAGCGGGGGCCGATATCATCAGCCTGCATCCGGAAGCCGGGCCGCATCTGCACCGCAGCCTGCAAACCATCCGCAGCCTGGGGAAGAAGGCCGGCGTGGTGCTCAATCCGGCGACGCCGATCGAGGCTTTGGCCCATGTGCTGGACCTGACCGACCTCATCCTCGTCATGTCGGTCAATCCGGGCTTTGGCGGGCAATCCTTCCTGACCAGCCAATTGGCCAAGATTGCCGCTTTGCGTCGCATGATCACCGAATCCGGCCGAGAGATTGCGCTTCAGGTGGATGGCGGCGTCACCTTGAAGACCGCCCCTGATTGCATTGCCGCCGGCGCCGATGTTCTTGTGGCTGGCACAGCCGTGTTTGGCGCCGCGGACTACGCCGCCGCCATTGCCGGGCTGAGGGAGGGCGCCTGATGGCTGATGTTTTCCGTGGCGTTCGCGGCTTGTTTTCCCGGCTCAAGCCCGTCCGCGTCCCTGACGCGCCGGCGCGTTCCTTCCGGGATCTCTGGCCGGGTGATGCCGCCCGCGGTGCGCGGCTGCTGCGTGGCGAGTTCGAGGTACTGGGCAGCGCCCGGCTGCTCAATGATTGGGGCCCCGCCGCCGGCACCACGCTCTGGCGCCAGGGGGCGCATGGCTTCGCCTGGCTGCGCGATCTGCGCATGCTCGGCACCGACGCCGCACGGGTGAAGGCGCGCGATCTGGCCGAAGATTGGCTCGCCCGCGGTGCGACCGAACCGATGGCCAACGCGCCCGAAGTGGCGGCGGCACGGATTTCCGCCTGGCTCGGCCATTGGGATTTCCTGGCCGCCACGGCCGAGGATGGGTTCCGCCGCCAATTGCTCCAGCGCCTCGCGCAGGATGGCCGGGCCCTCTCGGCCAGCCTGCCGGCCGAGGCCGCGCATCGCGGCGCCCTGGTGGTGCTCAAGGGCAGCATCGCCGCCGCCGTGGCGATGGAGGAAGAAGCCTGGCTGACCCGCGCGCTGCGCTTCCTGGGGCCCGAGCTGGAGCGCCAGTTCCACCCGGATGGCGGCCATGTCGAGCGCAGCCCGGCCACGCAATTGCTGGCCCTGCAGGACCTGATCGAGATCCGCAACCTGCTGAACGGCGTGGGCGTCACCTCCCCGCCGCAGCTTTCCACCGCGCTGGAACGTGCCGGCCAGGCGCTCCGGCTGTTCCGGCATGGGGACATGTCGCTGGCCTTGTTCAATGGCACGCGTGAAGAATCTCCAGCCATCGTGGATGTCGTTCTCGCCCAGGGCCTGGCCAAGGGGCGGGCGCCCATGCTGCTGGAGGAAACAGGCTTTCAGCGCATGGCCGCGGGCCGCACGCTGATCATCGCCGATTGCGGCGCGCCGCCGCCCGGCCGCCCGGCCGATGCCGCTTCCGGCCTGCCGCGCGGCGCCGATCGTTCGGCACATGCGGGCACGCTCTCGTTTGAAATGTCGGTCGGGCGGGACCGCCTGATCGTGAATTGCGGCGCGGCCCCGGCCGGGGATGGCGCATGGCGGGACGCGCTGCGCGGCACGGCGGCGCATTCCACCCTCACTTTGGCCGATACCAACAGCAGCGAGCTACGCGAGGAGGGCCTCGGCCGCCGACCGGAGCGCGTCGAGATCGAGCGGCAGGAGGCCAATGGGGCGCAGTGGCTGGAGGCTGGCCATGATGGCTATCGCCGCACCCATGGCGTGGTGCATCGCCGCCGCCTGTATCTCTCCGAGACGGGCGATGACCTGCGCGGCGAGGATGCGCTGGAGCCCTTCCCCGGCCCCGCCACCGCCTGGGCCATCCGCTTCCACCTGCACCCGGCCGTCACCGCCGTCCTGCAGGAGGAGGAGGGCGGCGTGCTGATGCGCCTGCCCGGTGGCCAGGGCTGGCGCTTTCGCGCGCGCGGCGCGCGGGTGGAGCTGGAGGAAAGCGTCTATCTCGCCGCCGAACCGCGTCGCACCAGCCAGATCGTCCTCACCTCGGATGGTGAGGCGGAGACGGTGCAATGGGCCATCAGCCGTGTGGTGGCCGGGGGCGAAGGCTAGCGGGCGGCACAGGCCCCTTGACCGAGACGGGCCTCAGAAACCATCCATCCAGGCCAAAGGCGTTGACAGATTGATCGCGGGTCAAGGGGGCAGTGCCCCCTTGCGGGGTTCAGGGGCGGCGCCCCTGGCCTTGTTCCGCCAGGCACCGGCAGAGGCGGACGAGCCATCAAGATCCTCCAGCTCACCAATGTGGATTTCTCGCTCCGGCATTTCCTGCTGCCGCTGATGCGCGGCGCCCGCGCGCGCGGGCATGAGGTGGTGGGAATTTCCGCGGACGGCCCATTGCTCGACATCCCGCGCGATGAGGGGTTCCGCATCATCCCCGTGCCCCTGGCGCGCAGCCTGAATCCGGGCGCGCATCTCCCGGCCTTCCGCGCACTGCGCCGGATCATGCGGGAGGAGCGGTTCGACATGGTGCATGCGCATATGCCCATCTCCGGCATCCTGGCGCGCGCGGCCGCCAAGGCCGAGGGCGTGCCGCGCATCGCCTATACCTGCCACGGGTTTCTTTTCAATCAGCCTGGCCCGCTGTGGCGGCGTGGCCTTTCGCTTGGCGTGGAATGGCTGGGCGGGCGCATGACCGATACCTTCCTGACCGTGAGCGACGAGGAGGCCGCCGATGCGCGGCGGCTATGGATTCATCGCGGCGCCACAGCGACAGGGAACGGGCGGGACCCGGCGATGTTCCACCCCGACGCAGCCGCCCGCGCCACCCTGCGCGCGGAACAAGGCGTGCCGCCGGAGGCGTGCGTCATCATCGGCATCTCACGCCTGGTGCGCCACAAGGGCTGGCCCGAGCTGCTCCAGGCCATGGAGAGCGTGCCCGAAGCGCATCTCTGGGTGGTGGGGGAGCGTCTTGTATCCGATCATGGCGAGGATCTGACACCGCATTTTGAGCGTGCGGCGGCCAGGCTCGGCCCCCGTCTGCGCCTGCTGGGCTACCGGCATGATGTGGCGCGCTGGCTGCAGGCGGCCGATATCTTCTGCCTGCCCAGCCATTTCGAAGGCCTGCCCATGTCCGTGATCGAGGCGATGCTGACCGGGCTGCCCGTGGTGGCCACCGATATCAGCGGCTGCCGGGAGCAGGTGGTGCCGGAGCAGACCGGGCTTCTGGTGCCGCCCATGCAGGTGGCGGGGCTCGGGCGTGCGCTGGCGCGGCTGGTGGCGGATGCGCCCTTGCGGCAGAGGATGGGGGCGGCCGGCCTGGCCCGCGCCCGCGAAAAATTCACCGAAGCAGCGGTGGTTGGCCGCACGCTCGATCTGCTGGGATTATGATCATGACTGTTACCAACCCCTTGGCCATTCGCCGCGCCCTGCTCTCCGTCTCCGACAAGACCGGCATCGTGGAATTCGCGCGCTTCCTGGCTGAGCGAGGGGCCGAAATCCTCTCCACCGGCGGCACGGCGCAGGCGATCCGCGCGGCGGGCATCCCCGTGAAGGATGTCAGCGAGCATACGGGCTTCCCGGAAATCCTGGATGGCCGGGTGAAGACGCTGGTGCCGCAGGTGCATGGTGGCATCCTCGGCCGGCGTGATGATGCGGCGCACCTGGCGCAGATGGCCGAGCATGCGATCGCGCCGATAGATCTGGTGGCGGTCAACCTCTACCCCTTCGAGGCGACGGTGGCGAAGGGTGCCGCCTTCGAGGATTGCATCGAGAATATCGATATCGGTGGCCCCGCGATGATCCGCAGCGCAGCCAAGAACCATGCCCATGTTGTGGTGGTGACCGAGCCCGCGCATCTGGCGCGCGTCACCGCCGAGATCGAAGCGAGCGGCGGCACATCAGCCGAACTCCGCCGCGAACTGGCCGCCGCCGCCTATGCCCGCACCGCCGCCTATGACGCCGCGATTTCTGGCTGGTTCGCCGGGCAGCTTGGCCAGGATTTCCCGCCGCGCCTGGCCTTCGCCGGGCAGCTCGCGCAGACGCTGCGCTATGGCGAGAACCCGCATCAGAAGGCCGGCTTCTACCTCGATGGCAGCCATCGCTTCGGGATCGCGACAGCGACCCAGGTGCAGGGCAAGGAGCTCTCCTACAACAATCTGAACGATACCGACGCCGCCTATGAGGTCTGCGCGGAATTCGACGAACCCGCCATCGTCATCGTGAAGCATGCCAACCCCTGCGGCATCGCCATCGCGGATGATCTGGCCACCGCGTGGGACCGCGCGCTGCTCTGTGATCCGGTCTCGGCCTTCGGCGGCATCGTTGCCGCCAACCGCCGGCTGGATGCGGCGGCGGCGGAGAAGATCGCGGCCATCTTCACCGAAGTGGTGATCGCGCCCGACGCCGATGAGGGTGCCCGCGCGGTCTTCGCGCGCAAGAAGAATCTCCGCCTGCTGCTGACTGGCGGCATGCCGGACCCCGCAGCGCCGGGCATGACCTTCCGCAGCGTGGCAGGCGGCTTCCTCGCGCAGTCGCGCGATGCGGGGCGCGTAATGGAGAGTGACCTGCGCGTCGTCACCAAGCGTGCGCCGAGTGCCACCGAGATGGCGGACCTCCTCTTTGCCTTCCGTGTCTGCAAGCATGTGAAGTCCAATGCCATCATCTATGCCAAGAACCTGGCCACGGTGGGCATCGGTGCCGGGCAGATGAACCGCGTGGAGAGCAGCCGCATCGCCGCCTGGAAATCCGAAGCGGCGGCCAAGGCGGCGGGCCTGGATCAGCCACTGGCGGTGGGCAGCGTGGTGGCGTCGGACGCCTTCTTCCCCTTCGCCGATGGGCTGGAGACCGCGGCGGCGGCGGGCGTTACCGCCGTGATCCAGCCTGGCGGCAGCATCCGCGATGCCGAAGTGATCGCGGCGGCGGATGCGGCCGGCCTTGCCATGGTCTTCACCGGAATGCGGCACTTCCGGCACTGAAGCGAGGCCTCAGGCGAACCCACAGTGCCTCCGGCGAACCAACACTGCCTCCGGCGGCTGGGGCCGAAAGGCCCCAGACCCCAGGACTTCAGGTGGTGCCGAGCGGGAGGGTGGTGCATGCTTCCTCATGACACAGCGAGGGATGCAGCGTGACGGTCGAGACTCTTTTGCTGGGGCTGGCGCTGCTGCTGCTCCTCGCCATCCTGGCCGTCCTGTTGACCCGCAAACCCGCCAGCGATCCGACCCTACCCCTGCTGCAAGCCGCCCAGGAACGCCAGGGCGAGCGGCTTGGCGCGCTGACGGGCGAGGTGAAGGCGGCGCTGACCGCCAGCGAAGCCGCTCTTGGCGCCGTGGTGCAGGGCTTCGCGGTGGAGCAGGCCAAGCTGCTGAACGCCTCCCTCCTCAAGCAGACCGAAGCGCTGGCTGCGATGGAAAAGGCCCTGCTGGAACGCTTCGCCGCCGAAGCCAAGGCGACGCAGGAGGGACTCTCCGCCGGCATGCTGAAGCAAGCGGAGTCGTTGGCAAACACCGAGAAATCGCTGCTGGAACGTCTCACTGCCGATGCCAAGGCCACGCAGGAAGCGATGAGCGCCGAAACAGCGCGCTCGCGCGAGGTGCTCGACAAGAAGCTGACGGAGATGCGCGAGACCAGCGAGAAGCGCCTCGCCGAGATCCAGAAGAGCGTGAACGAGCAACTCGCCGGCGCGGTCGAGAAGCAGATGAACGAAAGCTTCGCCCGCGTGATCGACCAGTTCACCGCAGTGCAGAAGGCGATGGGCGAAATCCAGGCCGTGACCGGCCAGATCGGCGACATCAAGCGCCTGTTTGGCAATGTGAAGACGCGCGGCGGCTGGGGCGAAACCCAGGTGAAGGCGCTGCTGGACGATATCCTCCCCGAGGGCAGCTATGAGGTGAATGTCCGCCTGCGCGAGAACAGCGCCGATTCCGTGGAATTCGCCGTGGTGATGCCCACCACGGGTGAGGCGCGCGTGCTGCTGCCGGTGGATGCAAAATTCCCCATCGAGGATTACGAGCGCCTGCTGAACGCCTGGGAAGCGGCCGACCCTGTCGCTGAAGCCGCCGCCCGCAAGGCGCTGGAAATTCGCATCCGTGGCGAGGCGAAGAAGATCGCGGAGAAATACATCCTGCCCCCGCGCACCGTGGAATTCGGCGTGATGTATCTGCCGACCGAGGGACTCTACGCCGAGGTCGCGCGCATTCCAGGGCTGATTGACGATGTTGGCCGGAACCACCGCGTGCTGATCCTGGGGCCATCGCTGCTGCCGGCGCTGCTGCGGACCATCCAGTTGGGCCACGTGACGCTGGCGCTCTCGAAGAACGCGGAATCGGTGCGCGAATTGCTCTCGGCGACCAAGGGCGAGATGGGCAAGATGGCCACAGTTCTGACCAAGCTCGGCACCCAGGTCGGCACGGTTACCAAGACCATCGAGGAAGCCAAGACCCGCACGCGGCAGATCGAACGCAAGCTGAAGACAATCGAGGCCCTGCCAGGGGAACAATCGGGCGCTGTGCTGGGGATTGAGGATGGGGTGGCGGATGAAGATGAGGGATAGGAAACAGGGCCTCCGGCGGCCGGGGTCACGGACCCCGGACCCCATCCGTAAAGGGGTCCGGGGCCGCCACTCTCAAAGAATGGGGCCCCGGCCGCCAGAGGCCCATTTTTGACTTCCCTCCAACTCCAATCCGCCTTGGGTCTTGCCCTACTTTGCGTCTTCGCCTGGGCCCTGGGCGGCTTCCGCCGCGATGCCTCCTGGCGTGTGGTTGCGGGTGGCCTTCTCGGCCTGATCGGCCTGGCCGCCTTGCTGCTCTACGTGCCGCCCCTGCGCGCCGGCTTCGCGCTGATCGGCGCCGCCGTGGATGCGCTGGCGCGGGCCACCCAGGCCGGCACGGCGCTGGTCTTTGGCTATCTCGGTGGCGGGCCGCTGCCGTTTGCCGAGGTCACGCCGGGTTCTTCCTTCATCCTGTTCTTCCAGGCCTTGCCGCTGGTGCTTCTGGTGGGGGCACTTTCGGCGGTGCTCTACCACTGGCGCATCCTGCCCTTCGTGGTGCGCGGCCTGGCGGGCGGCTTGCGGCGGCTATTCGGGCTGGGCGGAGCTGCGGGATTTTCCGTCGCGGCCAATGTCTTTGTCGGCATGGTGGAAGCGCCGCTGCTGATCCGCCCCTGGCTCGCCAAGTTGACGCGTTCGGAGTTGTTCGTGGTCATGGTGGCCGGCCTCGCCACCATCTCGGGCAATACGCTGGTGGTCTATGCGCTGATCATCTCGCCCGTCGTGCCGGATGCGGCAGGGCAATTGCTCACGGCCTCGCTGATTGGCGCGCCGGCGGCCGTCCTGGTCGCGCTTCTGATCATGCCGGGCAACGCGGTGACGGAAGGCGAGGCCGAGGCGCCGCCGCTCTACTCCAGCACCATGGAGGCGCTGGTCCAGGGCACCAGCGACGGGCTGCAGCTCCTGCTCGGCATCATGGCGGCGCTGGTTGTCTTCGTGGCGCTGGTGGCGCTGGGTAATGAAATCCTGCAACCGCTGTTCGGCATCAGCTTGCAGCAGGTGGCCGGCATCCTCTTTTGGCCGCTCGCCTGGGCCATGGGCATCCCCGCGAGCGAGGCCGCGACCGTCGCGCAATTCCTCGGCGTGAAGATCGTGGTGAATGAGTTCGTGGCCTATCTCGACATGGCGCGCGGCGGGGCGGCGGCGTTGTCGGAGCGTTCGCGCCTCATCCTCACCTATGCGCTGTGTGGCTTCACCAATTTCGGCTCTGTCGGGATCATGCTGGGCGGCATGTGCGCCATGTGCCCGGAGCGCCGGGCGGAGATCGTCTCGCTGGGCCTGCCCTCCCTGGCAGCCGCCACCATTGCCTGCTGCATGATGGGTGCGGCGGTGGGTGTGCTGACACCGCCGTGATGCCACGATAACCTGCCAAGACGCCCGGAGAGCCCCGCATGTCGCATCTTGTTCACCGCAACCTCAAGGTCGCCCCACCTGTGGCGGTCTCCGGCCAGGGCATATGGCTGCGGGAATCCACCGGCCATGCGGTGATGGATGGCAGCGGTGGCGCGGCCGTCGCCTGCCTTGGCCACGGCCACCCGCATGTGCTGGGTGCCATGCAGGCGCAGCTTGGCAAACTCACCTATGCCCACACCGCCTTGTTCTCCTGCGAGAGCGCCGAGCGCCTCGCGGATATGCTGGTGGGCCATGCGCCAGGTGGGCTGACACACGCCTATTTCGTCTCTTCCGGCAGCGAGGGGATGGAAGCCGCGCTCAAGATGGCGCGGCAATACTTCGTGGAAAAGGGCGAGCCGCAGCGCACCCGCTTCATCGCCCGCCGGCAGAGCTATCATGGCAACACCCTGGGCGCGCTCGCGGCCGGCGGCAACGCCATGCGCCGCGCCCCCTATGCGCCCATCCTGAGCCAGGCCTTCAGCCATGTCGCCCCCTGCTACAGCTATCGTGACCGCGCGGATCACGAGAGCGATGCCGATTATGTCCAGCGCCTGGCCGATGAGCTGGAGACGGAATTCCAGCGCCTCGGCCCGCAGAACGTCATCGCCTTCTGCGCGGAGACGGTGGTGGGTGCCACACTCGGCTGCGTCGCGGCTTTGCCCGGCTACTTCCCCAAGATGCGCGAGATCTGCGACCGCCACGGCGCGCTGCTCATCCTGGATGAGGTGATGAGCGGCATGGGCCGTGTGGGCACCATGCATGCCTGGGAGCAGGAGGGTGTGGTCCCTGATATCCAGGTCATCGCCAAGGGCTTGGGCGGGGGCTACCAGCCCATCGGCGGCATCCTGGTGCAGGGGCATGTCATCGCCGCGATCCGCGACGGCTCGGGCGGCTTCATGCATGGCCACACTTACCAGGCGCATCCCATGGCCTGCGCGGCAGCCCTCGCCGTGCAGGAGGTGATCGCGGAGGAAAATCTGCTGGCCAACGTCAACGCCATGGGCGCGCTGCTGGAGCAGGGGCTGACCGAGCGCCTGGGCAATCACCGCCACGTCGGCGATATCCGCGGCCGCGGGTTGTTCTGGGCGATCGAGCTGGTCGAGGACCGCGCCAGCAAGGCTGTCTTCGACCCCGCGCTCAAGATCAATGAGCGCGTGAAGCGTGAAGCCTATGCCCGCGGCCTGGGCTGCTATCCCATGGGGGGCACGATTGACGGGCTGCGCGGCGACCACGTGATCCTGGCACCGCCCTACAACGTGACGGCAGAGGAAGTCGGCATGATCCTGGAGCGCTTCGGCGCCGCCGTGGAGGCCGCCCTTGCCGAGTGACGCCCCCCCGGGGGTCACGCGGGAGCAGGTCATCCTCGCCTATCGGATGTTCTTCGGCCGCGCGCCGGAGGATGAGGCCGTGATTCGTGCCGGGCAGGCCACCTGGCCGGACCTTTTCTCGATGGGCCGCGCCATGGCTGCCAGTGCGGAATTCGGCCTGCGCCACGGCCCCAATCCCCATGCGCTGCCGCCGCTCGATGCCCCCACCAACCCGGTCGAGACCGAGGCCGACCCCGCGACGCTCCAGCGCATGGCGGAGCAGGTCGGCGGCTATTGGACGCGGGCGGGTGAAGCCGCCCCGCATTGGTCCGTGCTGACCGAGGAGCGCTTCCTGCCGCAGAATATCGCGGCCAATCTGGAAGCCTTCTATGCCGCCGGCGCCTGGGATGCGCAGGTGCTGGACGCCACCCTCGCGCGGATCGGCCGCCGCGCGGCCGAGTTCCGGCATTGCGTGGATTATGGCTGCGGTGTGGGGCGCGTCACGCTGCAGCTGGCGCGGCGCTTTCCGGAAGTGACCGGCCTCGATATCTCGGCGCCGCATCTGCACCTGGCGACCGAGACCTTCCGCCGCGCCGGCTTCGAGCATGTGACCCTGACACAGGTGATGCCGGATCACCTGATGCCGGTCGAGACATGCGACTTCTGGTACTCACGCATCGTCCTGCAGCATTGCCCGCCCCCGGTTGCGATGAACATCCTGCGGCAAAGCTTCCGCGCCCTGTCCACAGGCGGCGTCGCGATGTTTCAGATCCCGGTCTGGAGCCGGGACTACAGCTTCAACCTCCAGGCCTACCTGGCCGGCACGCCGGGGGCCGAGATGGAGATGCACGCCATCCCGCAGCGCGCCATCCTGGAACTGGCCGATTGGCAGGGCCTGGTGCTGCGCGACCTGCGCGAGGACAGCTTCATCGCGGGCCGGCCGGCGGCGGCACTTTCCAACACCTTCACCTTCGAGAAGGTGCGGTAGCGGCAAGGCCTCAGCCCAGCTGCAGGTCCATTCCCCGCGTTAGCTCGGTCCAGATGTCGCGGATGCGCAGGATCGCGGCGCCGAAATCCTCGGGGCCGAGCCAGACAGGGTCGGTATCCATGGCCAGCAGGCGCTGGCGAATGGTTTCGCGCCGCATCGTGTCGCGAAACACCTCCACCAGCCGCGCATGGATGGCCGCTGGCATGCGCGCCGGGCCCAGCAATCCGGCAAAGCCCGACCAGCCACGCCCGACATCCACCCCCTGCTCGATGAAGGTCGGCACCTCGGGCATGCCGCCCGCTCGCGCATCGCCGAGTGCCGCCAGCGGGCGCAGCCGGCCGCTCATGATATGCTCGCGCGTGCTGGTCAGGCTGTTGATGCCTGCATCCACCTCGCGCGAGAGATAGGCGGTCACCATCGGGGCTTCACCCCGATAGGCCACATGGGTCATGCCCAGGTTGAGCTGGTTGTTCATGGCCAGGGCAAAGACATGCGCACTCGACCCCGCCGCCCAGGAGCCAAGGTTCAGGCCGCGCCCGGCCTGGGCCTGGCTGCGGGCGAAGGCGATGAATTCCGGTAGGTTGCGCGGCGGAAATTCGCTGCGGATCATGAAGATGAGCGTGGTGGTGCCCATCTGGCCGATCGGCATGAAGTCGCGGATTGCATCATAGGGCGCATTGCCCAGCACGATGGGCGATTGCACCAGCGGCGTGATCGTAAAGAGCAGCGTATGCCCATCGGGCGCCGCCTTGGCCACCGCATCGGCGCCGATCATGCCCGCCGCCCCGGAGCGATTTTCGATCAGCACGGGCACGCGCAGCATTTCGGTCATCGGCTCGGCGCAAAGCCGGGCCCAGACATCGGTGGCGCCACCAGCCGGAAAGGGAACGATGACGCGGATCGGCCGGTCCGGCTGCCAGCTGGGTTGCGCCAAGGCCGGCATGGCCAAAGGGGCGGCGGCGAGCGCCAGCAGGTCGCGGCGTTGCATGCGGTTCTCTCCCTGGTTTCTTGCAGGGAGCCTAACCACCAAATCCGCCGGACGACACGCTTTATCGCGTGGCGGGCCGCGACGCGCTGAGGCCGGGCAGGAATTCCACGAAATACTCGTAGTTATCGGCGTTCAAGGCGGCCCGATCTGGCTCCTTGCGGGCCAGCGCCATGGCGGCGGTGGGACCATAGGCCATGTCGGCCGTACCGGCGGCCAGATGGCTCATCTCATGCACCAGGATGCCCGGGCGCGAATCCGCCCCCTCATTCCGCGCATTGAAAAACATGGGGCAGAGATTCACGGTGCGGCGCACCAGATTGGCGATCGCGTAGATCGGGCGATTGCCGCAGGAGGCGGCGGTGCCGCAAAGATAGGTGGGCCGCCTCTCCGGGCGGAGCAATTCCAGTGTCTGCGCCAGCCGCGCCCGCACCTTGGGAACCGGGGCCGAGCCGAACCAGGTGCGGATATGCGCGTGATAGGGGTCGGCGTCGAGAAAGGCCAAGGCGGCCCGTGCGCGCTGCTCCGCCAGGACAAAGGCGTTCTGCACCAGGATGTTCTGCTTCGCATCGCAACTGGTCGGCCCGGGCTCCGGGCCCTTGGCCCAGCCTGGGCCGATGGCCAGCAGCAGCGCGAAAGCCACCCAAAGTGCCAGGCGGCGTGCGCCAACAAAGCTGACCGAGCGTCCCATCCCTTAGTCTAGGCCGGGAATTCCGGCAAAAAGAAGAGGCATTGCCGCCTGGGATGCTATCGCGTCGGAACCGGCGGGTCCTGGGTGTAGTCGTAGAAGCCGCGCCCGGTCTTACGGCCATACCAGCCGGCCTCGACATACTTCACCAGCAGCGGGCAGGGCCGGTACTTGCTGTCCGACAGCCCGTCATACAGCACCTGCATGATAGAAAGGCAGGTATCCAGGCCAATGAAATCCGCCAGTTCCAGCGGCCCCATCGGGTGGTTGGCGCCGAGCTTCATGGCCGTATCAATCGAGCGAATGTCGCCCACGCCCTCATACAGCGCATAGACCGCTTCATTGATCATCGGCACCAGGATGCGGTTGACGATGAAGGCGGGGAAATCCTCGGATGTCGCGGTCTGCTTGCCCAGGCGCTTGGCGAGCGCGTCCACGGCGCGGAAGGTCGGCTCGTCCGTCGCGATGCCGCGAATGATCTCGACCAGCTTCATGATCGGCACCGGATTCATGAAGTGCATGCCGATGAACTTCTCGGGCCGGTCGGTGCCCGCGCCCAGCCGCGTGATGGAAATCGAACTGGTGTTCGAGGCCACCATGGCCGAGGGCTGGAGATGCGGCACCAGCGCCTTGAAGACCTCGCGCTTGATGGCCTCCTTTTCCGTCGCCGCCTCGATGACGAAATCGGTGGTGCCGAAGCTCGCATAATCCGTGCTGGTGGTGATCAGGCCCATCGCTGCATCGCGTTGTTCGGGCGTGATGAGCTTGCGGCCGATCTGCCGCTCCATGTTGCGCGAGATGGTGCCCAGCGCCTTGTCCAGCGCATCGGCGCTGATATCCACCATCGCCACCGGAATGCCGGCCAGCGAGCAGACATGGGCGATGCCATTGCCCATCTGCCCCGCCCCGATGATGCCGACCGAGCGGATTTCCGGAATATCGAGCAGCGCATCCGGCATGTCGGCACTGCTGGCGATGCGGACTGACATCAGACGGGCTTGCCGAGTTCGGCCTCGAATTCCGGCAGTGCCTTGAAGAGATCGGCCACCAGCCCGTAATCCGCGACCTGGAAGATCGGCGCTTCCTCATCCTTGTTGATGGCAACGATGATCTTGCTGTCCTTCATGCCGGCCAGATGCTGGATCGCACCCGAAATGCCGACGGCGATGTAGAGATCCGGCGCCACGATCTTGCCGGTCTGCCCCACCTGGTGGTCATTGGGTGCATAGCCCGCATCCACCGCGGCGCGGGAGGCACCGACGGCCGCACCCAGCAAATCCGCCACCTTCTCGATCAGGTGGAAATTCTCGGCCGAACCCATGGCGCGGCCGCCGGAGACGACGACCTTCGCCGCCGTGAGTTCCGGCCGCTCGCTCTTGCTGACTTCGGCGCCGAGGAAGCTGGACTGGCCCGGGTCGGTCGCGGCGGCGATGGCCTCGATCGCGGCACTCCCGCCGGTGGCGGGCACGGGGTCGAAGCTGGCGGCGCGGATGGTCATCACCTTCTTCGCGTCACTGGACTTCACAGTGGCCAGCGCATTGCCGGCATAGATGGGGCGCACGAAGGTATCGGCATCCACCACACCCGAGACATCGCTGATCGGCTGCACATCCAGGAAAGCGGCGACGCGCGGCATGACGTTCTTGCCGGCGGCCGAAGCGGGCGCGATCAGATGATCATAGCCAGGCGCCAGATGCACCAGGAGGGCGGCCAGAGGTTCGGCCAGGCGATGCGCGAGGGACGCGTCTTCCGCCAGCAGCACCTTGGCCACACCTGGCAGGGCGGCGGCGGCCGGCGCGGCAGTGGCAGCACCTTCACCCACCACCAGCACATGGACCTCGCCCAGCTTGGCGCAGGCGGCGACGGCGCTGCGGGTGGGCTGGGAGACATTCTTGCCGTCGTGATCGGCGAGGAGAAGAACGGCCATCTCAGATCACCTTCGCTTCGTTGCGGAGCTTGGCGACAAGCTCCTGGATCGAGCCCACCTTGGCGCCGGCCTGGCGCTTGCCCGGCTCCTCCACGCGCAGCACCGTGAGGCGCGGTGTCACATCCACGCCGAGATCGGCTGGCTTCACGTTATCGATCGTCTTCTTGCGCGCCTTCATGATGTTGGGCAGCGAGGCGTAGCGCGGCTCGTTCAGGCGCAGATCGGCGGTGACGATGGCGGGCAGGGTGATCTTCACCGTCTCAAGGCCACCATCCACCTCGCGCGTCACGGTGGCGTGGCCATCCGCGATCTCGATCTTGCTGGCGAAGGTGCCCTGCGGCCAGCCCATCAGGGCGGCCAGCATCTGGCCCGTCGCGTTCATGTCGTCATCAATGGCCTGCTTGCCGAGGATGACGAGGTCGGGCGCTTCCTTGGCGATGATCGCCTTCAGGATCTTCGCGACCGCGATGGGTTCCAGCGTGCCGTCATGCTCGACCAGGATGCCGCGATCAGCACCCATGGCGAGTGCCGTGCGGATCTGCTCAGCCGCCGCGGCAGGGCCGGCGGAGACGGCGATGATCTCGGTGGCGATGCCCTTTTCCTTCAGGCGCACCGCTTCCTCGACGGCGATTTCGTCGAAAGGGTTCATGGACATCTTGACGTTCGCGGTCTCAACGCCGGTGTTGTCCGCCTTGACGCGGACCTTGACGTTGTAATCAACCACCCGCTTGACCGGGACGAGGAGCTTCATGGCCCGTTTCGCCTTCTTCTCTGATTGGCTTTTGCTGCACTGCCGAATGACGCGAGACCCTAGCCAGGGCCGGGGGGCACGGCAAGGGAGCAAGCGTTAATCTGGGGGGCTTTCCAGGAGCGCAAGAAGGGCGGCGACCCGCGCCTCGGGCAGGTCCCGGATGGTCCGGGCCAGGCGGTTGGCCAATTCGGTCGCCTGGGGCGAGAGCCCCGCCGTATCCACCACCACGCGCGGATGGGAGAGGCGCGCGAGGCGGACCAACTCCTCCGCGTCATCCCAGATCAGGCCGAAATGCTCGTTGACCTGGTGGATCAGCCCATCCGAGGGGCGGCCGCGCTTGCCGTGCTCCAGGGCGGAGAGATAGGCGGGAGAGACATGGAGCGCGGTGGCAAGCTCGGTGAGGGAGATGCCCTGCTGCTCGCGGAGTTCGCGCAGGCGTTGGCCGAAGGGGGTCATTGAGGGGCTTTGCCCCTCAAACTCCCCAGCAAGAACCTCAGATTCTTGCATCTCCGAACGGATATGGGTGCAGGGAACTGGTTCCCTGCTGGGGAGCGCGGGGGGCAAAGCCCCTCGCTCACTTCACCCTCCGCAACAGCAAATGGACCGCCCCGGCATTCGCCTTGTGCGGATGCGCCGCCCCCAGGATCAGCGGCCGCAGATGCGGTGCGTTCAACCAATGCGGCAATTCCCGCTTCAGCACGCCGCCCTCCGTGCTGCTGCCCTTGCCGGTCACGATGCACACCACCCGCGTGCCATCGGCGTGGCACATGCGGAGAAAATTCTCTACGGCCTGGTGCGCCCGCGCCGCCGTCATTCCGTGCAGATCGAGCTTGCGCTCCGGCCGCGTCGTGCCGCGCCGCAGATCGCGCCATCGCTTCGCATCCAGGCCGGAGGGCTGGGCGCCCACATTGATTTCGGGCGGCGGCAGCCGCGGCTTGGGCGGGGGCGGCGGGGGTTCCACGGCGCGGGGCGGCGGCGTGATGGTGATGGCGGGCGGTGCCTCCGGCATCTCGCGCCCCGGCAGCGGCCGGATGGTGCGGGCCACGGCGGCCCAGACCGCCTTGTCCTCGGCCGTGAGGCCACGCTTGCGCTTCACGCTTTTGCCGCGGGGTCATCATCCACGAGGAGGATATGCAAGGCGCGCGGCCCATGCGCGCCCAACTCCAGCGTCTGCTCGATATCGGCGCTGCGCGAGGGCCCGGTCACCCACATGATGTTGCGGGGCATGAAGCCGCCGGTCAGCTTGTCGTTGCGTTCGGCCCGCAGCAAATCCCAGGCCTCCTCATAGGCGCCGACGATGCGGCTGGCGCGCAGAACCACCATTTCGGTGTCCGGCAGCAGGTTCAGCGTGGTCGGGCGCGTCGGGTCGGAGGGGAGCATGAGCGTGCCGGTCTCGGCCACGGCGGCGAAGCCCTGCTGCAGGCTGACCAGGTCACTCGCCTGGCCCTGGCGCGTCTCGATCTCCAGCATCGGATGATCGGCCCATTTGATGCGCTTGAGCTCGGGATGCGGCGCCATGGCGAAGCGCGCCGGCAGATTTTGCGCGGCCAGATAATCCGCCACGGCCTGCGGAATCGCGGCGAAATTCGGCAGGCGGACGACGCTGCCGAACTCCTTCTCCACATTGCGGATGAACAGCGCCACCTGCTCGGGGCGCGAAACGCGGGAGCGGGCCGGGATCATGTGGCGCGGATGGGAGGCGAGGCGCCCTTCCAGCATCGCACGCTGATCCGCCGGCAAAGGGCCGCGCTTCAACCCGCGCCGGATGGCGCCGAGGATGGCTTCCTTGCTCATCGGCCTACCCCGGCACGCTGCCGGCGGGCATATTCATCCATGAAGGTGCGGCCCTGCGGCACCGGCAGATCGCGCCCCGCCGTCCAGCCAGCGGCGAGCGGCAGGGACTTGAAGGCGCCCTTTTTGCGGCCCAGCCAACCCAGCGCGCCAATCCCCCACCGCGCAGCCAGGCGATACATCCCCGGCCGCTTGGCGAACCAGGCCCAGATGTCGAGGCCGCTGCGCACGCCACCCGGCTGCAAATGCCGCTCGAACTCGCGCTCCCGCCAATGGCGCATGAGGTTGGGCAGCGGGATCTTCACCGGGCAGACGGACTCGCAGCGGCCGCAGAAGGTGCTGGCATTCGGCAGGTGCCCCGCCTCCTTCACCCCGATCAGGCTGGGCGTCAGCACCGAGCCCATCGGCCCCGGATAGACCCAGCCATAGGCATGCCCGCCCGTGGCGCCATAGACCGGGCAGTGATTCATGCAGGCAGCGCAGCGGATGCAGCGCAGCATGTCCTGGAATTCCGTGCCGATCATGTTGGACCGGCCGCCGTCAATCAGAACGACGTGATACTCCTCCGGCCCGTCCAGATCGCCCTTGCGGCGCACCCCCGTGCTGAAGGTGGTGTAGACCGAGAAATCCTGCCCGGTGGCGGAGCGCGCCAGCACCCGGAGCAGGCTCGTCGCATCCTCCAGCGTGGGGACCACCTTCTCGATGGAGGCGAGCGCGATATGCACGCGCGGCAGGGTCTGCGTCAGGTCGCCATTGCCCTCATTGGTGACGATGACGCTGGAACCCGTCTCGGCGATCAGGAAATTGGCGCCGGTGATGCCGACATCGGCCGCCAGGAATTTCTGGCGCAGCCGGGTGCGCGCCTCGCTCAGGATGTCGCGCCGCTCGTGGAAGACGCGGTTGGGGTCGAGGTCGGTATGCGCGCGCCGGAAATCCGCCTCCCAATCCTCGCGGTTCAGGTGGAAGGCGGGGGCGATGATGTGGGAGGGGATCTCACCGCGCAGCTGGATGATGTATTCGCCCAGATCGGTCTCGACCGGCGTGATGCCGTGTTCTTCCAGGTGATGGTTGATCCCGAGTTCCTCGGAGATGATGGACTTGCCCTTGGTGACGGTCTTGGCATTGGCCTTGCGGCAGATTTCCAGCACGGCGGCGCGCGCTTCATCGGGGGTGCTGCACCAATGCACCACGCCGCCGGCGCGCTCCACATTCTCGGCGAATTTTTCCAGGTAGAAATCAAGATTAGCCAGGGTGTGGTTCTTGATGTCCCGCGCGGTGTTCCGCAGCGCCTCGAATTCCGGGAGGTTCGCGACGGCCGCCGCCCGGCGTTGCAGGAAAGCGCCCTTCGCGGTCCCCAGCGCCTTTTGCAGCCCGGCATCCGCCATGGCCTTGCTGGCGTTTTCCTTGAATTGTGGCGAGGTCGAGAGCACGAATCCGGCGTCCTTGCGTGATCGGTGCTGGAGCATAGCGCAGCCCGCCGCACAGGTCTAAGCTTGCGCGCGAGCCTGGAGCCCGATGCCATGAACGAACTCTCGATTCCCCGTCCGAACAACCTCGACGCCTTCTGGATGCCGTACTCGGACAACAAGTATTTCAAGGACAAGCCGCGCCTGCTCGCGCGCGCCGAGGGCATGCTCTATTTCACCCCCGAGGGCCGGGAGGTGCTGGACGGCACCGCCGGCCTCTGGTGCTGCAATGCCGGGCATGGCCGCCGCGAGATCGTGGAAGCCATCCAGAAGCAGGCTGCCATCCTCGACTTCGCCCCCACCTTCCAGCTCGGCCACCCCATCGCCTTCGAGGCGGCGGCGCGCGTGGCAGAGCTGACGCCCGAGGGGCTGGACCGCGTCTTCTTCACCAATTCCGGCAGCGAGAGCGCCGATACGGCGCTGAAGATCGCCCTCGCCTATCAGCGCGCCCGCGGCCAGGCCCAGCGGGTGCGCCTGGTGGGGCGTGAGCGCGGCTATCACGGCGTGGGCTTTGGCGGCATGTCGGTGGGCGGCATCGGCACCAACCGCAAGCAGTTCGGCGCCATGCTGCCCTATGTGGACCATTTGCCGCACACCCACCTGCCGGAGCAGAACGCCTTCTCGCGCGGATTGCCGCAGCATGGCGCGCATCTGGCCGATGATCTGGAACGCCTGGTCGCCCTGCATGGCGATACCATCGCGGCGGTGATGGTCGAGCCACTGGCCGGCTCCACCGGCGTGCTGGTGCCGCCCGTGGGCTACCTGCAGCGCCTGCGGGACCTGTGCGACAAGCACGGCATCCTGCTGATCTATGACGAGGTCATCACCGGCTTCGGCCGCATCGGCACGCATTTCGGCTCCGAACGCCTGGGTGTCACGCCCGACATCATGACCATGGCCAAGGGGCTGACCAATGCCGCCGTGCCCATGGGCGCCGTCGCGGTGAAGAACGAGATCTACGAGACCATCATCCAGGGCACGGCCGCGGGGATCGAATTCTTCCACGGCTACACCTATTCCGGCCATCCGCTGGCCGCCGCCGCCGCCCTGGCCGCGATTGACATCCATGTGCGCGAGGATCTGCCTGGCCGGGTCCGCGCGATCGAAGGCTATTGGGAGGAGGCGGCGCATTCCATGCGCAGCGCGCCCAATGTGATTGATATCCGCAACCATGGCCTCATCGCCGGGATCGAGCTTTCATCGCTGGCCGGCAAGCCGGGTGAGCGCGCCATGCGGGTGTTCCGCCGCTGCTTCGATGACGGCCTGCTGGTGCGCGTGACGGGCGATATCGTGGCGCTCAGCCCGCCGCTCATCATCGAGAAGCATCATGTGGACCGCATCTTCACGACGCTCGGTGATGCGATCCACAAGGAAGCCGCGTGATCCTTGATGGCGCCGGCGGTCTTGCCGGCGCCATCCCGCCTCCCTCGGGCCGGCTTCGACTGGGGTTTTCGAGCGGCTGCCCTGCGTCCGACGTGATTTGTTCAGCCTGATGGGCCCGTGCTGATCGGCGCCGGGATGGGGCGCGGCTCAGGTCAGGGCGCGGCCGAGCCCGTCAAACTCCGGCGCCCCCGCATCTCGCAGACATCAGCGGTCCTGCCGGAAATATGGCTTGTCCCTGATTTTCAGCAGCGCGACGGGCCACGCCATCAACCCGGCGCCGATCAGCACGGAAAGCGCCACCCCGGCCCAGGACACCTCTGCCACCGCGTAGCAGGCGATCGCCAGCGGGTAGAACAGCAGCAACGCCGAGATCAGCCCGGGTGAGAAACGCCCTCCGAAGCGGATCACCGGCAGCACGTGAAAAAAGGTGGCGTTGATGAACATGAGGGCCGGCAGGCTCAAGGCCACCGCCGGCAGCTCCTGCGCGATCATGGCCGCCGTGACCCCCAGCACGCCCACGGCCGCGTTCACCACGTAGAAGCTCGGCCATTCCACCGGCAGCCCCAGCACATTCCGCGCCCAGTCGCGCCAATTCAGCACGAATTCCTCGATGACATGCAGCGCATAGGCGGCGGTCGAAAGCCACAACAGATCCGTCAGGGTCATTGCGGATGGTATGCGTCCGACGCAATCCCGGGCAAGCGGCACTTTGCCCTTTCGCGCCCCTGCACCATATTGCCGCCAAATCATCCTCCTGGAGTTCCCCCCGATGAGCGAAACCATCGCGCCCGTCCCTGTCACCGTCCTCACCGGCTATCTCGGCGCCGGCAAGACTACGCTGCTCAATCGCATCCTCACCGAGAACCACGGCAAGAAATTCGCTGTGATCATCAACGAATTCGGCGAATTGGGCGTGGATAATGACCTCGTCGTGGATGCCGATGAGGAGGTGTTCGAGATGAACAACGGCTGCATCTGCTGCACCGTGCGCGGCGACCTGATCCGCATCCTCTCCTCCCTCATGAAGCGGCGCGAGAAGTTCGACGGCATCATCGTCGAAACCACCGGCCTCGCGGACCCCGCCCCGGTGGCGCAGACCTTCTTCGTGGATGAGGATGTGAAGCGCGCCACCAAGCTGGACGCGATTGTCACCGTCGTGGACGCCAAGCACCTGCTCGCCCGCCTGGATGACACCAAGGAAGCCGAGGAGCAGATCGCCTTCGCCGACCTCATCCTGCTCAACAAGATGGATTTGGTGAGCGAAGCGGAGGCGGTGGAAGTGGAGCGCCGCATCCGCGCCATCAACCCGATGGTGGAGCTGATCCGCAGCACGAAATCCGACGCGCCAATTTCCAGCGTGATCGGCCGTGACGCCTTCAACCTGGAGCGCATCCTGGTGCGGGAGCCGGACTTCCTCTCCGGCGAGGATCACCACGAGCATGACAGCGAGGTGAACTCCGTCGCCTTCGAGGTGAGCCGCCCGATTGACCCGGAAAAATTCAATACCTGGATGACCGATCTGCTGGCCGCCAAGGGGCAGGACCTGCTGCGCACCAAGGGTATCCTCGCCTATCCGGACGAGGATCGCCGCTTCGCCTTCCAGGCCGTGCACATGATCGCCGATGGCGATTACATCGGGCCCTGGAAGGACGGCGATCCGCGCAAGTCCAAGATCGTCTTCATCGGGCGGGATCTGAACCGGCCGCAGCTGCGGCGCGGGTTTGAGGCGTGCCAGGCGTAACAGGGGCAGGGCCTGGCAGAAGGATCGAAGGGCGCTGCCCTTCGAGCTCCCGGCAGGAAGCTGGGGTTCCTGCCCCTCCCTTCCGTCAGCTGGCGCGGGTTATGCCGCCGCCTTGATCGCGGCGGCCTTCACGCTGGCATCGACCGCACCGGCGAAGGTCTCGAAATTCTGCTCGAACAGGCTGACCAGGTTCTTCGCCGTGGCGTCATAGGCGGCCTTGTCGGCCCAGCTCTCGCGCGGGTTCAGCACATGCGCGGGGATGCCGGGAACGCTCTTGGGGATCATCAGGCCAAAGAACGGATCCTGCTCGAACTCGACCTTGGCGAGGGAACCATCCAGCGCGGCGCGCAGCAAGGCGCGTGTGTGCTGGATGCTCATGCGGCTGCCGGTGCCATAGGCGCCGCCGGTCCAGCCGGTGTTCACCAGCCAGCAATCGGCGCCATGCTTCGCGATCAGATCGTTCAGCATGCGGCCATAGACTTCCGGATGGCGCGGCAGGAAGGGTGCGCCGAAGCAGGTGCTGAAGGTCGCCTGCGGCTCCTTGCCCATACCCTTCTCGGTGCCGGCGACGCGCGCCGTATAGCCTGACAGGAAGTGGTACATCGCCTGGGCGGGCGAGAGCTTGGAGATGGGCGGCAGCACGCCGAAGGCATCGGCCGTCAGCATCACCACATTCTTCGGCAGGCCCGCCTTGCCCGTGATCGTCACATTCGGGATGAATTCGATCGGGTAGCAGGAGCGCGTATTCTCCGTATAGCGGTTATCCTCGAGGTCGAGCACGCCACGCTCATCGGCCACCACATTCTCCAGCACGGCGCCGAAGCGGTGCGACGCATCCCAGATCTGCGGCTCGGCCTCGCGGCTCAGCTTGATGACCTTGGCGTAGCAGCCGCCCTCGAAGTTGAAGACGCCCTGGTCCGACCAGCCATGCTCGTCATCGCCGATCAGGCTGCGTTCCGGGTCGCTGCTCAGCGTCGTCTTGCCGGTGCCGGAGAGGCCGAAGAACAGCGCCACATCGCCCGCGGCGCCCACATTGGCGCTGCAATGCATCGGCAGCACGCCGGCCGCCGGCAGCAACCAGTTCATCACGGTGAAGATGCTCTTCTTGATTTCGCCGGCATAGCTGGTGCCGGCGATCAGGATGGTCTTCTGCGCGAAGCTCAGCGCGATGCAGGTGCTGGTGCGGCAGCCATCCACGGCTGGGTCCGCCTCATATTCCGGGGCGTGCAGGATGGTGAAGTCGGGCGTGAAGCCAGCGAGCTCCGCCACGGGCGGGCGGATGAACATGTTGCGCGCGAACATCGCGTGCCAGGCATTGGTCGTCACCAGGCGCACGCGGATGCGATGCGCGGGGTCCGCACCCGCATAGAGATCCTGCGTGAACAGCACCGGGCGCTCGGCCAGCCAGCCGCGCACCTTGGTGGCGAGGCCCTGGAACTTCGCGGCCTCCATCTTCTTGTTGATCTTGCCCCACCAGATGTCCTGGGTGACGGCGGGATCATCCACCACGAACTTGTCCTGCACGGAACGGCCCGTATGCACGCCCGTGATGGCGATGAAGGCGCCATCCGCCGAGAGCCGGCCTTCCCCACGCGCCAGGGCGTGCTGCACCAGCAGCGGCGCCGTCAGATTGGCGTGAACCGGGTTGCTGGAGGCAACGCCAGTGCCGGCGAGGGCGGATGCGGTCATGCGGAGTTCCCCGTTTACGAGCTCAAAGCCGTGACCGTTTCACCTGTCCCGGTCGTGCAGTGTCACTGGGGGCATTTCGATGACAGTCGCGGCGGAATTACGGCGATCGGACGGCGCCGGTCAATGCCAGTAAAGCGCGAATTTCCGTGGCTTTGCGGAAATTCGTTATTGCTGCGTTGCAGCAATAATCGCCCTGGCCCGACGGGCTGTCCGGATCAATTCGGCACGCACGGAATCGGCATCCCGGGCGGGGGCTGCGAAACCCAGGCGCAGCACCGTTTCGCCACAGCTCAGCTCCAGCCCATCGACATCCACCGCAGTCAGCAGCCATGCGCCCGGCGCGCCCCCGAGCAGCGCTGTGGCGATGACCGCCACGGCATCGGCATGGTCCGTATTCACATGTTCGATGATGCCGGCCTCGGCTTCGGCGATGGCCGCCACGGCCTCCGGCTCCGGCAGGAGCTGCGCCATCTTGAGGCGCGTGGCGCGGGCGAAGCCACCCACCATCAGCGCGCCCATCGGCGTCACCCGCCACAGCGCGAAATCGCCGAAATCAGCGTAGAGCGCGGCATAGGGGTGGCGCGCCAGCCAGCGCGCCTTCAGCGCGGCATCGGTGATCTGCTCGGCGATCCCGGTCAGCGTCACGCGCGGCGCGGTTTGTGGGTTCAGCGTCTCGGCGGGGGCGGTGAAGAGCAGCGCGCAGCGCGGCTCCCGCTGCAGATGCCGCGTATGCTCCGAGAGGGAGGACAGCCACAGCAGCGGGGCGAGGCCAGGTGTGCAGCCGGGCGTCACCAGGCTGGCGAAGGGCTGGCCTTCCTGCTGGGTGGCGAGGGTCGCGGCCGTTGCGGCGCGGATGATGCGGCGCGCTTCGAAACCAGGGTCGGGGGGCGTATCGTCGGGCATGGGGGGAAGATGCGCGCGGGCCGCGGATTCTTCCAGCGGCGGCGGTGGCGAAAGATGCGCGGGCCGCACCCGCCTTCCGCCCGCTTTGCGGGACTCGCCGCCGCCCTGCAAGATGGAAGAGCATGAACATCACGCTCGACACCCTGACCGCCACCGAGGCGCTGGCCACGCGCCTGGCCGGGCTGGCGCGCGCGGGTGATGCGCTGCTGCTGCAAGGGCCGCTCGGTGCGGGAAAATCCGCCCTGGCCCGCGCCTTCCTGCGCGCCGCGACCGGCGATCCGGCGCTGGAAGTGCCCAGCCCCACCTTCACCCTCGTGCAATCCTATGACCTGCCGGGCGGCATCGCAGCGCATCATTTCGACCTGTACCGGCTGGGCGGGCCGGCCGGGCTGATCGAGCTGGGCTGGGATGAGGCGCGGGCGGGGATCATCCTGGTGGAATGGCCGGAGCGGCTCGGGCCGCTCGTCCCGCAGGGGGCGCTTCACGTGGAACTGCTCCCCGGCGCTTCGGAGGAGGCCCGGCAGGCGCGCCTGTCCGGCTGGGAGGGGCGCCTGTGACGCTGCTCGATGCCCATGGCTATGCCACGGCCCGGCAGGACATCCTCCAGGCTGATGCCAGCAAGCACTATATCCGGCTCAGCGGGGGGCCACGCCCGGCGCTTCTCATGCGGACGCCCTCGGCCGAATATCTCGATGCGTTCCTGCGGGTGGCGCGGCATCTGGAATCGCTCGGCGTGCCGGCGCCGGGGGTGATCGGCGTGGAGGCCGCTACTCACACCGCCCTGGTGCAGGATCTGGGCAGGGCCAGCATGGCCGACGCGCTGGATGCGGGGGCCGAGGCGGCGCCGCTCTATTTCGACGCCGCGCGCAGCCTCGTGGCACTGCACGCGGCGCCACCGCCCGCAGGGCTGCCCGCCTGGGATGCCGCGGCCATGATCCGCGCCACCGAGGCGACATTCTGCGACTGGTGGTGGCCCGCCACCTTCGGCACGCCCTGCGGCCCCGAAATCCGCCAGGGGCTGGGCAGTGCGCTTGCCGCCATGCTCGCCCCTTTCGCGGGGGAAGGCTTTGTCCACCGGGATTATTTTCCGGCCAATCTGATCCCCACGCCGCGCGGCATGGCGGTGATCGATTTCCAGGATGCGGCCACCGGCCACCCCGCCTATGACCTCGTCTCCCTGGTGGAGGATGCGCGGCGTGACGTGGACCCCGCCCTGCGGGAGGCGGTGGTCAGCGCCTATCTCGCGCAGCGCCCGGGGCTGGATGCCGAAGGCTTTCGCGCGGCCATGGCGGTGCATGCGGCACAACGGCATTTGCGCGTGGCGGCCCTGTGGGTGCGGCTGGATCGGCGCGACGGCAAGCCGCACTATCTGCGGCACGGGCCGCGCTGCTGGGCGCTGCTGGGCCGCGCGCTGGAACATCCGGCCGCCATGCCCCTGGCACGCTTCCTCGATGCGCATCTGCCCGCCGGGCGGCGGCAGAACCCGTGATGCAAAAGGGCATGCTCCTCGCCGCCGGCCTCGGTAGCCGCATGCGGCCCCTGACGGCAGAGACGGCGAAGCCGCTGCTGCCGCTGCTTGGCCGCTCGCTGCTGGACCACGCGCTGGACCGGCTGGCGCTGGCCGGCGTCGAGGAGGTGGTCGTCAACGCCCATTGGTGCGCCGAAAAGGTGGCAGCGGCGCTGGCCGCGCGGGAGGGCACGCCGCCCCGGCTGCGCCTGCAGCTGGAGCCCGAATTGCTGGAGACCGGCGGCGGCATCCGCCGTGCCCTGCCCCGCCTGGGCGAGGCGCCCTTCGCCGTGGTGAATGGCGACGCCTATTGGCTGGATGGTCCCACCCCGGCCCTGACCCTGCTCGCGCGGCATTTCGACCCGGCACAAATGGATGCCTTGCTGCTGCTGATCCGCACCACCCAGATCGAGGGCGAAGTCGGGCGTGGCGATTTCTTCCTCGATGCCACGGGGCGCTTGCGCCGCCCCGGTCCGGGCCAGATCGCGCCCTATGTGTTCGGCGGCGTCCAGATCATGGCGCCAGCCCTGGTCGCGCCCGAGGCGGAGGGGCGGTTCAGCCTCAATCGCTGCTATGACCGCGCCATCGGCCAGGGCCGCCTGTTCGGCCTCGTGCATGATGGCGCCTGGTTCCATCTCTCGACACCGGGCGATCTGGCACGAACCGAGCGGCGCCTGCTCGGCCGGATGCGCGGCCACTGGCTGTGAAGCTGTTTGCCATCAGCCCCGACCAGGCCTTCCTGCCGGCGCTGGCGCGGGGTGTGCTGGCGCGGCTGGGCACCGGGGGGGAATTGGCCGCCGCCACCATCCTGCTGCCCACCCGCCGTGCCGCCCGCGCCCTGCAAACCGCCTTCCTGCGCGAATCCGCGGCACCCGCGCTGCTGCTGCCCCGCATGCGCGCTTTGGCCGGCCTCTCGACCGAGGATGCCGACGAGCTGGCGCTGCCCGCCCTGCTGCGCCTGCCGCCGGCGGTGGATGCGCTGCGCCGCCAGGCCGTGCTGGCGGGCCTGGCCAGCAAGCTCCCGCGGGAGCGTGGCGGCCCCGCCAGCGCCGAACACGCCTGGGCGCTGGGCCAGGAGCTGGGCAGGCTGCTCGACGAAATCGCCCTGGAGGAGGCCGAAACCCTGCCGGATGACCCGGCCCTGCTCGGCCATCGCTGGCTGGAGCGGCTGGAGGCGCTGGCGCCGGAATCGCTCGCGGTGCATTGGCAGATCACCACCACCTTCCTGCGCGCCATCGTCATCGAATGGCAGGGCTGGCTGACCGATCAGGGGCTGCTCGATCTCGGCGTGCGGCGCGTGCTGGCGCTGCGCGCGCAGCGTGTGGCCTGGGAGGATGCGCCCCCTGACAGCGGCGTGATCGCCGCCGGCATCGGCATGGGCGGCACCGTGCCCGCCGCGGCCGACCTGCTGCGCGTCATCGCGACACGGCTGCCACAGGGTTTCGTCGTGCTGCCCGGCGAGGATGCGGCGACGGCCGCCCTGCCCTGGGAGGCGCTGCGCGAGGCGCCCACCCACCCCTATGCCGGCCAGCGCGCCATGCTGGACCGCATGGGCGCCACCATGGCCGATGCCTTGCCCTGGGTGGAGGCTCCCCCTGGCCGATTGGCGGCGCTGCTGGGCACCGCCCTGCTGCCCGCCGGGCATCTGGCGCCTTGGCAAAGCCCACCTGGGCAAAACCAGACTGGGCAAAACCCCGACGCCTGGGCCGCGCCACTGGCCGGGCTCAGCCGCATCGAGGCGGGTGACGCGCAGCATGAGGCAGCCGCCATCGCGCTCACCTTGCGGGGCGCGCTGGAAACCCCCGGCGCGCGGGCCGCGCTGGTAACGCCGGATCGGGACCTCGCGCGCCGCGTCGCCGCCGAATTGCCGCGCCACGGCATCCTGGCCGATGACAGCGCGGGCCAGCCGCTGTCCGACACGCCACCCGGCGCTTTCCTGCGCCTGATCGCGCAGCTCGCGGCGGGGGAATGCGGGCCGGTGGCGCTGCTCTCCGTGCTCAAGCACCCGCTTTGTGCGGGGGGGATGGAGCGGGGCGATTGGCTCTCCGCCACCCAGGCGCTGGAACGCGCCATCCTGCGTGGGCCTTCGCCCGGCCCGGGCCTTGCCGGGCTGCGCGCGGCGCTGGCCGGGCTCAGGGATGCCGAACCGCGCCTGGCCGCCTTGCTCGATGCGCTGGAGGCGGCGCTCGGCCCCTTCACCGCCCTGCCGCGCAGCCCGCTGCGCCCGGCGGCTGACCTGCTGGCCGAGCATCTGGCCGCTGCCGAGGCACTCGCCAGCACGCCCGCCCTGCCCGGCGGCCTGCGGCTTTATGCCCAGGCGGAGGGCGAGGCCCTGGCGCGGCACCTGGCCGCCCTCGCCCCGGCCATGGCGGAGTTTCCGGCCCTGTCGCCGGCGGATTGGCCGGGATTGTTTGACGCAGCCCTCGCCCAGGGCAGCACGCGGGCCGCGCGCATCTCCCGCGGGCGCAGCGATGCGACGCATCCCCAGGTGGAAATCCTTGGACTGCTGGAAGCCCGGCTGCTGGATTTCGACCTGGTGGTGCTGGGCGCGCTGGATGAAACCATCTGGCCCCAGGCGAGCGACCCCGGCCCCTGGATGAGCCGGCCCATGCGGCGGGAATTCGGCCTGCCCTCGCCGGAATTGCGCATTGGCCGGGTGGCGGCGGATTTCTTGCTGACGGCTTCCGCCTCATGCCGGGCGGTGCTGTCCCGCGCCGCGCGGCGCGGCGGCAGCCCCGCCGTGCCGGCGCGCTGGCTGACGCGGCTGGATGTTTTTCTGCGAGGCCAGAACGGCCTGGCCCTGACGGCCGAGCCCTGCGCCGAATGGGCGCGGCTGCTGGACCTGCCGGCCGAAATCCGCCCCTGCGCCCGCCCCGCGCCCCGCCCCCCGCGCGATGCCCGGCCCGAGCGCATCACGGTCAGCGATGTCGCGACCCTGATCGCCGACCCCTATGCCTTCTACGCCCAGCGCATCCTGAAGCTCCGCCGCCTCGATCCGCTGGAGCAGGAGCCGGGCGCACCGGATTACGGCAACCTGATCCATGCCGCGATTCATCGCTTTCTCAACGCCCTCCCGCAGGCCTGGCCGGGCGAGGATGCCGCGCGGCCGCTTTGGGACGCGGCCGCGCGGCGCGCGCTGGATGAGGCCGCGTTGCGCCCGGCGGTGGCCGCCCTCTGGGCGCCGCGCCTGGCGCGGATCGGCGGCTTCATCCGCGGGCTGGAGGCGCAGCAGCGGAATGGGCTGCTGGCCACCTGGCCCGAATTGAAGGCGAGCGTCACGGTGAAGCGCCCGGGCGGCAGCATCACGCTGCAGGCGCGGGCAGATCGCGTGGATCGGCGTCTGGACGGCACGCTGCGCATCCTGGACTACAAGACCGGTACCGTCCCCTCGAAGCGGGATGTGGAGGCCGGCACCGCGCCGCAATTGCCGCTGGAAGCCTGGCTGGCCGAGCAGGGCGGCTTCCAGGGCGTGCCGCCCGGGCCGGTCGCCGCGCTGGAGTATTGGCGCCTGACGGGCGCGGATCAGCCGGGCGAGGTGCGTGCCCTCGCCCTCGACATCCCGGCCGCCATCGCCGAGGCGGAAGCCGCGCTGCATCGCCTCGCGGATCGCTTCCTGCTGGGCGATGGCGCCTTTCCCGCGCATCCACATCCCCGCCGCCGCGCCGGGTTGGATTATCAGCATCTCGCGCGCATGGCCGAATGGTCGGCCGAGGCGGAGGGCGAGGCATGACCGCGCCCGATGACCCGAAGGGGCTGAATCGGCCGCACAGCAACGCCGATGACCCGAAGGGGCTGAATCGGTCGCGCAGCAACGCCGATGACCCGAAGGGTCTGAATCGGCCGCGCAGCAACGCCGATGATCCGAAGGGGCTGGAGCGGCCGCGTGACATTGCGCAGGCAAGCCAATCCCGCGCGTCCGATCCCGTGGTCTCGGCCTTCGTCACCGCCTCGGCAGGTTCGGGCAAGACCAAGCTGCTGACGGACCGCCTGCTGCGCCTGATGCTGGGCGGGGCACGGCCCGAGCGGCTGCTCTGCCTCACCTTCACCAAGGCGGCGGCGGCCGAGATGGCGACGCGGCTGAATGCCCGGCTGGGGCATTGGGCCGTGGCCGCGCAGCCCGCGCTGGAGGCGGAGCTGCGGGCCCTGCTCGGCCATGCGCCCGGGGCCGCGGAAATCGCCCGCGCCCGGGCCGGCTTCGCCGCCGTGCTGGAATTGCCCGGCGGCATGCGGATCGCCACCCTGCACGGCTTCGCGCAATCCCTGCTGCGCGGCTTCCCGCTCGAAGCCGGCCTGCCGCCCGGTTTCGCCGTGCTGGAGGAGCTGGACGCCACCGCCGAACTTGCCGCCGCGCGGGAGGTGGAGCTGTTGGTCAGCCCGGCGCTGGAGCGCCTGGCCGCGCTCAGCAACGCGGCCGGGCTGGGCACGCTGATGGGCCAGCTGCGCCGGGCTGAGCCGATGCTCCAGGCCGGGCTTGCCGCCCTGGGCGGCCTGCCCATGCTGCTGGCCGAGATCGCGCAGCGCCTCGGGCTGGACCCGCAGGCGGATGAGGCCGAGCTGCGGCGCGATGCCGCCAACCCGCCTGCGGCAAAGGAGCTGGCCCGCGCGGCCGCCATGCTTTTGCTGGGCAGCGAGAAAACCGACGCCCCGCGCGGCCAGGCGATGCGCGACTGGCTCGCGCTGGACGAGGCCGGGCGTGACGCGCGGCTGGAGGATTGGGAGGCCGCCTTCCTCACCGAGAAAGGCACCCTCCGCAAGAATTTCGCCACCCGGCAGACCGGGGCGAACCAGGGCTTCATCCAGACCATTTGCGACCAGGAGGGCGAGCGCCTCCTCGCCGCCCGCGCCCAGGCCGAGGCGCTCGCTTTGCTGCGCGCCACCGAGGCCGCGCTGGTGCTGGGCATCCCCGTGCTGCGCCGCTTCGCCGCCGCCAAGCAGCGCATGGGCCGGCTTGATTATGACGACCTGATCCAGGCGGCGAAGAAGCTGCTGGAAAACCCCGGTGCGGCCTGGGTGCTGTTCAAGCTGGATGGCGGCCTCGATCACGTCCTGCTGGACGAAGCGCAGGACAGCAACCCCGAACAATGGGGCATTGCCCGCGCCCTGACCGGGGAGTTCTTCGCCGGCCAGGGCACGCGCGAAAATGCGCCGCCGCGTACCATTTTCGCGGTGGGTGATGTGAAGCAATCCATCTACGGATTCCAGGGCGCCGATGCCGGCGGCCTGCCCCGCGCCGAGCGGGAGTTCCGCCGCGCCATCGCCGCCGCCGGCCAGGAATTCCGCGCCGTGCCGCTGGAGGTGTCCTTCCGCTCGGCGCCACCCATCCTGGCCCTGGTGGATGCGGTCTTCGCCGAGGGGCCGGCCCGGCAGGGCGTGGTGGCCGAGGGGCAAAGCCTGCGCCATCTGCCCGATCGCGCGGGGGCGGCCGGCCTGGTCGAGCTCTGGCCGCTGCAATCTCAGGAGAAGCCCGAGGACCCGCCCGCCTGGGCCGTGCCCGAAACCCCCATGGCCGAAGCCGGCGCCGATGCGCGCCTGGCCGCCGCACTGGCCGCGAAGATCCAGCACATGATCGCGCATGGGCGGCTCGATGCGCGCTGCGAGGAAGACCCCACGCGTGGCCGCCCGATCCGCGCCGGGGATATCCTGGTGCTGGTGCGCCGGCGCAACGCCTTCCTCGGCCAGCTGGTGCGCGCCTTGAAGGAACGCGGCGTGCCGGTGGGCGGCGTGGACCGCATGGTGCTGATCGAGCAGATCGCCGTGCAGGATGTGCTGGCGACACTGGACGCCATCCTGCTGCCGCAGGATGAGCTGCAACTCGCCGCCGCGCTGAAATCGCCGATCTTCGGGCTGGATGAGGAGGCGCTTTTCGCCCTGGCGCATGACCGACCCGGTACGCTGCATGCGCGCCTGATGGCCGAGCGTGGGGCGGAAACACTCCTCGGCCGCGCCGCCGATCTCTTTGCCGCGCTGACCGCCCGCGCCGACCATGTGCCCGCCCATGCGCTGATCGCCGAGATCCTCGGCGAACGTGGCGGCCGCGCCCGGCTGCTGGCGCGCCTCGGCCCCGACGCGGCGGACCCGCTGGATGAATTGCTGACGGCCGCCATGGCGCATGAGCGTGCGCATGCGGCCTCGCTCCAGGGCTTCCTGCACTGGCTGCGGCGTTCCAGCGCCACGGTGAAGCGCGAGGCCGAGACCAGCGCCGACATGGTGCGGGTGATGACGGTGCATGGCGCCAAGGGCCTGCAATCGCCCATCGTCATCCTGCCCGACACCACCGCGACCCCGGCGCAATCCGCCGGGCTGCGCTGGACGGAGGAGGAGCTTCCGCTCTGGGCGCCGCGCAAGACGGGCTTCCTGGCGCCCGCCTATGCCGATGCGGATGCGCAGCAGGCCGAGCGTGAGGCCGAGGAAACCAATCGCCTGCTCTACGTGGCGCTGACCCGGGCCGAGGACCGGCTGCTGATTTGCGGCTGGCATGGCAGCAAGGCACCCGCCGCGGGCTGCTGGTATGAGAAGATCGCGGCCGGCTTCGCGCGGCTGGAAGGGGCGAGCGCGCAGGATTTCACGCCGGGCGACTGGGGCGGCGATGCCGCCGGCTTCGCCGCCGGGCCGCTGCTGTGCCTGGCCTCGGCCCAGAGCGATCCGCGCCGGCCCGAGCCGCGGCCCATGGCCGAGGCCGCCGCCTCGCTGCCGGCCTGGGCCCGCATCCCCGCCGCCACGATCTTGGCGCCGGGCATCGCCACCCCTTCCCATATGGAGGATGAGGAATCGGAGCTTCCGGCCGCCGCACCCCATGCGCCGGGCGATCCGCTGGGGGCGCGCTTCCGGCGCGGCAACCTGATCCATGCCCTGCTGCAATCCCTGCCGGATCTGCCGGAGGATCAGCGCCCCGCCATAGGGCGTGGCTTCCTGGCCCGGCCCGGCCATGGGCTGGATGCGGCGCAACAGGCGGATATCCTGGAGGAGGCGCTGGCGGTCATGGCGCATCCGGCCATTGCCGCCGCCTTCGGGCCAGACAGCCTCGCCGAGGCGCCGCTGGCCGGGCGGATCGGCGGGGATGCAGCAGGCGGGGGCGGGCCTGGCGGACGGCTGATCCTCGGCCAGGTGGACCGGCTGCTGATCACCGATCAGCGCATCACCCTGCTGGATTTCAAGACGAATCGCCCGCCCCCGTCCCGCGTGGAAGACGCGCCCCGCGCCTATCTGCGCCAGATGGCCGCCTATCGCGCCGTGCTGCGCCTGGCCTTTCCGGGGCGCCCTGTGGATTGCGCGCTGGTCTGGACCTATGGCGCCCGGGTCATGCCGCTGCCGGCCGAATTGCTGGACGCCCATGCCCCGCCCGAGGGGGGCGCTTGACCTGCGGGCCGCGCGATACAACCTTGCAGCGATACGAATTAAGGGAGCCCCCCATGAGTGACGTGACCAAGGCCGTGACCGATGACAGCTTCCAGACCGATGTGCTGGACGCGAAGGGCGCCGTGCTCGTGGATTTCTGGGCCGAATGGTGCGGCCCCTGCCGCATGGTGGCGCCCATCCTCGATGAGATCGCCACGGAATACAAAGGCAAGCTGACCGTGGCGAAGGTCAATATCGACGACAACCCGATGACGCCGAACACCTATTCCGTACGCGGCATCCCGACGATGATCCTGTTCCAGGACGGCAAGCCCGTGGATACCAAGGTCGGCGCCATGCCGAAGGGCCAGATGAAGGACTGGATCGCCTCCAAGCTCGCCTGAGGGCGATTTCGGCCCCGGCCGCTCCGGGGGGCTCAGCCTTGCGCCGCCCGGTGCTCCACCAAATGGGCCTCCGCCAGATGGGCCTTCGCCCGGCGGGTCGCCGCTGGGCGGCGCGCGGTCGCGCGCCGAGGCACCATCAGCCCTCCAGCCGCACCGCGTCATAGACAGCGCCCAGGATCGGGCTGATCCGGGCCGGGCGATAATGCCGCGCGCGTTCCAGACAGGCCGCCGCCAGGGCGCCATGGGCAGCCTCGGGCATGGTGAGCACATCGCGCGCGGCGCGGCGCATATCCTCGGCGGAGCCGGGCGTGAACAGCAGCCCATGCGCCTCGGCCGGCAGGATTTCCAGCAGCCCGGGCAGGCGCGGCGCCAGCAGCGGCCGCCCGAAGGTGAGCGCGAGCAGCGCCACGCCCGAACTCAACGGCCGGTCGTAATCCAGCACCACGGCGCGGGCGGCGCGGAACAGCCCGCCGGTCTCAGCCTCCGGGATGCGGCGGATATCCCAGTCGAGCGTGGCGCGGCCGGCCTGGGCGGCGCGCAGGGCATCCAGCGCCGCATCGCCCGGCTGAGATTCGCCCGCGATGGTGATCCGGGCCCCCAACCCGCTCAGGAACGCCTCCGGCAGCCGCTCCACCACACGGTCCAGCCGCTTGTAGCCGCGCAGCTTGCCGAAGCAGAGCAGCCCGGCCCCGGTGGCGGGTGCGGCACTCCCTGGCTCGGGCTCATAGACGCCGAGATAGGAGGGGTGCGGCAGCAGGAACGCCTTTTGCGCGACGGGCCCCACCTGCGCCTCCAGCAGGGTCAATGCCTCGGTGCTGTGCAGCAGGATGCGATGCGCCGTGGCGGCGATGGCCCGGCGCAGCTCCAGGAAGGCATCCGCGTCCAGCGCCTCATGCGGGGCGGCATTGTGCAGCGTCCAGAGGATGCGCCCGCCGGCCGCCCGGAATGCCGCCAGCCGCGCGGCCAGGTGCCGCACGGTCAGCAGCACCTCGGCCGCGCTCGGGATGCCGCGCAGCAGATGCTCCTCCCAGTGCAGATGCAGCAGGGCGGTGCCCTCCGGCAGAAGGGAAAAGGCGTCCTCCACCGTGCCGCGAATCGCGTCATAGCGCCCGGCCAGCCCGGCATGGAGCAGGCCGTGATAGGGGTTGTCCTGATAGATGGTGGCATTCACCACCGGGATGCCCGTGCCGCTCATCCGGGCAGGATCAGCGCATGCGCGGCAAAGCGCCGCGTGCCCAGCGGGAAGGGCAGGCGCGGCGTCGCCTCGCCGGCGCGGATGCGCTCATGCCAGGCCTCGGCGCTGGCGTGGTAATCGCTGCGGATGGTTGTGAAGCCGGTGCGGCCCAGGCCGAATTCCTCGCTCGCGGTGAGGGAGTCGGCGCGGGCGCGGCCGACGAGCAGGGGCCAGCGCAGCCGCGGCACCGCGCGTTCGCCAAAGGCCAGACCGATGCGCTGGATGAATTCCAGATCCGCCGCCACGCGCACGCTGTCGAAGAACCCGATCCGCTCCATCACCGCCGCGCGGCGGAAGATCAGCGAAATGCAGCAGAGATGCGCGATCTGCCCGCCCGCCTTGATGATGATCTCGCCCTCGCTCGTCATGCGCAGCCAATCGGTGGTGAGGCCGATCAGATCCGGCCGGCGCAGCAGCATGCCCACGCTGCAGGCCAGGCGGTCCGGATGGGACCAGTCATCGGAATCCTGCAACGCCACGAAGGCGCCCGTGCTATGCAGCAGGCCGATATTCTTGCTGACATAGGTGCCGTCATTGGTGGTTTTCAGGATCACCCGCACCCTGGGGTCACGCTGCTCGATCTCGCGCAGCAGGGCGGGGGTGGCGTCGCTGCTCGCATCATCCACGATGATGAGCTCGAGGTTGCGATAGCTCTGCTCCAGGATGGAGCGCACCGCCGTCAGCAGATAGGCCGCGCTATTGAAGCTGGTCATCACCACCGAGATTTTCGGCCCGTCCAGCACCAGGCCATCGGGGTCCGGGCCCGCGCCGCGCAACTGGTCCAGGGCGGCGCCGCCCAGGCCCGCGTCCCGGCGCAGCGGCCGCGCGCCGTATCGCGCGAACATGCCATCCAGCGCGGCGAGGCCGGCCGCCCAATCGCCCGCCTGAGTGAGGGCGGCGCAGCGGAACAGCGGCGCCTCGATCGGAAAGCTGCGCGCCACGCCCGTGGCCTCCAGCCGGGCCGCATGGCGCAGGGCGGCATCGGGTGCGCGCTGCTCCAGCGCGATGGCCATGGCGAGCAGCCCGAATTCCGGATCGGGCACGGGTGCGTCCAGCCAGGCCTGCGCCTCCAGCGCCGCCTCGGCAAAGCGGCCGGCGAAGAAATGATTGCGCGCATGCTCCCGCAGGATGCCGGGATCGCCCCGCGGAAGGTGCTCCGCCAGCAGCGCCTGCGCGGCCTCGATCCCGCCCGAGAGGCGCATGGCCTTGGCGGCGGCGATCACCGCGCGCTCGCCCCGCGCCTCCGCCGGCAGCCGCGCCCAGGCGGCAAGCACGCCGGCATGGTCGGTGAGATCCTGCGCGAGATACATCAGGGCGGCGATGGGCGGCGCCCAGCCGGGCCGGGCCTCGGCCAGCGCCTCCAGCAGCGCCCGCGCCTCCGCCACTTGGCCGCCGGCGATGGCCAGACGCGCATGCTCCAGCCGCAGCGCGGGGGAAAGCGGGTCCAGCGCGAGCTTGCGGTGCAGGACGACGCGCCGCTGCGTCAGCAATTCCTCCAGCCGGGCGCGAGGGCGCAACGGGTCGGCGCGGCAGAGGTCCAGCTCGAAGGTGAAGCGCCGTTCGGCCGCCAGCTCATGCGTGGGGTGGGCGGCCAGAAGCTGGTCCAGCGCATCGGCGGCGCCCTGGTAATCGCCCGCCTGGCGGATGGCGAGGGCGCGCAGCAGCATGGTCTCCGCCTCATCCGGCCGTTGCGCCAGCGCGGCTTCGGCGAAGCACCGCGCGGCGAGGGCGTCCCCCGCCGCGGCGGCGGTGCGCGCCAGGGCACAGAGCAGCGCATGCGGGGCGGCGGGCGGCGGTGGCAGCCGCGCGAGGGCCGCATGCAGCAGCCATGCCCGCCCCTGTAGCGCCGGCGCGCCCAGCAGCGCCAGGGGGGTCGGGGCCAGGGCCTCGGCCAGGATTTCGGGCGGTGCGAAGCCGAGGGCGAGGCGCAAGGGGCCCTCCGCCGGCAGCGCCGACCCGGATGCGGCCTGGCCCTCGCGCAGCGCCAGCCGCGCGGCCAACTGCGGCACCATATCCCCGGGGGGGTCCAGCCGTGCGGCCTCGGCCAGGGCGGCATGGGCGCCGGGCAGGTCGTCCATGCTGGCCAGAAGCTCGGTCAGCCACAGCCACGCCTCGGCCAGGGCAGGGGTTTCCGTGGTGAGGCGGCGCAGCAGCCGGATCGCCTCGCCGCGCTGCCCGGCTTCGGCCATGGCCAGGGCGCGCTGCACCTGCCGATGGCCCGATGGCGGCCTGGATGATGCGGGGCTGGGTGATGCGGCGCTGGCCTGCGACACCGCATCCCGCAAGGCGATCAGCCCGGGCAGGGCCGCCTCCTCCGCCGCGCCGCATTCGAACCAGTCCAGCGCCGATTCCAGCCGCAGCCGCGAATGCCGATCCGTCAGCAGATGCAGCAGCAGCCCGGCCCAAGCCTGGCCAGAAGGCGGCTTGCCGGGTGCCAGGAACTGGGCCTCGGCCAGGGCGCGCCATTCGGGCGGCGCCTCGATGGCCGCAAACCCCGGCAAGGGCGCCAGCACCGCCTCCCGCCAGGCGGGCGAGAGAATCATCTGCCGCGCGGCGGCCAGGCAATTGCCCTCCGTGACGGGCAGAGGCGGGGCGGGGCCGCAGAGCAGATGTGGCAGCGTCTGCCGCCAATCGCCGGCGCCAGCGCGCTGCACCGTGCCGCCAAGCGCCTGGGCGAGGCCCGGCTCACTCTGGGCCAGCGCCGCGAGGTTGGCCGGATGGCGCAGCCATTCCGCCAGGGCCGTGGGCCAGCGCCGCGCGCCGGAGAGCCCCAGCGCCTGCGCCACCCAGGCGATGAGGTCAGGGTCCAGCAGCGTCTGCGGCGCGGTGTCATCGCCTTGCAGCCGGGGCAGCACCTTCTGGCGAAACTCGGCCGAGCGCAGAAGATGCAGCAGAACCTCGGCCAGCGAGCGGCCGAGATGCGCCTCCAGGTCGCTCGCGCGCGCCGGCCAGCGGCCCAGGACCAGCCGGAAGGCCATTTCGGCATCGGCGCTATCGGCCGGGAGGGTGATGTCGCGGAGCGACTTCAAGGCTGGGTTCCACTGCGCAGGGTCCGCCATCCTAACCCGGATCAGTCCGGAACAGGGAGGCCCGCCGCCAGCGCGATGCGCGTGATGTCGCGCCGCGCCAGCGCCATCCGTTCCGCCAGGCTGGGCGCGTCGCGGCGCAGGATCTGGCGGATGAAGCTGGCCTTGGTGCTGTTGAAGACATCCCGCTCCTCGATGCCGATGCCCGGCCAGAGTCGGACCAGGTTTTCCGCCAGGACGCGTTGCAGCAGATCCTGGTCATTCGGCGCAAAGCTCCAGCCGGCCGTGCTGCCCGCCAGCATCTCCTCCGTCACCTCCTGCAGGAACAGCCGGTGCCACTCCGTCAGGATGAGCGCCGTGTCCTGATGGGCGAAATTGAAGAAGACGACGCCGGCATTGATGTCCGACAGGGCCTTGTTGTGGCCCAGCGCGCCCAGGATGGAACGATGCGCGCGGCTGGCCAGAAATCCGTGCAGGTCAAAGTCGAGATCAGCCACATAGGCATCGGCGTCCAGATAGAGCAGCCAGCCGGTGAAGCCCTCATCCAGCAGGCCCTTCAACAGCAGGATCCGGTTGAAGGTGGCGTGCCAGGGGTGGCAGCCGCGCGCAATGCCGATATGCGCCGCGTAGCGGATGCCCTGGCGCGTGCAATAGGCGCGATTGACCAGGCCGGTCACCTCCAGGAAGCCGCGATACACCACGGGGTCCGCGGTCTGCAGCAGCAGGGCGGCGGGGGAGCCAGCCAAGACGCTCAGGCCTGCCGGCTGAGGCCGAAGCTCAGATGGCCATGGCTTTCGAGGGTGAGGTAAGCGTATTTCCAGCCGTAATCCACGCAGAATTCGTGGCAGGCCTCGATCACGCCATAGGGCCAGGGGGTGATGACATTCCCGTTGCAATAGTCATGGCCCAGGATCAGCCCGTCCTTCTTCACCTTGGCATGGCACAGCCGCAGCTCCTTGGCCGTGGTCGCGTAGGAATGATCCGTGTCGATATAGACCCAGTCGAAGGTGGCATCCGGGAAGCCGGGCAGCACCTGCACGGACATACCCCGGTTCACCACCAGCTGGCCGGCCGCGAAACGCTCGGCGAATTCGGCCTCGATCCTGGCCAGGCCCTCGGCGTAGCGGGGCGAATCCCACACATCGATCAGGTGCAGGCGGGCGGGCTTGTTGCGGCGCAGGATCTGGCGCGTGAAATCGCCAAAGGCCACGCCGATCTCGGCCGCGACACCGCCACGCGGCAGGCGTTCCAGCAGCGCCTCGCGGTCGGGAACGACGCGGCAATCATGGGTGTGCAGATCATCGAGGCGGGTTTTCGGCGCGGCGGCCTTGATGGCGCGGCGTGCATCGGGCGTCGTCATCGGCTCATGCCTCCCGGCTGGGGGCTGGGCGCGCCGCCGCGCCCAGCCGCGCATGCAGGGCGGCGCATGCGGCGGCCGCTGCCATCAGGCCGGCCCAGCGCCCCTCACCCTGCGACCAGGCCTGCACCGCCGCGGCGCGCGCGGCATGGCCCTCGATATCCGCCGCGATCCGCAGCAGCGCCTTGTGGATGGCCTGGGGTGTGGCATCCGCCAGGACCCAGCCGCCGCCGGTCTGCCGGATGGCGGCCGCGGCCGCGCCGCCTTCCAGCGTGAGGACCGGCAAGCCGGCGGACCAGAGCATGGGCAGCGCCGCCTCAACCTCTGGCGAGAGGATGGCGGCCAGATGGGCGGGCGGCAGCGGTACAGCGGGCTGCGCCTCACGCATCCGCAGGATCTCCAGCCGCTCCTTCGCGTCCAGCGCGCTCGCCTCGCGCTGGAGCCTGGCCAGGTTCGCATCATCGCCGACCACCAGCACGCGCAGTGGCTCGCCCGGCCGTGGTGCTGGCGGCGTGACCGGGGCAGCCTGGTTGGGGGCGCCAAGCACATGGAACCGGCGCTCATCCAGGGCCGGAAAAATCCGCAGGACACTGTCCCGCGCCGCATCGGAGGGCAGCAGCAAGGCATCGCATTGCGCCAGCACCGGGCCGAGCATGGCGCGCCAGTTATGCACCCAGCGGTCGCGCAGCGGCGGCACCGCGTCGCGCGGCCAGAAGGCCGGCTGGCAATCCCCGGCGCCGGCCGTGCAGAGCCCGCCGCAGGCCTGCATCTGCGCGTCCAGCAAAGCGGCATTGGGGCAGACCGGATAGAAATCCCGCAGCGCCAGCACCACCGGCAGCTCCAGCAGCCGCGCCCGCTCGACCAGGCCCAGGCTGTGGCCGGCGATATGCCGGATATGCAGGCCTTCCACCGCCTCGCCCTGCATCCATTCCGTGACCACCGCATCCATCTCGGCCGAGCGATGATCGAGCACGCCGAGCGGATGCCGCAGCCGATGCGTCGCGAGCAGCGCCTCCGCCCCGGCCGTAAGGCGCGAGAGCTGCATCTCGCGGCCGGTGCAGCGCAGCAGCAGCGGCTCGCACACGGCATCCAGCGCCGCGATGAAGGCGAGCTCCGCCGCCTCCAGATCCGGATCGGGCAGCCCCAGCGCGAAGAGCCATCGCGGCCGGGGCCGCGCCCCGCCCGCCAGGGCATCACGCGTGGTGATGGCCAGGCGGTGCGACAGGGTCAGCCAGGCAGGGTCCGCCAGCGCCGCCTCGCGCAGGCGCGGCCATTCCGCGTAGCGGTGGCCCAGCAGCGCCTCCTGCGTCGGGGAAGCCAAGGGGGCGGTGACGCCCATCAGGCAGCCATCCTCGATGCCATGCGCATAGCCCAGGTAGCGGGCGCGCAGGGACCAATCCGCCTGCCAGCCATCATCGTCCGGGAAGCCCGCCGCATCGAAGGCGCCCACCTCGTCCAGGGCGGCGCGGCGCAGATACAGGCAGGCCCCCTGCATGGCCGGCATGCCGGGCAGCAGCCCGCCGGCGGCCTGCGCCACCAGGCGCTGCGCATCCTCGGCACCCCATTCCTGCCAGAGCGGTGCGGCGCGATGCGCGATCTCGGGCGGCAGGGCGCTGACGCTGGCCAGACTGTCACCCGCCAGCGCCGCGAAAACCAGGCGCTGCAACCAGCGCGGCCCGGGCGCAGCCTCGGGCATCAGCAGGACCACGTCATCGCGGCCCGCCGCCGCGATGCCGCGGTTGCAGGCCGCCGCCCGCCCGCCCTCGGCGCGGAGCACGCAAGCCGGGTCATGGGCCGCGATCAGCGCGGTCATGGCCGGGCTGGTGCAGCCGTGATCCACCAGGAAAACACGGGCGGAGGCCGGCCCATGCGCCCGCAGCGCCGCGAGGCAGCGCGCGGCCTCGGCATCGCCATCACGCAGCGGCACGATGACGCTGACACCCGGCCGGCGTTCACGCAGCCCCAGCGTCGCGCGCAGCGCCCGCGCCGGATCCATCACGCGGCGCGGCAGGCCGGTGAGGCGCATGGGCGGCCCCAGGCGCTGCCCGGTCAACCGGCCGCGCAGCTCGACCACATCGCCTTCCGTGGTGGTCGTGAGCAGCAGGCGCGTCTCGAATTCGCCCCGGGCGGTGAGGAATTGATAGGCCTCCCCATTCACCAGGAGTTCCAGCGGGACCCCTTGCTCCGGTTGTCCGGCCAGGGCCGCCCAGCCGCGGATGCGCTCCACCGTGGCTTCGCGCAGCCCGCCCTCCTCCCGCACGGGATGGATGCGGAGTTCGCGGCGGTCCAGCAGGGTATCGCCACTGAGCAGCAGCGCCTCGACGCGCCCGCCATCCGCCCAGCCGGCCTCATGCAGCAGGCTGGCGAGTTCGGCCGGCGGCAGCCAGAGCCGCGCCTCGCCGGCGGGCCCGGCCAGAGCGCGGGGGGCGGCGGTCAGGCTGCGCCCGGACCGGTGCAGCAGGATGCGCCCCGGGGCCACGCCCTCGGCGAATTGCGCGAGTAACCCCTCGCCCTCCAGCCATTGGCCACCGCTGGGTGATGCGACGGGTTCAGGCAGGGTGAAGCGCACGGGCGCGCCGCCGCCCGCCAGCTGCAGCGTCGCATAGAGCGCCGCACCCGGCTCGACGACGGGATCAAGCCCGCCATGCCAGGCCATGAATTCGAGCTGCGCCTTGGCGCGGATGCGCTTGGTCAGCAGCAGGTGCATCTCGAGGCTGACGGGCGAGGCGCCTTGCGTCACGCCGAGCCACAGCAGGGTCCGGTTCTCCCGCGGGCCCAGTTCGGCCGCCTGCAAGCCGAGGCCGAATGGCAGGCACAGGCCAGGCGGGAGGGGATCGGGGAGGGATTGCGGCGGCAGCGGAAGGATCACACGGACATCCTTCTCGCAACGCGACGGGTCCAGCTGGATGATCCCGCGCGTGGCATCCTCGATGGTGATCACGCAGGCCTGGGCATCCGCCGCCGAGCGAAACACCACGCTGGCTTCGCCGATGAGCGGCCGCACACGGCGGCGCTGGGCGGGGCCGGGTTGGGCGGGGCCGGGCAAGAGGGGGCTGGGCAAGGGGGGGCCAGGCCGCTCGGGCGCGGATGGGGCGGCCGGGGTTGCCGCTGGGGGTGGGGCCGGTGCGAGCCCAGGCTGCGACGCTTCCGCCTGTGGCGAGGCCATGCGGGCCTGCTCGGATGACCATGCCGTATCGGCGAACGCGCCGGGTTCATCTCGCGCAGCCGCACAAGGTTCCTCAGGCACTGCCGCGCCGGGTTCCTCAGGCACTGCCGCGCCCAGTTCCTCAGGCACTGCCGCGCCCGGTTCCTCAGGCGCAGCCGCTCGATGTTCCTCGCGCGCAGCCGCGCCGGGTTCTTCAGGCGCTGCCGCGCCAGGCCGAATCAGCCCGGCCGCCGTCGAAGGGGGCACAGGCGTTGGCGCCCCGGCCAGGGCAGCCCCGGCTGCCAGCGGCGGTGTTGGCCCTGGCGGAGCGACGCCGGGCGGGGAAGGCTCGGCCCGTATGGCCGGAGCGCTGGACGCATCCGCCTCATGCGTCGCGGCTGGCGCGTGGGGCAAGGCTGCCTCGGCCGCAGCAGCGGGCGCCGTGCCGCCAGGACGCGGCGTGGCGGGCGATGCGGGCAGCGCGGCCTCCGCCCAGGAAAACGCCTCAACCAGCGGCGCTGCGTCAGCGGGCGGCGACAGGGCCGGGTCTGGCTTCGGGGCCGCCTGCGCGTCGGGCATGTCTTCGGCGGGCAAAGCGGAGGGCGCGGTTGCTGCGGCATCCAGCGTCGGGCGCAATTCCACATCCACCAGCACCGGCTGGCTGCGCGGCGCCAATTGCAGGGCGAGATACAGCGCGCCCTTCGCCTCGGGCCATTCGCCGCGCGCAAAGGACCAGTTCCATCGCCGCCCATTGGCCGCAATGGCCGGCAGGTTTTCCAGCCTGCGGGCAATGCCGAGATCATCGGCGGATGGCCCTTGCAGCAGCGCGATCCACTCGACCGGCCGCGCCTGGCTGGCTTTCTCGGCCCGCAATTCCAGCGCGATGTCGAGCTGGCCGACCATCACCCCATCCAGCTGGGCCGGCAGGGGCAGGATCAGGCGCAACGTCGCGTTGCAGGCACGGCCATCGACCAGGATGGCAGTGCCCTCCGGCGTGGCGAGCTTCGCCTGGCCGGCCCGGGCATCCGAGTCCCGCTTCCAGACCACCAGCCAATCCGAGCCCTCGATGCGATCAACGACGGCCATGCGATCCTCCGCTCTGACGGCACGCCATGGCGGGATATTCCGGCTGGTCCAGCATCATCCGATCGCTTCCCCGGCCCTCAGCCGTTCCAGCAGGGCTGCCTCCACCTGCTCCACCGTGATCTCGCTGATGCAGCGGCAGCGCAATTGCCGGAAGGCGCCGTCCGGCCCGGCCAATTCGCAGGGTGCGCAGGGCTTGTCGAGCGCGATGATGACGCTCTGCGCGCCCAGCGGGCCCCGCGTGCGCGGCGCCGTCGGCGCGAACAGCGCCACCAGCGGCAGGCCGAGCGCGTTGGCGATGTTCATCACGCCGCTGTCATTGGCCAGGAAGGCGCTGCAATCGCGCATCGCGCGGGCCATTTCCTCGACCGTGCCGCCCGTGCGGTCCTCGGTGCCGGGCACATGCTCCTCCGGCGTGCCGAAGGAGGCGACAGCGATGCCCCGGGCGAGGAGGCGCTGCGCCAGCTCCTCGAAATACGGCCAGCGCTTGGCCGCCCAGATCCCCCCCTTGGAGCCGGCATGCAGGCCCACCAGCAACCGCGGCGGCGGCACCTGGCGATGCAGCTCCCCCATCTGGCAGGCGCGCACATCCTCGGCGTCATAGGGGATGCCCAGCAGGGCCGAAGCCGACGCCAGGTTGAACTCGGCTTCATGCAGCGCGTGGGAGGCATCGAACACATCCCACTCGCGCGAATGCACGACGCGTTCGGCGCTGAATTCCGGCACGAGCGAGCCGAAGCTCTGCAACACGAAGACCAGCGCATAGCGCCGGCGCAGAACGATGTCGGTCAGCGGAAACACGTGGCGGACATGCGCGCTGTTCGCCACCACGGCCAGGGCGCCCGGCGAATCTCCCGCCACCACCACATCCACCGGCCGGCCCAGGCGGCGCGCCAGGTTGCGCAGCAGCGGCGTGGTATGGATGACATTGCCGATGCCCGAACCGACGGCCACCAGCACCGGCTGATCCAGCCCGGCGAGCAACTGCGCGAGGCGCCCCTGCTGCGCGGCGAAGCGATGGCGGTCGGCATTCTCCCGCGCGCGGCGTGACCTCTCGCGCCAGTATTCGGCATCTTCAAACAGCCGCGCCAGCTCCTCCGCCCAAAGCCCGGGTTCCTCCGGCAGGCTGACCCCGCTTTCGCGCAGCAGATAGGGCAGGTTGCCGCGATCCGAACCGATCACGGGGATGCCCTCCCGCTGCGCCTCGATCACCACGCGGCTGAAGGTCTCGACGAAGCGATAGCTCGGCACCAGCACCGCGCGGGCGCGGGCATAGAGCGGCTGCATGTCCTGCACGCGCTCCAGCACTTCCACATTCGAAAGCCCCGCATCCCGCGCCATCGCCTGCGCGCCGCCGATATCCGATTGGGTGGCAAGCGCGACGAAACGGCAGCTGGGCAAGCGCGCGGAGAGGCGCGCCGAAAGTGCCAGCATCATGCCAAAGCCCTTGTCCATCCTGGCATTGGCGAGCAGCACGACGTCCCGCGCGCCCGCATCCGGCGCTGCCATGGACGGGGCATCATCCGGCAGGGAGGGCAGCACCGTCACGCGCGGACCGAAATGCGCCTCCACCACATCCCGCGTGAATTCGGAATTGGCATAGACAGCATCGGCATCGCTCAGCAGGAATTCGAATTCGGCGCGGCGTTGGTGGCCTTGTGGGCAATGCGGGAAATAGCCGCCATGCGCGGTGGTCGGGTGGAACAGCTCACGCCAGAAATGCACGCCGAAGATGATCCGCACATCCAGGAAGCGCAGCGCCGCCGCCACCTCGAACCCCAGGCCGGAAACGACATGGATCAACCCCAGGCGCCGTTGCAGGGCGAAGCGGAACAGCGCCTCCGGCGTCTCGGCGAGGAAGGCGTAGGGAATCCCCTCCACTTCACCCGTCTCGCCCAGGCGTTCGGCGCGGGTGCCAAGGATGATCGGCCGGTAGCCGAGTGCCCGGTACAGCCGCGCCATCTGGAGCAGGAAATGCTCCACCCCGCCGAATTTCTCGACACCGAAGCGTGAGATCAGCGCCACCTCCCGGCCAGCCGCCGGGCCTGGCCGAAGCTCCGGCAAGGTCTGGCGCGGGCGATGCGCCAGCGGGTGTTGCCGCGCGAGGGCGAGCAGTGCTTCGACGGGTTCCTCGGGGGCGACCAGACCATGCGCCAGCAGCTCGCGCAGATAGGCCAGGCGCCAGATGCGCCGGGGGGGCGCGCCAGGCGCCCCTTCCCATTCCACCAGCGCCGCGCGGTCCGGCAGGTTGGGCAGCATGGCGGCTGGCTGGGCCGGATCGAACTCCACCCAATCCGCATCCAGCGCCGCGACTTGGCCGGCCAAGCGAAGATGCCCCGGCTCCGCCTGCGAGCAGGACAACGGCTCCGCCTGGGGCAGGCCCTCGCTCAACCCGTGCGGACTCCGACGAGGCTGGCCAGCGGTCCCGCATGGCGGGCTTCCAGCCAACGCTGGAGGATGCGCACCGCGAAGCCCGCGCCGCCGCGCGATGGATCGAGCGCCGCCGCGGTCTCGGCCGCTTCCAGCGCCGCTTCGATGCGGCCCAGCCGGGTCAGCAGCCTCGCCCGCTCCATATGCAGCTCCGGCTGGTCCGGCGCGCGGGCAATCGCCGCCTCCAGATGTTCCAGCGCATCGGGCAACCGCCCGGCATGCAGCACGAGATGCGCCAGGGCGCGCAGCGGGCGATGGTCTTGCGGGCGCATCGTGGCGGCGCGGTGCAGCAGCTGCTGCGCCTCCTCCGCCAGTTCCGGGCGGGGCTCCACCTGGCCATCATCGCCCTGCGCCAGCCTGGCCGCGATGCGCCCGCTTTCGAGCAGGTAGCGCGGTTCATCCGGATAGGCGGCAAGGCTGTTCTGCAGGATACGGCGCGCCTCCTCCAATTGGCCGAGATGGCCCAGGGATCGCGCCAGGAACAGCAGCGCGGTGTGCCGCTGCGGATAGCGCGCCTGAATCCACCGCAGCGCCTCCACCGCCTCCGCATGCCGGCCCAGATAGTAGAAGGCGCGGCCGCGCCAGGTGACCAGCCGGGCATCCCTCGACTTGCCGGCAAGGGACCCGCCCGTCAGGGCCAGCACCACGTTCCATTGCCGCGACTGGAAAGCCTTCTCAACCAGCGCGGCGATCTGCTCGGGCTCCAGCCGGCCGAGCAGCTTTGCGATCTCGGCATCCTCGGCTGCCGATGCTGGCCGGGGGTCGGGTGGCCCGGGCTCAGATGGCTTGGGCGGTTCGGCGGCGGCCGGCCCGTGGCGGAAAGCGAGTTCCAGGCGGCGCTGGCCATCGCCGGTGAAGAAGAGGGCGGTATTGGCGCCAGGCCGCAGCAGGCCGGGCGGCAGCGCCACGCGAAAGCCCAGCGGGGCGTGCGGCGGGATGCCTGGCGGGGCAACGGCCAAGGGAAGATTGGCGATGTGCCGGCCCAGCGCCGCTCCATTCACCTCAAGCCCGAAGATGACGGGCCAAAGCGGGCGCGAAGGGTCCTGCAACCAGCCGCCCAGTGCCGCGCCCTCGGTGACTTGCACCCCGCCCAGCAGGGCAGCGTCCTGCGCGGCACCCAGGGGTGGCGCCCATGCTCCGGGAGCTTCAGCCATCATGCCGCTCCCCCATAGGATTTCACTTCCACGACCTGCGAGCCGAACAGCGCATTCAGCCGCGCCTTGATCGCCGCACGCTCGTCATTGCGGGTGTAGACCGCGCGTGCGAGGGCGATGAAGCCAGGGCCGAAATCCTGCCGCACGTCATGCGCGCGGATGTCATCCTCAATCTCCCAGAGCTGGCGATTGACCGCGGCCAGCGCCGCCATGCCCGCCCGGATGTCGGGCCCATCCCGGTGGCGCAGCGCCGCATCCAGAAGTTCAAGCAGCATCGCAAGCTCCGTCGCCACCAGGGCCTGCTTGGCCGCATCGCGGATGAAGCACGCCTTCAGCCGCAGGATGCTCACCTTGTCCACCAGCTCGCCAAAGGAGACGGGCGCCCAAATCTCGAAGCGGCCGGGGCTGCCCGGGGCCTCTGCGGCCTGGCCAGCCAACCCCTGGTCTGCCGCCCCCTCGCCTGCCGAAGTGGAGCCCGTCAAGAATCCACCCTTCCATCCTGCCCGCGTGCCGCGCCGGTCCTGGTGGTGACCCGGCCCGCCCGCTCCCGTGCGATCATGCGCCGCTTTCCTCTGCGTCAGCGAAGCTTCCGCCATCGGCGCGGTGGGTCAAGCGGCCTCGCTGCCGAGCTGCCGCAGCGCAATCGCGAATTCCCGCTCGAAACCGGCCAGCGCCGCCTCCATCCCGGGCGAATCCTCCGCCTGGGCAGCGCGCTCCACCTGCTCCAGCGCGGGCACCAGCGCCGAAAGGCCGAAATTGGCGGCAAGGCCACGCAGGGCATGCGCCATCAGCCGCGTGGCCCCCCCATCCCCCGCGCGCACACCGCTGCGCAATTGCGGGGCGAGGGCCAGCATTTCCTCCCGGCAGAGGTTGCGCGCCTCCGCCAGCCCCGGCGCCGGGAGATCGGCCTGGGCTTCAAAGAGCCGGCTGCCATCGGCCATGGTGATGGCGCGGATGCGCGGGCGATTGCCAGGGCCGCGCCGGCCATTGTCGTTCTTGGCGGAACGCACATCGAGGTGCCGCGTCAGCATGCCCAGCGGCAGGTCCCGCCGCAGCGTCTCGGGCGGGAGGAGGGCGGCGAAGGCTTCGTTCCAGGCAAAGAGCTTGCCCTCCGGGTCCACCAGCGCCACCGGATTGGGCCAGGCCTCGATCAGCGCGGCCTCACGCCGCTCGGCCGCCACGCGCTCCGTCTGGGAGAGGCGCATGCGGGCCTCGTTCACGCTGAGCTGCGCCGCATGCCGCGCGAGGCTGCCGCGCAGCGCGGTGAGCTTGAGCTCCACGCGGTCGGTCCGCTCCAGATGCTTGCGAAAGATGAAGCCCAGCGTGCCCAGTCCGAACAGCGGGATCAGCCAGACCGCCCAGGACATGGCCTCGGGCGAGGCGCTGCCATCCACCCGCAGCGCGCCCTCACGCACCCAAAGGCTGGCATGCACATCGCCCGGCGTGCCGCTGGCGGCCAGTTCCGTGCCGAGGCCGGTGACCAGGCGCAGCGCGGCCCCCGCTGGCGGCGCCAGCAGCGCTTCCAGCAGCGCGACCGGGATGCGCAGCATGGGGGTCGGCGCGCCCGGCTGCGGCGGAACGAGGAAGGCCAGCACCTCACGCGGGCCGGTCGTGGTGCGGGGCAGCGGCCAGAAGCGAAGCTGTCCGGGCTCGGCACCGCTCAGCGTCGCGGTCACATCGGGCGGCAGGGCGGCGATGGCGACGCCCGGCAGGGCCCGCGCCTCGCGCTGGGCGGCCAGCAGCCGCCCCTCCACCAGCTGCAGCTCATCCTTCACGGCCAGGGCGGCGCGCGCGGAAGCCTGGGTGGCCGTCGTCAGGGCCGCCTGGCGCAGCCCATGCGTGCCATCCTCGATCAGCACCCAGCTCGCGACCAGCAGGGTCGTGACGAGGACCATGAAGGCGATGGAGGAGCGGTGCAGCAAGGACTGGAACAGCGCGCGGCCCGGCATGGCCATGGCTGAGAAACCCCGAGAACGTTTCATGGCAATAAACAGCCACGCGAAGGGTGCCGCAAGCTCCATCTTGCCGCGGCCCGCTTTGCGCCGATCGGCCGGTTTGCCGCGAAGATCGGGGCGCGGGCTTGTCCGGGGCCGGCCCGGGTGCGATTGTGCGTATCGCATCGCAACATCACGTCAGACCGTCCGCGCCGCATGGCATCAAGGGGCGGCGCAGAGGGTATTGAGGACATGGCAAAGATCAAGGTGAAAAACCCCGTCGTCGAGATGGACGGGGATGAGATGACGCGCATCATCTGGGGGTTCATCAAGGACCGCCTGATCCTGCCCTACCTCGATGTGGACCTGAAGTATTACGACCTCGGCATCGAATACCGCGACCAGACGGATGACCAGGTGACGGTGGATGCGGCCAACGCCACCAAGCAGTATGGCGTCGCCGTGAAATGCGCGACCATCACGCCGGATGAAGCGCGCGTCGCCGAATTCGGCCTGAAGAAGATGTGGCGCAGCCCGAACGGGACGATCCGCAACATCCTGGACGGCACGATCTTCCGCGAGCCGATCATCTGCCAGAACGTGCCGCGCCTGGTGCCGCATTGGTCCAAGCCCATCGTCGTCGGCCGCCATGCCTTCGGCGACATCTATCGTTCGGTCGAGGCCAAGATCCCCGGTGCGGGCCGCGTCAGCATGACCTACACTCCCGCCGATGGCAGCGCGCCGGTCGAGATGGGCGGTTTCGACTTCCCGGCCAGCGGCGGTGTGGCGATGGGGATGCACAACCTCAACGCCTCGATCGAGGGCTTTGCCCGCGCCAGCCTGAATTACGGCCTGGCCCGCGGCTACTCAGTGTATTTCAGCCACAAGAACACGATCCTGAAGGCCTATGACGGCTCCTTCAAGGACATCTTCCGCCACGTCTATGACACCGAGTTCAAGAGCCGCTTCGAAGCCGCCGGCCTGACCTATGAGGACCGCCTGATTGATGACATGGTGGCCTCCGCCCTCAAGTGGGAAGGCGGCTATGTCTGGGCCTGCAAGAACTACGATGGCGACGTGCAGTCGGATATCGTGGCGCAGGGCTTCGGCTCGCTCGGGCTGATGACCTCCGTGCTGCTCTCCCCCGATGGCAACACGGTGGAATCCGAAGCGGCGCACGGCACCGTCACGCGCCATTACCGCGAGCACCAGAAGGGCCGCGAGACCAGCACCAACCCGATCGCCAGCATCTTCGCCTGGACGCGCGGCCTCGCCTATCGCGGCAAGTTCGACGGCACGCCGGATGTGACCGCCTTCGCCGAGACGCTGGAGAAGGTTTGCGTCGCGACCGTCGAGGGCGGGCAGATGACGAAGGATCTCGCGGTGCTGATCGGCAAGGACCAGCCCTATCTCTCGACCCAGGCCTTCCTCGCCGCACTGGATGAGAACCTGAAGAAGGCCATGGTCTGAACCAGGCATCCTGGTCCAAGGTGACAGGGGAGGGCGCCGCGAGGCCCCTCCCCTTTTTCGTTTCCCCCTTCCGGTGAAGGAACCGCCCGATGCATGTGGATTACTATGGCTCGCTGAATTCGCCCTGGACCTATCTGGGCTCCACGCGGATCGAGGCGATGTGCGCCGCGCATGGCGCCACGCTGAAGCTCTGGCCGGTGGATTTCGGGCTGATCTTCCCGGCATCCGGTGGCTTGCCGCTGCCCAAGCGCTCGCCACAGCGCCAGGCCTACCGGATGATGGAGCTGCGCCGCTGGCGGGCGGCGACGGGCATGCCGCTCACGCTGGAACCCAGGCATTTTCCCTTCCCGGAAGCGACACTGGCCCAGGCCGTGATCGCGCTGCGCGAGACGGTTGGCGACGCGCCGGCCATTCGCCTGGCGCACCGCATCATGACGGCACTCTGGGCCGAGGATCGTGATCCGGTGGCGGATTTCGCCGCCCTCGCCGCTGAATGCGGGCAGGATGGCGTGGCGCTGCTGGCGCTGGGCGCTGACCCGCAATGGGCCGCCATGCGCCAGGCGGATAGCGAGGCCGCACTGGCGCGCGGCGTGTTCGGCGCCCCCTCCTTCGTGATCGAGGGCGAGATCTTCTGGGGCCAGGACCGGCTGGATTTCGTGGAAAAGAAGCTCGCCGGCGGATGATCGCCGGGCTGTTCTCCACGCTGGATGTCGTCGCACTGGCCATCTTCCTGGCCTGCTGGGCCGGCTACACGGCGGTGGTGGACCGCGTGCCCTCCATCCAGTCCCGCTCGGTCATCGCGGCGATGGATGAGCATCGCCGGCGCTGGATGATCGCGCTGCTGAACCGCGAAAATCGCATCAGCGATACGGCGATCATCGGCAATCTGATGAACAGCACGGGCTTCCTGGCCAATACCTCCATCTTCATCCTGGCGGGGCTGGTGGCCCTGCTCGGCTCGCCTGATCTCGGGCGGCGCGTGCTCTCGGCCCTGCCCTTCGCCGAAGCGCCGGCCAGTGACATCGCGTGGGAGTTGCGGGTGGCGCTGCTGGTCTTCATCTTCGTGCGCGCCTTCTTCGAGCTGACCTGGGCGCTGCGCCAGTTCAACTATTGCTCCATCGTCGTGGGCGGCATCGGCATGGGTGCGGATTTCACGCCCCAGGCCGAGATGGCGGCCAAGGTGGCCAATCGTGCGGCGCGGCATTTCAACACGGGCCTGCGCGCCTATTACTTCGGCCTGGCGGCGCTGGCCTGGATCGTGCACCCGCTGGCGCTGATCCTGGCCTCGCTCATGGTGCTGCGGGAGTTGCACCGGAGGGAATTCCGCTCGGTGGTGCGCGATGTACTGACGGAGGGATAGGGCCCATGGATAGCGCCAACCGCCACATCCTCGGCCTGGCGCGGCGCGGCTTGCTGCGCGGTGCGGCGGGGCTGGCCGCCCTGGCCTTCGCCGCGCCGCCACGCGCGCGCGCCCAGGCGCCCGGCAATCCCTTCACGCTGGGCGTGGCCTCGGGCGATCCATGGCCGGAGAGCGTCGTGCTCTGGACGCGCCTCGCCCCCGCGCCGTTGCAGGAAGGCGGCGGCATGGCGCCGCTGCCCGTCACCCTGCGCTGGGAAGTGGCGGCCGATGCGCGGATGGCGCGGCTGCTGCAATCGGGCGAAGTGGTGGCCCGGCCGGAGGAGGCGCATTCGGTCCATCTGGTGCTGACCGGCCTTGATCCCGCGCGGACGTATTTCTACCGGTTTCGCCTGGGCGCGCATGCCAGCCCCATCGGCCGCACCCGCACCGCGCCGGCGCCGGGCACGGATACAGATATCCGCTTCATCAATGCCGGCTGCCAGCATTACGAGCACGGCTACTTCACCGCCTGGCGGCATGCGGCCGAGGAGGAGGTGGATTTCGTCTTCCACTATGGCGATGCCATCTACGAATATGCCGGCCGCCAACCGGGGGACCGTGGCTGGGGGCCCATCATCCGCACGCATCACGGCGCCGAGACGCTGACGCTGGAGGATTACCGCGCCCGCTACGCGCAATACCGCACCGACCCCGACCTGGCCGCCGCCCATGCGGCCCACCCCTTCATCGTCAGCTATGATGATCATGAGGTGGAGAACAACTGGGCCGGCCTGGTCAGCCAGCGGGATGGCGGCACGCGCTTCCCGATGGCGACCCCGCCCGAGGTCTTCGCCCTGCGTGCCGCCGCCGCCTTCCAGGCCTGGTATGAGCATATGCCGGTGCGCCCCTCCGCCCGGCCACGCGGCACGGAGATCATCGCATACCGGCATCTGCGCTTCGGCCGGCGGCTTGATCTGCGCGTGCTGGACACGCGCCGCTTCCGCGACGACCAGCCCTGCGGCGATGGCGTGGTCACGCCCTGCGCCGCCGTGGCGCGGGCGGATGCGCAGATGCTGGGCCACGTGCAGGAAGCCTGGCTGCGCGAGGGGCTGCGCAGCGCGGAGGCCAGCTGGCAGGTGCTGGCGCAGCAGGTCTTCTTCGCACCTCGCCGCTTTCCGCGCGGCACCCTCAGCATGGACAGCTGGGATGGCTATCCCGCCGCGCGCCAACGCGTGCTGGACATGTTTGGCGAAGGCCGCGCGGGGGGCGGGGTGATCCTGACCGGAGACGTCCATCGCGCCTGGGCCAATGAGGTGGGCGGCCTCGCGGAATTCGTCGGCACCTCCATCACCAGCGAGGGCGATGGCAGCGAGGTTCAGGCGACCGCGCCGGAGATCATGGCCGGCAATCCGCATCTGAAATTCAACAGCAACCGGCGCGGCTATACGCTGCACATCGCCGAACGCGACCAGCTGCACGCGATCTATCGCGCCGTGGGCTTCGTGCAGCAGCCGGATGCCCCGCGCAGCACCGCCGGGCATTTCGTCACGCAGCGGCGGGGCGGCGGGGTGGTGCCGGGCTGACGCGGTGCGCCGCGGGGTGAAGCCGGCACCCGGGCGCAGCCCTTCGGCGCGCGGGCCGATCTGGCTGGCGGCTGCGCGTGACCGGGCCCTGGGCGATTTCGCCCGCGGCCATATGGCTCTGGCAGGCTGCTGAAAAAGGGCCAGGAAGCGAGAGGGCTTTGCCCTCTCGCGCTCTCCCACCAAGAAACTCAGTTTCTTGGATCTTCGATTGTCATTTGAAATCAGTATTTCAATACAGGTGCAGGAAACTGTGAAAACCACGCAGGTTTTCACCCTGTCGGGGTGCTCAGGGGCTGGCCCCTCGATGTGATCTGTAGGGTTTTCCAGCAGCCTGCTAGCTTCTGCGAAACAGGAGGAGATGGTCATGGCACGCATCGGTTTCGTCGGTCTCGGCAATATGGGCCTGCCCATGGCGCGCAACCTGGCCCGCGCCGGCCATGAGGTGCGCGGCTATGATCTCAGCGCGGCCGCCATGGATGCGGCGGCCGAAGGCGGCATCCACCGCGCGCAATCCGCCGCCGACGCCGCGCGCGGCGCTGATCTGGTCATCACCATGCTGCCCGCCGCCGCCCATGTCCGCGCCGCCTGGGCGGAAATGGCGCCAGCGGCCGAGGCGCATGCCGTGCTGGTGGATTGCTCCACCATTGATGTGCAGACCGCCCGCGCGGTCGCGGAGGGCCGCCCCATGCTGGATGCGCCCGTCTCCGGCGGGACCATGGGGGCGGAGGCGGGGACGCTCACCTTCATGGTGGGCGGTGATGCGGCCAGCTTCGCCAAGGCCAGGCCCATGCTGGAGCAGATGGGCCGCACCATCGTCCATTGCGGCGCGGCGGGTGCCGGCCAGGCGGCCAAGCTCTGCAACAACATGCTGCTGGCGATCTCGATGATCGGCACGAGCGAGGCCTTCACCCTGGCCGAGAAGCTCGGCCTCAGTCACGAGGCGCTGTTCGAGGTGGCGAGCAAATCCTCCGGCCAGTGCTGGTCCGTCACGACCTATTGCCCGGTGCCCGGGCCGGTGCCGGGCAGCCCGGCCAATCGGGGCTACAAGCCAGGCTTCGCGACGGCGCTGATGCTGAAGGATCTCGGCCTCTCGCAACAGGCGGCCGAGGCGGCGGGGGCTGCCACGCCGCTCGGCGCGGCGGCGCTGGCGCTGTATGAGCGCTTCGCGGCGGAAGGTGGGGCCGCGAGCGATTTCTCGGGCATCATCAACATGCTGCGCGAGACGCCGCGGGCCTGAGGGGGCGCGGGGCCCGGCCGCGCCTTCGCCCGGTCCCTTGAGCCGTCCCGATGCTGGCCGGGGCAGGGATGATGGCCCACACACCAGGGCTGCGCATCGGCGCCCGGCGCGGCGCAGCCCCGTGGCGCCGGTCAGAACAGCCGGTCCAGCCTGAAGCCCAGCGCCACCACCAGCCCGGCCAGGCTGGCCAGCGCATGCAGCCCAAACCCCAGCCAGGAGAGCCGCCGCGCCCAGGCCAGGCCCCGCAGGGCCAGGAAGGCGGCCAGGATCACCATGGCCTCGAAGCCCATCACGCCCAGCAGCAGGGCATCGGCTGGCGGGGCCAGGATATGCGGCAGGCGGGACGCCAGATGGCCCAGGATGAGCGCGGCGCAGGTGGCATTCAGCCCGGGCATGGCCCGCCGCCATCCCAGCGCGGCCAGATGCAGCCCCAGCGCCAGTCCCGCCACCCCGGCGAAGATCATGTTTCCCGTCATCGGCCGAGGCTGGGGCCTCGCGGTCCGGCACGCCAGATGCAATTCCGGCAAGTCTCTCTGGCGATTTCCCCTGCACCCATCACATAATCGCGGCAGCCAGAAGGAGATCGCCATGCGCACCCGTTACCGCATCCAACGCCGCGCCCTGCTGGGCGGTGGCGCCGCCTTTGCGCTGGCCGCCGTGCCCGGCGCGCGCATCGCGGTCCCGCAGAGCCTGGACCGCGTCTCCTTCCACACAAACTGGCGCGCCCAGGCCGAGCATGGCGGCTACTACCAGGCCGTCGCCGCCGGGCTGTATCGCCGCGCCGGGCTGGAGGTGGACCTCCGCCAGGGCGGCCCCAACCTCGACCCCGTGCGGCTGATGGTGGCCGGCCGTGTGGACATGATCATGTCCAACGGCTTCCAGGCGCTGACCTATGTACGTGAGAGCGTACCGGCCCTGACCATCGCCGCCATGATGCAAAAGGACCCGCAGGTCCTGATGACGCATGAGGGCAATGGCATCAACAGCTTCGAGGATATGCGCGGCAAGCCCATCCTGGTCGGCTCCGGCGGGCGGGTCACCTATTGGCCTTTCCTCAAGGCGCGCTTCGGCTTCACGGATGAGCAGGTGCGCCCCTACACCTTCAACATCCAGCCCTGGCTGGTGGACCGCATGGCCATCCAGCAGGGGTTTCTCTCCTCCGAGCCGTTATCCGCCATCCAGGCCGGCGCGCGCCCCAAGGTCTTCCTCATCGCCGATGCCGGCTATGAGAATTACCAGACCACGGTGGACATCATGCGCAGCCAGATGGAAGCCCGCCCCGATGTGGTGCAGCGCTTCATCAACGCGAGCGCCGAGGGCTGGACGCAATACATGCGCGGCCAGGACATCGCCGCCGCCAACCGCCTCATCATCCGCGACAATCCCGAGATGAATGAGGAGCGCATCGCCTATGCCATCCGCGTGATGAACGAGCAGGGGATCGTCATCTCGGGCGATGCCAACACCATGGGCGTCGGTGCGATGACCGATGCGCGGTGGGAGCGCTTCTACAACGCCATGCGCGATGCCGGGATCTACCCGGCCGGGCTGGAATTCAAGCGTGGCTATGACCTGCGCTTCGTGAACAAGCGGGTGGGACTCTGACCCCGTCCGGGGGGAGCCAGGGCGTGATCCGCGGTGTTCGGGAGGATCACTGGCGCGGGGCTGGTGACAATCGGGCAGAAGGGCCTCCGGCGGCTGGGGCCGCGGGCCCCAGACCCCATCTGTTTTCTCTCTGCATTTCATGAGTTTGACCAACGAAAGGGGTCTGGGGCCCGCGGCCCCAGCCGCCGGAGGCCGCTTCACTCCAAACAGCCGCCCCCATCAGGATCTGGCATGAACCGCGCGGCCCAAGGCGCTTCCCTGTTGCGATTGGATGGCGTCGGCAAGCGGTTCCCATCCGGTGTGACGGCGGTCGAGGATCTCCACCTCGACATCGCGCAGGGCGATTTCCTGGCTCTCCTCGGCCCGTCAGGCTGCGGCAAATCCACCTTGCTGCGGATGATCGCGGGGCTGATCGAGCCCAGCGCCGGGCGCCTCGCCTGGCAGGCCGATGTGACGGGCCAACTCGGCTTCGTGTTCCAGGAGCCCACGCTGATGCCCTGGGCCAGCGCCTTGCGCAATGTGGCCTTGCCGCTGGAACTCGCCGGCATCCCGCGCGCCGAAGCCGAGCGCCGCGCCCGCGAATCCCTGGCCCGCGTGGACCTCACCGGCTTCGAAGCCGCCTATCCGCGCATGCTCTCGGGCGGCATGAAGATGCGCGTCTCCATCGCCCGCGCCCTGGTGACCAGGCCACGCCTGCTGCTGATGGATGAGCCCTTCGCCGCCCTCGATGAAATCACGCGCCACCGCTTGAACGAAGACCTTCTACGCCTCTGGCAGGATGAGCGCTTCACGGCGATTTTCGTCACCCACTCCACCTTCGAGAGCGTGTTCCTCGCCGAGCGTATTATCGTCATGTCGCCGCGCCCGGGCCGCATCACCGAGGAATTACGCATTCCGCCCGAGGACCGCGTCACGCCGGAATTCCGAACTTCCGACATCTATGCCGCGCATTGCCGCGCCGTCTCCCACGCGCTCACCGCCGCCATGGCCGCATGAACCAGGCGCTGCGCATCGCCGCCCCCAGCCTGGTGGGCGTGCTGTTCCTGCTGGGCTGGGAATGGCTGGTGCAGGCCCGCGGCATCCCGCCCTATGTGCTGCCAGGCCCCTGGCTCATTGCGCAGACCCTGGTGCGGGACTGGACCTCGCTGCTGCCCTCGCTGGTCATCACGGCGCAGATCACCTTCGCGGCGCTCTTCGTCGCGGCCACCCTGGGCTTGGCGCTGGCCATCCTCTTCGCGCAATCGCGCGTGATCGAGATGTCGCTCTACCCCTATGCGGTGATCCTGCAGGTGACGCCCATCGTCGCCATCGCGCCGCTGATCATCATCTGGGCGGATAATCTCTGGCTGGCGCTGCTGATCTGCGCCTGGATCGTCGCCTTCTTCCCCATCCTCTCCAACACCACCACCGGGCTGAACAGCGTGGACCCCAATCTGCGGGACCTGTTTCGGCTGTATCGCGCCAGCCGCTGGCAGGTGCTGACGCGGCTGCAACTGCCGACGGCGCTGCCCTATTTCCTCGCGGGGCTCCGCATCTCGGGCGGGCTTTCGCTGATCGGCGCCATCGTCGCGGAATTCGTGGCGGGCACGGGCGGCTCCTCCTCGGGGCTTGCCTCGCGCATCCTGGAGACGGGGTATCAGCTGCAAATTCCGCGCATGTTTGCCGCACTGTTGCTGGTTTCGGGGTTTGGGATTCTCATCTTTCTGGCGCTGTCGCTCATCTCGCATCTGCTGCTGCGGAGGTGGCATGAGGAGAGCAAGTAAGGGACTCCGCCCCTTGGACAAGCAATCGCGCAAGGGGCGCCGCCCCTTGGACCCCGGCAAAGGACACGTCCTTTGCAATCCGCTTTGATTCCGCGGCCGGAGGGGGCGAGCTTTTGGCTGCGTGATGCGCGCGGGGCCGCCTGCCTGCTCGATGCGCCGCAGGGGCCGGTGGACCATGAGGGGCTCACACGATTTGACCTGAAGGTCGAGGACGGGCGCATCGCTGGCCTGGCACCCCTCGGCACCGCACCGCCCGAAGCGCCCAGCCTCGAGGGCGGTCAGGCCTGGCCCGCCTTCGTGGATGCCCACACCCACCTGGACAAGGGGCATATCTGGCAGCGCGCGCCCAACCCCAATGGCGATTTCGCCGGCGCCGTCAGCTCCGTCATGGCCGACAGCACAGCCCATTGGGCCGAAGCCGAGATGGAAGCCCGCGCCGATTTCGCCCTGCGCTCCGCCTTCGCCCACGGCACCACCGCCATCCGCACCCATCTGGACAGCGAAGTGCCGCTCGCGCGGATGAGCTGGCCGCTATTTGCCCGCCTGCGGGAGGCCTGGGCCGGGCGCATCACGCTGCAACTCTGCTCCATCGCGCCGATGGAGTGTCTCGTTGGCGAGGAGGGCGCGGCGCTGGCCGATCTGGTGGCCCGATCAGGCGGCGTGCTCGGCATGGTCACGCGCCTCGGTGGGGATTTCGCCGCCCCCCTGCCCGCCGATTTCCAGCCCATGCTGGACCATGTCTTCGCCCTGGCCGAAGCGCGCGGCCTCGACCTCGACCTGCATGTGGATGAAAGCGGCGAGACGGGCGCGCGCGCCCTGCGCGAAATCGCCGCCACGGCGCTGCGCCGGCGCTTCCGCGGCCAGATTCAGGTGGGGCATTGCTGCGTCCTCACCCTCCAGCCCGAGGCGCATCAGCGCGAAACCCTGGCCCTGATGGCCGAGGCCAGGATGCGCGTCGTGGTCCTGCCCATGTGCAACATGTATCTGCAGGACCGCGTGCCGGGCCGCACGCCGCGCTGGCGCGGCGTCACCCTGGTGCAGGAGATGCGCGCGGCAGGCATCCCCGTCTCCTTCGCCTCGGACAACACGCGGGACGGCTTCCACGCCTATGGCGATCTCGACATGCTGGAGGTGTATCGCGAAGCCACGCGCATCCTCCATCTCGATCACCCCTTCGGCGCCTGGCCGCGCGCCGTGACGGCCGAGCCCGCCGCCGCCATGGGGCTGGCGGCGGGCCGACTCAGCGTCGGCGCCCCGGCCGATCTGGTGCTGTTTTCCGCGCGCCACATGACGGAGCTGCTCTCCCGCCCGCAATCGGACCGCGTGGTGCTGCGCGGCGGGCGGGTCAGTGACGCGACCCTGCCCGATTGGCGGGAGCTGGACCGCTGGCTCCAGCCGGGCCCGCCATCACCTGGCGATGCGCCGGCCCGCTGAAGCCCGGTCCCTTCGCAAGGGCGCCCTGGGCCAGCGCCAACCTCTGGTTTCCCGAATGGCTTCAACCGTCTGAACGCATGAGGCTCCGGGCCCGGCGGCGGCCCATACGGCTGGTCTGGGCAGCCCTACCGCTGCAGGGCCAGCCGCAAATGCCCCTCGATGGCGGTGGAGAGGATGGCATACCCCACCAGTGTCGGATGCAGCCAATCCCGCGCGAGCCAGCTGTGAAACACGCCCTGCCCATCCAGCATCAATTGCCCGGGCTCGCTGTACAGCACACGCTGGTTGTCACCGCAGGCGGCGATCATCTGGTTCACCCGGGCGATGGGCTGGCGGATCGGATCCGTCGCGTAGATGCCGCGTGGCAGGATGCCCACCAGCACGATCCTGGCCTGGGGCGCGAGGCGTTGCAGCCGCGCGACGATCTGCCCGATGCCGACCGCCACATCCTCCGGGCGGTTGCCCAGCCCGATATTGTTGGTGCCGATCAGCAGCACGATCGCGGCGGGCTGCAGCCGGGCCGGCCAATGGCCATTCTCCAGCCGCCACAGCATCCCCTGCGTCGTATCCCCGGAAATGCCAAGATTCAGCGCCCCGCGATGCCCGTAGAATTGCTCAAACAGGTTGGGCTGCCAGTCCTGCGTGATGGAGTCGCCGATGAAGACGATCTGCGTGCGGGAGACATCCGTGCTGCGCAGCCGCGCCGTCAGGCGGTCCACCAGGCCGCGCCATTCGGCCCAGTTCGGTGCATCCGGCGTCGCCTCCCGCGGGAGGGGGCGGCCGGGCGGCGGGCTCGGGCAGGCGGCAAGCGCGGGTGCCGCGGCGAAGGCCAGAAGTAGCAACGCCAGCAGAAATCGCCGCATGGCTAGGCTCGGTCCGCTGCGCAAGGGCTTGCCGCTGCTCGGTCCGGCGCGCCGTGATCGTCGTGCATCTTCACCGATTCCCAAGGCCCGCATAAGGCAGCTGTGCGGCCCGTGCGTGCGGCCTCGCGGCATGCCCCGGCGACGCGAAGCTGCCGCGCGCGCCGGATCATCTCACCAGGTCGGGCGCGAGGCGCCGGAGGGCAGGCCAACCCATTCCGGCCGCCCGGCCCCGAAGCTCGACTGCATCGGGTCATTCACGTTGAGCGTCGGTGCGGCGGCGCCGGCATAGAGCGGCAGCAGATCCTCACGCGGGCGATCCAGGCGCCAGCGGAGGTAGAAGAGGCCGACCGTATCCTCGTAATCCCCGACCCTCTCCCACCGGCCAGCGACGCCAAGGCGAATATTCGGCGTCACCGCATATTCCAGATTGCCGAAGATCGACCCTGTGATGCCGCTGCTGCGCGTGGCCGGATTGGTGGTGGAGATCCCCGGATCGCCATTGGTGGAGGCCACCAGCTGCGACTGCAGGGCAGAATTCGTCGGGAAGAGCGGCGAGGAGGATGTCCGGTAGTTCTGGTAGCCGACCGCACCCACCGTCCGCAGCGACCAATCCCCCCACCGCGCGATGTATTCCGCCTGGAGCGAGGCGACGATGTTTTGCTGCGGGCTGAAATAGCCGCCCTGGCCAAAGGTGAAGCCGCTCAGATTCTTGTCGAAGCCGAAATACCGCAGGTCCACGCCCATGGTCAGCTGCTGGTTCTGCTGGCGCATGACGGCGTAATAGGCGCCGATGCCGGCATCCACGCGGTTATTCGCAAGGACATTGTCACCGCGATAGGTGTTGTAGCCCGCGCCCGCATAGGTGCCAAAGCGATCCGACGGCGCCCATTCCAGCTGGAAGCGCCCGCCCGTCCGGATCACGCCGCCCCAGCGCGACGTCACGGCCGAATCACGCTGCCCGGCATAGGAGAGCAGGCTGTCCGTCACGGCCCGCCGCTCCATCGTCAGGCGCATGCGCAGCTGTTCGTTGATGCGGGGCACCACCTCGGCGCCGCCCACCACATTGGTGCGGGCGAAGCCCAGCGGGGTCGTTCCGATATCGGCGCGCATATTGGGGCGCAGATAGGCGGCGCGCAGCGCCAGGCCCTCGATGGATTCGCGCGGCTGGCGGTAATTATCCGGCGTGGTCAGCGCGTTCTGGGCAAAGAGGCGGCCCACCTGGCTGTTGGAACTCATATTGCCCGTATTGAGGGACACCGCATCCAGCCCCACGACAACGCGCCCGCCCACGCCGCCGCGCATCGGCGTGCTGACTTCGGTGGGGGCGGTGATGTTGGTCAGCCGCGACAGCCCGGCATCGCCGCTGCGGTAGCCGATATAGGCGCCGGTCTGCAGCCAGGTCGCGGCTTCATCGCGCGCGCGGATCAGCTCCTGGGCGATCTGCGCCGTCAGTGGATCATGCAGCTGCGGCGGGCCCGGCCCGCCGCGCGTCGGGTTCAGGGCTTGCTGCGTCAGGCTGGCTTCGGCCAGCTGGCCGCTGGCGCGCAGATGCTCCAGGCGGCGGGCACCGGCCGATTCCACCAGGCGCAGGCTGCGCACGAAATCGCTGCGGGCCCGGGCGACGCGCGCCTCGGCCAAGGTCACCTGGATTTCGCCGGGGTAGAGGAAGGCGGTCTCGGTGATCAGCGCATCCGCCTCACGCGGGCGGTTCTCGGCCAGGGCCAGATCCACCTTGGCCAGCCGGGCCGCGAGGTTGCGCGGATCGCGCTCCAGCACGGCATCCACCAATTGCCGCGCCTCGGCCGTGCGGTTGGTGGCGACGTAGAGGCGCACCAGCGCCATGTTCAGCGGCACGCTGTTCGGGGCCGCAGCCAGCGCCGGGGCGAGGACCTGGTAGCCCTGTTCCGGCGCGCGGCGCAGCGCCAGCGCATCGGCCTGCTGCACGGCGCCGCCTTCCATGACGGCCGCCAATTCGCGGCGGGTTTCCGCCGGCAGGTTGCGATCGGCCAGCAGCGGCGTGGCAAGGGCCGTCGCATCCTCCAGCCGATTGGCGTCCAGCAGCGCCGATGCCAGCGCGATCCGGTCGGCGGCGCTGGTATTGGGGTTGGCGGCCAGGGCGGCGCGGGCGGCCATGCCGGCCCGCAGCGGATCATTCAACCGGCCAAAGGCCCGCACCGTGGCCGGCCCCACCGTGAAGGAGGGGTCGCGCCGGCCAGCGCCGGCCAGCAGCGCATCGGCCGCGCCGGGGCGGCCCTCACGCACCTGCAGCTCAATCTGGCGGATTTCGAACTCGCGCCGGCTGGCCGTCAGCAGGCGATTGGTATCGGCGTTGCGGACGCGCACGGGCACGCGCTCCAGCAGGGCCACCACGGCGCCGAAACGCTCCTCATCCAGGGCCGCCAGGGCCGCTGCGGTCGAGCCGTCGGCGCTGGTATCCTGTTCGAGCCGCGCCTGGAGTTCCCGCGCTTCCTGATCCTGGCCGAGGCTGCGCAGCTTGCGGATCGCGTCAATCATGATCCAGGGATTGCCGGGCGCGAGCGCCATGGCCTGCCGCAGCAGGGCCAGGGACTGCTCGGGATTGTTGCTCAGCGCCGCGCGGTCCCGCAGGGTGAAGGCGCGCGCGGCCAGCGCGTCACGATTGGGCGGCAGGCCCATCTCGCGCTGGAAGGCCTCGGCTTCGGCGATGCGTTCCTGGCCGATCAGCGCCAGATACAGCCCGTTCAGCGCATCCCGCTGGCGCGGACGCAGCGTGAGGGCGTTGCGGAAGCGCATCTCGGCGGCCACGAAATCCCGCCGCAGGATGGCGATCTGGCCGAGGATCAGCTCGCTATCGATCCGCTCCTGGCCGCGCGCGCTGAGGCCGCGCCGCGCCAGTGAATCGGCACGGTCAATGTCGCCGCGCTCCAGCGCGCGCCAGGCCAGCACGCTGGGGCCCTGGAAGCCGCCACCACCGCCACCGCGCCCACCGGCGCCGCCCGTGGCCCAGGGGGTCAGATCCCCCAAGGCACGGGTGAATTCCTCGGCCCGGTCGGGGGAGAGCGCATTGGCGCGCGCCAGCAATTGCCCGGCCTCGGCCATGCGGTTCTGGCTGCGGCGCAGCACCGCGAGGCCGATCACGGCCTCGGTATCATTGGGGTCCACCGAGAGCGCTTCGTTGAACTGGCGCTCGGCGTCGCCGTAGCGCCGCGCCTCGATGGCGTCCCAGCCGAAGATGCGCGCCGAAGCGCCGGGCGAAATGCTCACCTGCGAGGAGCGGAGCTTGGCTTCCAGCTCCGGGTCGCTCGGGTTCACGGCCAGATAGGCGCGGATGCGCGCCGCCGTCTCCGGCTCGTCACCCAGCCAGAGCAGCGCCTGGCGCCAGGCCAGCCGGGCGGGTTCCCGTGAGCCGCGGCGGTTGAACAATTGCTGCAGCCGGTCCACGCCCTCGGAGCGGGTTTCCTCCCGGTAGGTCAGGATCTGGCCATAGGTCAGCGCAAGACTCGCCTCGCTCGGCGAGGCCGCGACCAACCGGCCAAGCTGCTGCACCGCTTCGCGATAACCCGCTTCCGAGGAACCCGCGAGGACCTGATAGTACTCAGGCGCCAGTGCCAAGGGCACGGCGCCGTTGCGGAACAGCTGGCGGTAGCGCGCGAGGCCTTCCTCGGCGCGGCCGCTGCCCGACAAGCGCCGGGCTGCGCTGAGCACCTCCGAATTGTCGTTCATCAGGCGCAGCAATTCGTCGCCGCGGGCGAGCCTGGGGTCGTTCGGCGCCAGGCGGCGCAAGCGGTTCAGATAGCGCTGCGCAGCCTCGGGCTGGTTGCTCACCGAGGCGACTTCCACCGCGCTGGCCAGGGCTTCGATGTTGTTGGGCTCGACCACGAGGAGGCGATCGAGGGTGGTCAGGGCGCGTTCCGGCTGGCCCTGCTGCTGCCAGAAGGCGGCCTGCTCCAGCAGATTCGCCGTGGCGGCGCCGCCGGAGATGCGGGCATCAGCCCCCGCACCGGCCGCGCGCGGCTCCATCGAGGGCGCCGGGGCAAGGGCGGGCGGCAAGCCGGAAGACGGCGCGCTCGCGGGGCTGAGCGCAGGGCTCGGCGAAAGGGCCGGAGCCGGCGAAAGAGCGGGGGCCGGCGAAAGCGCAGGAGCGGGCGAAAGCACGGGCGCCGGCGAGAGAACCGGCGGCGAAGACAGCGAAGGTGGCGGAGAGAGCGGCGGCGGCGGCGAGAGAACCGGCGGCTGCTGGGCAGCGGCGGGCAGCCCGCCCAGCATGAGGGCAAGGGCCACCGTTGCGCCGTCCTGCGGCCGCCTGTGGCGTCTGATCCGCTGCTTCGCCGTCAACATCCGAACATATCCATCATGGCCGCCAGACTGCGGTCGTATCACGGGTGAGGAAGGCCGTGGGCGCCGGCGCGCCGCTGATCATCCAGATGCTGTACATGCCGCCCGCCTCAAGCCCCTCCAGGGCGAAGGGAGCGCTGGCGCGGTCCCCGCACTGGGCGCGAATTTCGGCGGCGACCGGGTTCACGCTGCGTGCCCGCGTCGCGAGGCTGGGAACGCCCTCGAAGACGGCGGGGCCGGCGGGATGGATGGAGAGCGTCGCGGCCGGGCAATCCGCCATCGTGTTGTAGAAGGCGAGCCGGGCGCGGGCGCGATTGAAATCCGGCGCGTCCACCACCGGCGTCGCCAGCAGGCTGCCATTGGCGGCGGCGTGCAGCAGCACGGTCACGAAGCTGCCGGGCTCCACCCGCAACGTCGCCTGGCCGCGGCGCGTGCCCTCCTGGAATTCCAGGCGGAGCTGGCGATTGGCCACGTTCTCGACCGTCGTGAAGGCCATGACGCGCTGCGCCGGCGCCACGCCCAGCCTTTGCTGGGGCAGGAAATCGGGCCGGGCCGTCACCTCGCCCGGCAGGGCGTTCACCAGCCGCACATAGGCCGAACCGCGCGGCGGCACCGGGTCATAGACCTGGCCCTGTGCCCAGGCGGCGGCCCCCGCGAAGACCTGGCCGGCCAGGATCAATCCTGCAAGAAGGCCGCGCATCACGCGACGGCCCGGCGGAGCTGGGTGATGAATTCGGCCGGCGGCATGGCGTAGCTTCCCCAGGAGTTGTTGTTGGTGGCGTTCATCATGTCCTGCTCCAGATGGTTCCAGACCAGAGCGCGCGGCCGCTGCCGCTTGAAGGCGTCACTGCGAAGATATTCCAGCAGCACCGCATAGGTGCCCACATTATTCGGCCGCCAGAACAGGCCGACGGGCCGGACCAGCTGGTTCGACAGCACCGGCTGGAAGCCGAAGCGCGGCTGCATGTTGCTGGTGCCGACCACCACCGTATCGTAGCTGTCATCCTCGATCAGCGCCGCCGCCCCCTCGGGCGGGAGAATCTGCCGGATCAGCGATTCCTCCGGCGGGTAGGAGGCACGCTGGGCCGGCGCGATATGCTGCGTCAGATCGCCGGCGGCCAGCACCATGGGGCGCAGATCTCCGAGGCGGGTGCCGGGGCGCGGGCTGGGCGGCAGCTGCATCTGCGCGCGCATCTGCCGCGCCATCTCAACACCCGCCAATTCGGCGCCCATGGGCGTCCAATGGGTATCCGTCTTGAAGAACAGGTTGCGGCCGGGCTCACGCTGCAATTGCGCGCGAAACGTCGCATCCAGGTCCGGGGCGACCGCACCTGCGCGCGCCGCCTCGGCGATGGTCAGGCTGTAGCGCTGCGCCGCCTCGGGCAGGATCTGCGTGCCGGCTGGCAGGAATTGGCGCATCAGCCGCTTCTTGGAGGGGATCAGGCAGATCGCGACCTCGATGCGGGCATTGCGCAGCACCGTGATCGCCTCGGTCACGGTCCGGATGGAAGCCCGCAGCGCGGCCATGTCCACGCGGCTGACACGGTCCCAGACGGGAAAGAGCCAGCCATTGGTGCCGATTTCGACCAGGGTCGGCTGCTGGGCGGCGGCAGGCGCCGCCATCCCGGCCAGGAACGGCACCGCCAGGGCAGCACGGCGCGTCACGACATGAGGACGATGATGATTCATGGCAGTTTCACCCAGCACATCACGCACAATACCCATTTCCATCGCACTTCGCCTCAAACCGAGCGCTCCCGCAGGCGTTGCGCGGCGCGGCGGCGCAGCACCCAATAAATCGGCGCCGGGATCAGCAGCAACACCACCAGCAGGATGCCCAGCAGGACATAGGGATTGTCCTTCATGTAGAATTCCGGCCAGAGCCAGGGCGGCAGGCTGCCGACCTGATAGGTGGAATTCACCCGGAAGGCCTGGACGCGGCCGCCGCTCAGGATGGCGGTATCGCCCTGTACGCGCGGCACCTGCTCGGGGTCCCGCAGCGCGGTCACCATCGCCTCCATGCCGGCCGGGCTCGATCCGGTCAGCGCCACCACCGAACGGCCGGAACGCAGCGGGCTTTCAAAGCCGATCAAGGCGCCAAGCGACTCGCCTGGTGCTGCCAGCAGCGCCGAGACACGCTCCAGCTCGCCGCGCCGCTCACCACCGAACAAGTTGCGGAAATCGCCGAACACGTCGTTCAGGCGCACGGTGAGGCGGTTGCCTTCCAGCTGCAGCGGGCCCTGGGTCAGCAGGGTCTGCAGCGCCGGCTGGCGGCCCAACGTGCCGATCACCAGGAGGTCCTTGTCGGCCACGCTTTGCAGGGCATCCGGCCGCACGACCTGGAGGTTCACCGGCGGATAGCCCACCAGCGCCGCGACGCGGCCGAGCACCGTGAGGAAGGATTCCAGCTCCGCCTGAGACGGCCGCTCGGGCAGCACCACCGCCGTCTGCGAGAGATCGGCGAATTTGGTGAAGGGAAAGCCCGAGGAGGTGAAGAAAGCCAGATTCGGCAGGGTGGTGAAACGATGCGCGCCGGTCAGGTCAATCGTGCTGTCCGGGTCCACCGAGGCGCGGATATCGCCCGGCACCGCGATGCAATCGCCGCGATGCAGCGGGCGCATGTCGAAGCGCAGTTGCAGTTCGTTCTGGCCGAACAGCATGTAGCTCGGCAGGCCGATCTGCACCTCTTCGGTTTCACTCGATGAGATCTGCCGCTGGATCCAGCTGAAGGGCCAGGTCAGCTCGGCCTGGCGCAGCGGCGCGGAGCGCAGGTAGATATCGTTCAGCGCAATATCCACGCGCGAGACGGCGACATCCATGATCGGCCCCGGCGGCGCGCGGAAGCGCACCAGCGCCGAAAGCGAGCGGTCGCGGGCGGTGTAGAGATCGGGCGCGGTGCGGAAGGGCACGGCGATCGGGCCGGGGACATAGCCGAAGGCCTGGAGTTCCGACGGGTCCATGATCTCGCCGAAGCGCAGCGGACGGTCCACCCGCACCCAACGGGGCGCGTCATAGGCCTGGCGGGGCGGGATGTCCTGCGCCTGGATGGTCGCCAATTCGCCGCTCAGCGCCTCACGCCCCACGCCCAGTGCCGTGGCGGCGGCCACCGCTTCCTGGCCATTGCGCCCGGCGATGACGAGCAACAGGCCCAAGGGGTCATTCGGATTGGGCAGGATGGCCAGCGTCGGGCCTTCGAGCCGGGGCATGATCAGCCCGGGGATGCTGTCGATTCCGGCCGAGATCACGACGGCATTGCCACGCGGCGGAATCAGATTGCCGACCGGGAAGGTCGAACCCCGGTAATCCGCCTGCACCGCGAACCAGGAAGAGACGATGGCCGCCGCCCGCAGCGCGTCATTGCTCGGCACATCCGGCATGATGAAGGGCAGCACCAGCGGCTCGCGCAGCAGGCGCGGGTCAAAGAAAGGCTCCGGCAGGCGGGCGAGGTCCCGCGTGATGGGCAGGCGTTCGAGGCGGAGCGACACCGTCGAATTGTCGGAGATGGTGCTCCAGAGCAGGCCGGAGAGCGGGTCGTTGCACTCGATGGCGTAGCGGCCGGTGAAGCGGAAATTCAACCGGTTCACATCCGCGAAGAAGAACGGGTTGATCGGGAATTCCAGCGGCCCGAAAGCCGGGCGCGTGCGGTCCGGCTGCACCGTGCCGATGAACTGCTCGTTCAGCGTGAAGGCGATCTGGCTGAGTTCCGGGATCAGCGCGGGGGAGGTTGCGCCCTGCAAGGTCAGCCGCGCCGAGGTGACGACCTCATCACCGCGCACACCAAAGAGCAGGCCCTGAAGGTCGGACACGCCGCGCATCTGCATCGGGCCGCGCAGGCCCAGCTGGCGCAGCGTGCGCGTCTCGGTGCGGGTGCCCGGCGCATCCTGGCCCTGCGTTTGCAGCAGCGGATTGCCGGCGAGACTGCCGGTCGTGTCACCGGGGGCAGGTGCCATGGGCGCGCTGCCCAGGATGGGCGGCAGGGCCGGGGCAGGCGAGAGGCTCGGCGGCGGCGAGAGCGCGGGCGGCGGCGAGAAGGGCGAAAGCGCCGGCTGCGCGGATGGCGGCGCCGAGAGCGCGGGCGGCGGCGAGAGTGTCGGCGGCAAGGGCGCCGTGCCGCGTGACTGGCTCCAGGCTGCCGCGGGTGTCAGCAGCAGCGCCAGGGCCACGGCCGCCGGCACGGAGGGACGCACGATGCCGGCACGCTTGGCCGCCTGCTGCGCCGGCGTCTCGCCGGCACGGGCCGGTTCGAGATCGGGCATGGTGTCGGGAACCTGGATCGAACGCCCCATCGGTGTCCGCTTCCGGAAACTGAACTGCGAGCCGCCTGCGAAAAGACCACCAATGGACACAAGCACTTCCTTCAACGAGCGCAGCGGACGGTCCACGCGGATACTGTCCCAATCCACCCAGGCATCGGCCCGGCAGAGGGTAGCAATCACAATACTTCCCTCGTCCTGCATGTCCTGCGGCAGGAAGCGCAAATTGAGACGATCTCCCTGCCAACGCAACACCTCGGCAGGCACCGTCACGCGCTGTGAACCGGCATCAAGTTCGACCATGACGAGGTTGTCATCGCCCCAGCTTTCGGGGGCGGGGATGCGCAGCGCGGCACCACCCAGCGAAAGATCCTCGGAGATGCCCTCGATGCGCCGGCCATCGGCCAGCAGGACGGCGGCCTCCACCTCGGCCGAGACGCGGGCGCGCGAACGCACCTGACGCCGCTCCCGGCCCACGGCGAGGCCCGCCAGCACGGCGATGAGACAGAAGGTCGCCCAGATGACGTTGAGCGCGAAGGCCTGGAACTCCAGGGTCTGTGGCGCATTGGCGGCCAGGCCGTAGATGCCCAGCAACAGGCCCAGCAGCAGGGCGGCGGCCAGGAACATGTTCGGGCCCACGGCGCGAAGGTCGAAATAGCCCTCCTGCAGCGTGCCGCCCTTGTCGGTCACGTTGAAGCGGCCACGCTTCGGGTCCAGCAGCGTCGAGAGCGTGACCGGGAGCAGATAGACGGTGAGCACCGTCTCGTAGATTTCCGACCAGAAGGAATGCCGCACCGTCTTCTGGATGCGCGACGCGGTGGTGACCGACAGCACGATATGCGGCCCCGCATAGGCCACGATGGCCAGTGGCGAGGCGGCGATGATGCTCTCACCGAAGATCAGGAAGGCCAGAGGCGCGGTCAGGAACACGAAGCGGGGCAGCGGAAACAGGAAGTGGAACATCGCGTTGAAGTAGCAAAGCCGCTGCGCGATATTCAGACCCTTCGAAAACAAGGGGTTTTCAATGCGCATGATCTGAATCATGCCACGCCCCCAGCGCATCCGCTGGCCGATATGCAGCATGAGGCGCTCGGTCGCGAGGCCGGCGGCCAGGGGCACCCGCAGATAGGCGGTGCGCCAGCCCTTCTTCTGCATGCGCAGCGAGCAGTGGCAATCTTCCGTCACCGTCTCGGTCGGCACGCCGCCCACGGATTCCAGCGCCGTGCGCCGGATCACCGCACAGGAGCCACAGAAGAAGGTGGCGCCCCAGAAGTCATTGCCCTGCTGGATCAGCCCGTAGAAGAGCAGCCCCTCATTCGGCACACGCTGGCCGGCGGCCAGGTTCCGCTCGAAAGGATCGGGGGAGTAGAAGTAATGCGGCGTCTGAACCATGGCGAGGCCCTGGTCGCGCAGCATCCAGCCCAGGCTGAGCTGCAGGAAGCCGCGCGTGGCCACGTGGTCGCAGTCGAAAATCACGATGTATTCGGAGCTGGTCTGCGCCAGCGCGTGATTGATATTGCCCGCCTTGGCGCCCTTGTTGTCCGGCCGGATGATGTAGTGGCAGCCGACCTCCTCGGCGAAGCGACGGAAATCCTCGCGCCGGCCGTCATCGAGCAGGTAGACGTTCAGCTTGTCCGAGGGCCAGTCCAGCGCCAGGGCGGCAAAGACCGTCGGCCGCACGACGTCGAGCGGTTCATTGTAGCTCGGGATGAAGACGTCCACCGCCGGCCATTCATCCGGGTTGGCGGGCAGCGGGGCCGGCTTGCGGTCCAGCGGCCACAGCGTCTGGAAATAGGCGAGAACGAGCGCGATGATGGCGTAGCCCTCGGCCAGCAGAAGGCCGACGCCGAGGAAGGTCTGCAGGAAGCTGCTGAAATCCAGCGTCTCGCTCAGGCGCCAGAAGATATAGCGCAGCGAGACGAGGAGGGAGAGCAGGATCAGCAGCAGCGTGATCGTCCGCCCCTGCAACCGGTTGAACACCAGGAACAGGGCCAGGCAGCCCAGCGCGAAGACCACCTGCTGCTCGGCGGCCAGCGGAACGGTGATGATGGTGAGCGAGAGAGATGCCCCCAGCAAGGTCAGGAACAAGCCGAACCACTTGTTGCGCATGAAGGGGAGGCGCGCGAGGCGCTCCTTGCGGGCAGCAATTTCTGTCATCGGGCGCCCCAGCCGGTGTTGAACGGCTCGGGCACGGAGGGCAACGCAGCCTCGATCCCCCGAGCGATTTCGCGCAGATCCTCGGCCGCCTGGCTGTTTGGTGCGATATCCAGCACCAGGCGCTGCGCGGCGAGCGCCTCGGCCACGATTTCCTCGCGACAGATCGCCCCGAGCAGGCGTGGCCCGAGATGCCGGGCCACCGTTTCGGCCGCCGCGCGGGAGAGGCGCGTATTGGGGTCGACGCCGTTCAGCACCACACGCAGCCGCCCGGCGAAGAGCGCCGCCATGGTGCCCGCGCCGAGGAAGCGGCCATTGTCGATATCGGGCACCAGCGCGGCGCTGGTCGCATCGGCCAGCAGCACGGCGCAGACCATGGCCGACATGGGTGCCAGGATATTGAGCGAATGCGACGCACCCGGCGGGGTATCCGCAATCACCAGGAGGTTCGGGTCGGCCAGGATGCCGCGCAGCGGCGCCGCCAGCAGCTCAGGGTCGCGCTCCAGCGCATGCGCCAGGCCGAGTGCGCCGCGGATGTCAATGGAACCATGCGGCAGCAACATCACGCCCGATGAGGTCTGTCGCACCAATTCCCGCCAATCCGGGCGCTTGGGCAATTCGGTCATGAAGCCCGAGGTGTCGCTCAGCGGCACGCCAAAATGCAGCCGCAACGTATTCTGCGGGTCGAAATCCATGACAAGGACGCGCCGCCCCTGCCGGCGCATGGCATCGGCGACATTGGCGGCCAGGGTGGTCTTGCCGACACCGCCCTTGGGGGAAGCGAAGCAAATGAGGGGCATGCAGCCTCCGGCAGTCTAGAAGGGTGACGGCGTCCGCAGGGCGGCGCGGAACGTGTCAAAAGGGGATGCGGCGGGCGGGCCGCCCGTCGCGATCAGACGCATAACCTCCCCCAGGGGAACTGTCACGGCTGCTGCGGGCAGCAGGTTCCCGCCGGCGTGGCGTGGGTCACGGCCTGCATTCTGCGGATCGGACCCGCCGCGCCCCATGAGGGGCTGCGGCAGGAAAGCCTCGCCGGACTGATTGATCACATGGCGAAGCCGCCCGAGCGTGCTGCCCGCCGGCGGCGGAACGGGGGGTGGCTCGTCGCGCGGCGCGCCGAGCGACGAGAAGATGGTGAAATCCGGGCCAGGCCGGGCCGGGGGTGCATCCCTCAGAGCCGGCATGGGTGCCGCTGGCGGCGCAAACGCCGGGAAGGTGCGCGGCGGCGCGGCAACGGGCGCAGGTTCGGCGTGCTGGATGCCGGGCGGCAAGGGCGCCGGCGCGGCGGAGAGCGCCGCCCAATCTATGCCGCCCATGGCCGGGGCCGCCGTTGCTGCCCTGGGCGGCGACTGCGATGGGGCAGCGGGCGCCCCGGCGAATGACGCAAGCGACGGAGCGGGGGAAGCGGGCGCTGCCGATGGGGCGGGCTCCGGCAGCTGGGCGAAAATCGAAAGCGCCGGATCCTCCGCTGGCGCTGCGGCAGGGGCTGCCGCCGCACTGACGGGCGGCGCAGGCGGAGCCGCGACCATGGCCGGCGCCGGCATGGGTTGGACCATCGGTTGGACCACGGGCGGCGGAGGAGCGGGCGGCGGAACAGCGCTCGGAAGGGGGGCAGGCGGCGGCGCGGCCGGGACCATGACCGCGACCGGCGGAGGGGCCAAGACCGGTGCTGCGGGTGGCGCCGGCGGCGGAACCATCACAGCCACGGGCGGCGCAGCCAGAACCGGCGCGGGCGGCGGCGGGGGCGGCGGCGTCACGACGGCGAGCGGCGGCGGCGCCAGAACCGGCGCGGGAGGCGGCGGCGGCGGCGGGGTCACGACGGAAACCGGTGCAGCCGCCACGACCGGCGCGGGAGGGGGTGGGGGCGGCGGCGCCATGGCGGCAACCGGCGCAGCCGCCAGAACCGGGGCGGGAGGGGGCGGCGGCGGCGGCGCCATGATCGTGGCTTGCGCGGCGGCCAGCACCGGCGCCGGCGGCGGCGGCGGCACAGGCGGCGCGACCACGGCGGCGGGCGGGGCGGCCATGATCTTGGCTTCAACGAGCCGCGGCGCCCGCATGGTCGGCGGGGCCGGCATGGACATCACGGGCGGTGGCGGCGGGGCCGGCGCTGCCTCAGCCGAGGCGGCCATGACGGGCGGCAAGGGCGGGAGCGGCCTTGCGGGCGCGGCCAGGATGCTCGGCGCGGCTGCGGCGGGCAGCGCGGCCGGGCGGAAACGGGGGGCTGGCGGCGGGGAAAACGAGGTGATCGTGTCTTCGATGGGCGGCACCGCCATGATCGGAGCCATGGCGGAAGGCAGCTCCGTCAGCGTGACATCCGCCTCCTGGGCGGCAGCGGCGCGCGATGCGGCGGAGGCCGAGCGAAGCTCGCGCAGGACCGCCTCCGGATCCAGCGGAAGTGCGTCGCCACGCGGCGCTTCCGTCCGAACCGGCAGGTTGCCGAAGCTGCGGTACTTCAAGCCTGGCGTGTTCATGGCAGCGGCCACGCGCGCAACGTCTGGCTCTTGGCCCATCGAAAACGCAAACCCCTGTGTCAAATGCGGGCGGAGAATGCCTGCAAAGCCTTGCGCAGGAAACCCTATTTCCGACGTCTCAAACTTGATTCGGCTTACGTTTGCCTCAGATAAGTCCAGAATCGCGTGCTGCGAGAGTGGAAAGAAGGCTCAGCGCGCCAGAGTAGTAGTCCGGCATGGCCGGAACCGAGCTTCCCGGCAGGGCAAGGCGGCTCCCCCGATGCGGCGCCGGACCCTGCCGCCGGGCCGTGGCCAGGGCGGCCACGCCGGAGATCCCTGGGGAGGCTGCGTAGGGTGAGGTGGAATTCGTCGTCAGATCCGCCCAGGCGGGCATGTGCCGGTGGCGCGGGTCATTCCAGAAATCGGCCGGGCCGGTCAGGCCGGGCTCATTCCCCAGGCCGACCCAGGCCATGTAGAGCGGCACCCGCACCGCGTCATAGGAAAAGCGCGGCGCCCAATCGCCCGGCAGGGTCAGCAGGCCATCCACCCGGCGCACCGCCAGCCAGTCCGGCGGCAGGCCCCAACGGCCAAAGCGGCCGCTGCGCATCAGCACCACGCCATCGGCCGCGACGCGCAGCCAGGCCGGATCGGGCACGGCCTGCGCCAGCGCGCGAATGGCCGGGAAGACGTAGTAGGACGGATTGATGACCGTGTGGTCCGCACGCTCGAAGCCACGCGCGCCGGGCAGCAGCACCGTGTAGGGACCGGCGCGGCGGACCAAAAGCCGAAGAATGTCCCGCCCCATGGCCACGCCCTGGGCCGTATATTCGCGGTTGCCCCAGCGTTCGCCGGCCTCAAGCAGCGCCCAGGCGATGAACAAATCCCCATCCGTCGCGTTGTTGAGGTCATCCACCGGGTTGCTGGCGCCAGGGCGGAAGCGCCAGGCGAACAGCTCGTCCTGCGGGCGGCGCAGCGTTGTCACCGTCCAGGCCAGGATGCGCTCGAAACTCTCCCGGTCATCGGCGCGGACGGCGGACATCATCGCCCAGCCCTGGCCTTCGGTGTGGGAGACATTCTGGTTGCCGGTATCAATGATGCGGCCCTCGGGCATCACGAAGCGCTCCCGGAAGGCGAACCATTCCGCCCGCTGCATGTCGCTGGGGGCGCGGGCGCGGGCCATGCCCGGCACCAAGGCCAGGGCGGGCAGGCTGAACAGGGCGGCGCGCCGCGGCAGGCCGGGCCGATCGGAAGCGGGGGGGGCAACCAGGGTCAAAGCATCTGTCCTCGGCCAGGGGGTTCCGGGGTGATCCGGAAATCGTCGGGCAGGCTGGTCTTCCGGCAGGGGGATGCCGGCGATGTTCCGTCCGCTCCGGTTCCGCCTGGGCCCCAGGTCAGGGTCCCGCAAAGCCGGCAATGAACGCGATGGTTGCAAGGTCTATGTAGCAGAAAGGCGAGTTGTTGCGCATTTTGAAACACAACTCTCGGGGGCTTGTCAAAGCTTTTCTCTCGGCCTCCCCTGTCATCTCGACCAAGAAAGAAATCCAGATGGCCCTTCGACTCATCACTTTTTCCAAAGGCTCCGCCGCGCGGCCGGGCGCCATGCTCGGGGATTCGGAGGTGCTGGACCTGCTGGCCGCCGGCCTGCCCCAGCCTGACATGGCCGCGATCATCGCGGCCGGGGCACCGGCCGTGGCCGCCATCCGCGCCCTGGTTGCAAACCCGCCGGCCGCAGCCCGGCTTTCGCTCAGCGAGGTGAAGCTGCTCGCCCCCCTGCCCCGCCCGGCGCGCAACATCTTCTGCGTCGGCCGCAACTATATGGACCATGTGGCCGAGGGCGACCGCACCCGCGGCATCACCAACTCGGAATTGCCGAAATTCCCGCAATTCTTCACCAAGGCGCCCGAGACGGTCATCGCCCCGGGCGACACCATCCCCGACCATGGCGCGACCGGCGTGACCCAGTGGCTCGATTACGAGGCCGAGCTCACGCTCATCATCGGCAAGCCGGGCGCCAATATCGAGAAGGAGGATGCGCTCAGCCACGTCTTCGGCTGGACCATCGCCAATGATGTGACGGGGCGTGACCTGCAGCGCCGCTATGGGCAATGGTTCAAGGGCAAGTCGCTCGATGGGTCCTGCCCGCTCGGCCCCTGGATCATTCCGGCCGAGGATCTGGACGCCAGCGACCTCGCCATCCAGCTCTGGATCAATGGCGAAGAGCGCCAGTCCAGCCGCACCAGCAAGATGATCTTCGACGTGAAGGACATCCTGCACCACCTCTCCAAGGGCTTCACCCTGCTCCCGGGGGACGTGATCATGACCGGCACGCCCGAGGGCGTGGGCTATGCCATGGTGCCGCCGCAGGTGCTCAAGACCGGCGATGTGGTGCGCATCGCGGTCGAGGGGCTCGGCGAATTGACCAACCCGGTGGGGTAACTCACCCGGTGGGGGGCACATCCAGCCGGATGATGCCCTCCGCCACGGCGGGATACATCGCCATGACCCTGGGGTCATGGCCAGGAATGACATGCGCGGCACTCTCGCCCAGACTCGGCAGCAGTTCCTGGGCGGCGAGGTAGTCATTCACATTGACGACGACGGGAAAGGGATTGCCCGTCTCGGCATTCTCGAAGAAATGCATGGCATCGGAAGCCAGCACCACCCAGCCGCGCTTCGTGTGCACGCGCACCACCTGCAGGCCCGGCGCATGGCCACCCACATGGCGCACGGTGATGCCCGGCGCCACTTCGCCCTCGCCCTCATGGAAGGTGACGCGCTGGCCATGCACCAGGCGCACGAAGCTGACCACCTGCTCCACATCATAGGGGCGGCGCAGGAAAGGGCGGCACATGCAGGGGCCGACCGCGTGCTCGATCTCGCAGGCCTGGGCGTGGAAGCGGGCGCGCGGGAATTTCTCGAAATTGCCGGCGTGGTCCCAGTGCAGATGCGTGGAGATCACGCCGACCACCTGCTCGGCCGCGACGCCGAGGGCAGCGAGGCCCTCGGTCGGGCAGCGCAGGAAATCATGGCCGCGCGCCGTGCAGGTCGCCTGGTCGGCGCCGCTGTCGATCAGGATCGCCTGGCCATCGCGCACCGCAGCCCAGACGAAGAAATCCATCGGCATCGGCCCGTCATGCGCATCCCCGGGCGAGACCATGAAATTGTCCCGCGCGGCGCGGCGCGGATTGGTGGCGTAGCGGATGGCATAGAGTTCGTAGGTCATGGCGTTTCCCTGCTTTGCGCCATGCTGGACAGGCGGGCGGGCGCCGTCCAGCCTGGGGGCAACACCGGAGGAGACGAAGATGCGCATGAAGGCCGCCGTGCTCCAGGCCCAGGGCCTGCCACGCCCCTATGCCGAAACCCGCCCGATGAGCATCGAGGAGGTGGAGCTGGCCCCGCCCGGCCCGGGCGAGGTGCTGATCGAAATCGCCGCCGCCGGCCTCTGCCATTCCGACCTTTCGACCATCGAGAACCAGCGCCCGCGGCCGCTCCCCATCATCATCGGCCATGAGGGTGCCGGCATCGTCCGCGCGCTCGGCGAGGGGGTGACGGGCCTGGCCGAGGGCGACCATGTCGTGGCGCTGTTCGTCACCAGTTGCGGCGATTGCCGCTATTGCGTGCGCGGCCGGCCGAATATCTGCGCCGCCTCCTTCGACACGCGCGCCAAGGGGACGCTGATGTCCGGCGCGCGGCGCCTCAAGCGGCTGAATGGCGAGGTGGTGAACCACAATTCCGGCCTCTCGCTCTTCGCGCAATTCGCGGTCGTCATGCGCGATAGCCTGGTGAAGATCGAGAAGGACATCCCTCTGGAGGATGCGGCCCTGTTCGGCTGCGCGGTGATGACGGGCGCGGGCGCCATCTTCAACACGGCCCGGCTGCGCCCGGGTGAGGAGGTGGCGGTGGTGGGCCTTGGCGGTGTCGGCATGAATGCGCTGCTGGCGGCGGTGGCGGCCGGCGCCTCGCGCATCATCGCGGTGGATACCAGCCAGGCCAAGCTCGACCTCGCGCGCGAATGGGGTGCCACTGATTGTTTCCTCGCCGGCAATGCCGATTGCGCGGCTGCGGTGCGCGAGGCGACGGCGGGCGGGCTGGATACGGTGATCGAGACGGCGGGGACGATTCCCGCACTCGAACTGGCCTATGCCATCACTGCGCGCGGCGGCAGCACGATCAGCGCCGGGCTGCCCAATGTGGCGGCCAAATTCTCCTACCTGCATGCCTCATTGGTGAGCGAGGAGCGCAGCATCCGCGGCAGCTACATGGGCAGCTGCGTCCCGCAGCGGGACATCCCGCTGCTGCTGAACCTCTACCGGCGCGGCAAGCTGCCGGTGCAGCGGCTGAAGAGCGGCTTTGTCAGCCTGGACGAGATCAATGAAGGCTTCGACCGGCTCTCCGAGGGCACCGTGCTGCGGCAGATCCTGCGGCCCAATGGCTGAACCTCAGCCACGATGCAGGCCGGGGGCTTCCTGGCCTGTCCGCGCCACATATTCGGTATAGCCGCCGCCGTAGTCATGGATGCCCTCCGGCGTTACTTCCAGCACGCGATTGGAGAGGGCGGCGAGGAAATGCCGGTCATGCGAGACGAAGAGCATGGTGCCCTCATATTCCGCCAGCGCCGCGATCAGCATTTCCTTGGTGGCGATGTCCAGGTGGTTGGTCGGCTCATCCAGCACCAGGAAGTTCGGTGGGTCATACAGCATGCGCGCCATCACGAGGCGGGCCTTCTCGCCGCCTGACAGCACGCGGCATTTCTTCTCGATGTCATCGCCGGAAAAGCCGAAGCCGCCGGCCAGGGCGCGCAGCGAGCCCTGGGGCGCGCGGGGGAAGGCTTCTTCCAGCGCTTCGAAGACGCTGTGCTCGCCATCCAGCAATTCCATGGCGTGCTGCGCGAAATAGGCCATCTTCACGCTGCCACCCAGGGCAACGCTGCCCTCATCCGGCTCGGTGGCACCCGTGACCAGCTTGAGCAGGGTGGATTTGCCCGCGCCATTCGCACCCAGCACGCAGCAGCGCTCGCGCCGCCGGATCAGCACATCCAGCCCGTCATAGATCACGCGGTTGCCATAGCGCTTATGGACACGGCGCAGGTTCACCACATCCTCGCCGGAGCGCGGTGCGGGCAGGAATTCAAAGGAGAGCGCCTGGCGCCGCTTGGGTGGCTCCACCCGCTCGATCTTGTCGAGCTTCTTCACCCGGCTCTGCACCTGCGCGGCATGCGAAGCGCGGGCCTTGAAGCGCTCGATGAACTTGATTTCCTTGGCCAGCATGGCCTGCTGACGTTCGAACTGCGCCAGCTGCTGCTTCTCGTTCAGCGCGCGCTGCGCTTCGTAGAATTCGTAATCCCCGGCGAAGCTGGTCAGGCTGCCGCCATCAATCTCGATCACCTTGTTGATGATCCGGTTCATGAACTCGCGATCGTGCGACGTCATCAGCAGGGCGCCGTCATAGCCGCCCAGGAACTGCTCCAGCCAGATCAGGCTTTCGAGGTCGAGGTGGTTGGAGGGCTCGTCCAGCAGCATCACATCGGGGCGCATCAGCAGGATGCGGGCCAGCGCCACGCGCATCTTCCAGCCGCCTGAGAGCTTGGCGACGTCGGCATCCATCATCTCCTGGCTGAAGCTCAGCCCGGCGAGGACTTCGCGGGCCTTGCCCTCCAGGGCGTAACCGCCGAGTTCCTCGAAGCGGGCCTGCACCTCGCCGAAGCGTTCCAGCACGGCGTCGAAATCCGCCTGGTCGGGGTCGGCCAGGGCCGCTTCCAGCCCGGCCAGTTCGGCGGCAACGGTGCTGACATCGCCGGCACCGTCCATCACCTCGGCCACGGCACTGCGGCCGGACATTTCGCCCACATCCTGGCTGAAAAAGCCGATGGTGACGCCGCGCTCGGTCAGGACCAGGCCCTCATCGGGCTCCTCCTGGCCGGTGATCATGCGGAAAAGTGTGGTCTTGCCGGCGCCATTCGGGCCGACGAGGCCGATCTTCTCGCCCTTCTGCAGCGCGGCCGAGGCCTCGATGAACAGGAGGCGCTGGCCGTTTTGCTTGGTGATGTTGTCGAGGCGGATCATGACGGGCGGGGTGCTGCTTCGCGTGTTGCGGTGGGCCGATTCACGCGGCTTTCAGCGGGTGAAAGCCACGATCGGAGGGCCAGCTTATCGCAGCGCCCGGGCCATCTCGTCGAGGCCCTCCAGCGTCATGGGAAACATGCGCCCCTCCATCGCGTCCTGAATCAGGCCGATGGTGGTGGTGTAGCCCCAATGTTTCTGCGGCGTGGGGTTCAGCCAGGCGACGCGGCGGAAATGGGCGGTGATGCGCTTCAGCCAGACTTTTCCCGCCTCCTCATTCCAATGCTCCACGCTGCCGCCCGGCTCGATCACCTCATAGGGCGACATGGAGGCATCGCCCACGAAGACCACGCGCCAATCCGGGCCATAGGTGCGCAGGATCTCCCAGGTGGGGGTCTGCTGCTCGGCGCGCCTGCGGTTGGATTTCCAGAAGCGCTCATAGGGGCAGTTGTGGAAATAGAGATGCACGAGGTGCTTGAACTCGGATTTCGCGGCGCTGAACAATTCCTCCGAGGCGCGGATATGGTCATCCATGGAACCGCCGATATCCAGCAGCAGCAGCACCTTCACCGCATTGCGCCGCTCGGGGCACATCTTCAGGTCCAGCGTGCCGGCATTGCGCGCCGTGGCGCCGATGGTGCCGTCAATATCCAGCTCATCCGCCGCCCCCTGGCGGGCGAAGCGGCGCAGGCGGCGCAGCGCCAGCTTCATGGCGCGCGAGCTGAGGGCCGCGTCATCGGCCAGGTCGCGGAATTCGCGCTTGTCCCAGACCTTTACGGCGCGGCGGTGGCGTGAGCCTTCCTGGCCGATGCGCACGCCTTCGGGATTGAAGCCCTCGGCGCCGAAGGGCGACGTGCCGTTGGTGCCGATCATGCGGTTGCCGCCCTGGTGGCGCTTCTTCTGTTCCTCCAGGCGTTCCTTCAGCGTCTCCATCAGCTTCTCGAAGCCGCCCAGCGCCTGGATTTTCGCCATTTCCTCGGCCGAAAACAGACGCTCCGCGAGCTTCTTCAGCCATTCCTCCGGCAATTCGCGCTGGATGATCTCGCCGGTGACGGTGACCTCGGGTTCCAGCCCCTTGAACACCTGGCCGAAGACGACGTCGAAGCGGTCCAGATGGCGTTCATCCTTCACCAGTGTGGCGCGGGCCAGGTGATAGAAATTATCCAGGTCGTAATCCGCCACACCGGCCTTCATGGCGCCCATCAGCATCAACCATTCGGTGATGGAGGCAGGCAGCCCGGCCTTGCGGAGTTCGAGGATGAAGGGGGCGAACATTACGAGATCAACTCCCTAAAACGGTATATCCCAAAGGAAATTTACGTACTCTTTGAGGTGCTTGATGGTGCGTTTTTGGTTACCAGGGGCTTTTATCATACCGAATTCAATCATAGTTTCAAACGCAGCTATCCCCTGGCTGAGGAATTCGACGCATTCGGACGGAACATTCCCTTTGTTTTTTATCTTTTCATTGATTACTGACACCACGGATTGAAGAATCCAGGGCGCCAGTTCCTGTACAGATACGGCAAGAGCAACAGCGGTCCAATCTTTATCATTTTTGCCACCGATGCCCAACAGCATGACATGTTCCGGATCAATCGTATAACTGGCACCAATCTTCGAAAACGCAGCGTCGGTTTTATGGTCAAGACCCCGGACCTGGCTAACAAGTTCCTCCATAATATCATCAAAATTTCGCGTTTTTTTGACGATCTTTCTGGTATCAATCTTTGATATGTTAAATTCTATCTGATGCCACGCCGCATTAAATCCGGTATTGAGAATGTTTTGGTCAATAATATTTCCGGTGCATTTATTTATATGACTACAAATCTCTAGTATGTTTTCTTTTTTCCATGTAATGGCCTGAAATTGGGTGAGAGGGCCCTGTAAGTCTTTAACGTCTACATCGAATAATAGTGGAACAACCCGACCTGCATCAATTTGCTTACTCAGCGCTCCAGCCTCAAAATAAATCCAAGGAGACAACAAATTTTCATTTGTAATACAAATTATTCCAAAGTTTGAATCTTCGAGTTTTTGGGCGATTTCTGTCGACCAGCGACCCCCAGGCGCTATATCATTATTTGACATCCAGAATCGAGCGGATTGCAGTACCGGCTGCAAATTCTCTTGAAGTATCTCGGCTACCGTTCTACTAGTTGAGCCACTCCAGCTCAGAAATACATTCATGTATTTACCTCCTCGCGCGGCTCAGGAAGGCCAGCCGCTCGAACAGATGCACATCCTGCTCGTTCTTCAAGAGCGCGCCATAGAGCGGCGGGATGGCGACCTTGGTGTCGCTGGAGCGCAGCGCCTCGGGCGGCATGTCCTCGATCATCAGCAGCTTCAGCCAGTCCAGCAGCTCCGAGGTCGCGGGCTTCTTCTTCAGCTCCCCCACCTCGCGGATCTGGAAGAAGACGTTCAGCGCCTCCCGCGCCAGATCCGCGCGCAGATCGGGGTAATGGCTGTGCAGGATGCGCTCCATCGTCTCGCGGTCGGGGAAGCGGATGAAGTGGAAGAAGCAGCGGCGCAGGAAGGCGTCCGGCAGCTCCTTTTCATTGTTGCTCGTGATGATGACGATGGGGCGCTGGCGGGCCACCACCGTTTCCTTCGTCTCGTAGACATGGAACTGCATGCGGTCGAGTTCGAGCAGCAGGTCGTTGGGGAATTCGATATCGGCCTTGTCCACCTCATCGATCAGCAGCACCACCGGCGTCTCGCTCGTGAAAGCCTCCCAGAGCTTGCCGCGAATGATGTAGTTGGACACATCGCGCACGCGCTCATCGCCCAATTGCCCGTCCCGCAGGCGGGAGACGGCGTCGTATTCGTAAAGCCCCTGCTGCGCCTTGGTGGTGGATTTGATGTGCCACTCGATCAGCGGATAGCCCATGCTGCGGGCGATCTCCTGCGCCAGCACGGTCTTGCCGGTGCCGGGTTCGCCCTTGACCAGGAGGGGGCGTTGCAGGGCGATGGCGGCGTTCACCGCCACCTCCAGCTCGCGGGGCGCGATGTAGCGTTCGGTGCTGGCGAATTTTTTCACGCTTGCGGGCCTCTTGGAATGCAGGGCGCCATCTTCGCGCTTTCAGGGGTCGTGGCAAAGGGCACATTGCGAGAGGGCGCTGCCCTCTCGCGCTCTCCCGCCAGGAAACTAGTTTTCTGGACCTTCATTCCCGGAGCACGAGCCTGTATGCGGCGCGGATGGACATCTACTTTCTATCACTCGTCGCCCTTTCCATCGCCGGCATGATCGAGGCGCGCTGCTCCACGCCGGGGCTGCGCCCTGAATACGAGCCGGCGGACCGCGCCTTCCGCTGGCTCGGCCGTTCAGCCTTTGCCATGTGGCTGGGGCTGCTGGGCTTCGGCTTCTGGCAATTCGCCTGGTGGCAGCCGCTGGCCGGGCTGGTGGGTTCGCTCGCCGCCAATGCGCTGGTGCTGCAATATGGCGTGCGGCCCTACTGGCCTGGCGTTTCGATGGGGCTGGCGCTGCTGGGGCTGGGCTTCGCCAGCAAGGTGCTGTTCGACGCGTTCTGAGGGGCTGAAAACCAGCCTCCCGGCTGGTCAGGCACGCTGCGGCTCCGGCCCGGACGATCGGCGGGCTGGCCCTTCGATCAGGCCGCGAACGGCGCGAAATCCACCGCCAGCCGCTCATAGATGGCCCGCTTGAAGGGCACCGCCATCCCGGGCAGTTCCGCCAGCCGCGCCCAGCGCCAGGCGTCGAATTCGGGGTGTGGATCAAGGTCCAGCCGGATATCGGCATCCGTGCCCAGGAAGCGCAGGGCGAACCATTTCTGGGTCTGCCCGCGATACTTCCCGCCCAGCGCCTTGCCGATCAGTTCCGGCGGCAGGTCGTAATTCAGCCATTCGGGGTGTTCGGCAAGGATTTCGGCATGCGCCGTGCCGATCTCCTCCTCCAGCTCGCGGAAGACGGCCACGGCCGCGTCCTCGCCCTTGTCCATGCCCCCCTGGGGCAATTGCCAGCCGCCCGGCGCGCCCTCGGCATTGGGCATGTCGGCCCGGCGGGCAACGAGGATCAGCCCCGCCGCATTGAACAGGACGGCGCCCACATTGGGCCGATAGGGCCAAAGGCTGGGATCTTTCATCGGGCGGCCATCTCCGGGCGTCTCATCATGGCGGTGACGGGTGCCAGAACCACCCCGCGCGAGTCCAGCCGCGCGAACCATTCGGACAGGCGCTGCAGGGACACTGGCGTCACCTCGCCCAGATAGCCCAGGGCGCCGCCACGCTCGCGCGCCAGGCGCTCCAGCAAGGCGAGGCGCTGGTCCATCTCGCCGCGGGTATGGGGTTCATCCACCACCACATCGACGGCCAGGCCCCAGGCGCGCTCCGGATTGGGGGCGCCGGGGCGGGCGTCGAAATAGAGCAGGCCGCGGGCGTTCAGCGCCAATTGCATCTGCGCGAAGGGCTCGGCCAGGGCCGCAAAGCGTTCGCCCCGCATCGAGGTGAGCGCGCCGACGGCACCCACATGCCCAGGATAGCGCGCCAGCAGCCAATCCAGCCGCTGCGCGTTTTCGCCGGCGGAAAGCCCGGTCAGCAGGGCGCGGTGGCCGGGATCATTCATCGGGAAGCCGGTCGGCTCCATCGGCAGGGCCAGCAGCGTCTCGAAGCCACGGTCACGCGCCTGTTCGATGAGCGATGCGGGATTGAGGGCATAGGGCGTGAAGGCCAGGCCGATCTGCGGTGGCAGGGTGCGGATCGCTTCCTCGGAGAGGCTGGTGCGCAGGCCAATTCCCCCCAGGATCAGCGCCACCCGCGGCCGGGGGTCCTGCCGGTCGAAGGGGCGGGCATAGACGCGCATGGGCATGCGGCCATCCGGGCCGATGCGGGGCATGGCCCCCATGGCCGTATACTCCACCAAAGCCGGATCGAGGTGCCGCACCAGGTTTTCCGGCACGCCGCGCAGCGGCGGCACGCTGGGGGCAGGCGTCTCGACCGCCGCCGGCCGCTCAGCCGCGTTCTGGACGAGGTGAATGGGCGCAGCAGGCGGTGGCCCCAGGATGGCCAGGGTCACGCCACCGCCCCCCAGGCCGGCCAGGACCACCAGCCAAAACACCCCGAGCCAGAACCAGCCGCGCCCCTGTTGCGAAACCCCTTCGGACACGGTGGCGGCGTGGCTCCCCTAGCGCTGCGCGCGGCGCTGCGGATTGGCCGCGATGGCGCGCACCAGCGAAAGCCCCTGCTGCAACTGGAAATCCGTCTCGGGCTTGGTCGCGTCGAGTGTCGGCCAGCCCTCGGGCGGCTGGTTCTGCACGCGGCTGGTGATCGAGTTGGGCAGGTTCAGCGGCGGCAGGGTCACGGTGGGGGGGGCCGGCGTGGCGGCACCCTCGGCGCGGAGCGAGCGGCGCAGATCCTGCTCGCGCTCGCGCTCCCGCGTCGGGTTGGCGGCGGCCGTCTCCGCATCCTGGCGGGTCGCGCGCACCTCGAAATCGGGCTCGATCCCGGTCGCCTGGATGGAGCGGCCGGAGGGCGTGTAGTAGCGCGCCGTGGTCAGCCGGATGGCGCCATTATTGCCACCCAGCGGCATCACGGTCTGCACCGAGCCCTTGCCGAAGCTGCGCGTGCCCAACACCACCGCGCGGCGGTGATCCTGCAGCGCGCCGGCGACGATCTCGCTCGCACTGGCCGAACCGCCATTGATCAGCACCACCATGGGCAGGCCCTGGGTGATGTCGCCCGCGCGCGCATTCCAGCGCTGCGCGTCCTCACTGCGGCGGGCGCGGGTGGAGACGATTTCGCCCTGGTCCAGCAGATCATCCGTCACCTGTACGGCCTGGTCGAGCAGCCCGCCGGGGTTGTTGCGCAGATCGAGCACGACGCCCTTGAGGTTGCCGCCGGCCTGCTGGCGCAGCGTGGTCATGGCGCGGCGGAGATTCACCTCGGTCTGTTCATTGAAGGAGGTGATGCGGATATAGGCGATGTCATTCCCCTCCAGCCGGAAACGCACCACCTGCGGGCGGATCACGTCCCGCGTGATGGAGATTTCCAGCGGCCGGGCCTCGCCCTCGCGGCGGACGCTCAGGCGGATGGCGGTGCCGCGCTCGCCACGCATCTGCTCCACCGCCTCCTGCAGGGTCATCCCCTGGGTGGAATTGCCGTTGAGGTGGGTGATGAAATCGCCGGGGCGGATGCCGGCGCGGGCGGCAGGGGTTTCGTCAATCGGGGAGATCACGCGGATATAGCCGCCCTCCTGCGTCACCTCGATGCCGAGGCCACCGAATTCGCCGCGCGTCTGCACCTGCATGTCGCGGAAATTGCGCGGGTTGAGGTAGGCGCTGTGCGGGTCCAGCCCGGTCAGCATGCCGTTCACGGCATTCTCGACCAGGTCCCGGTCCTGCACCGGCTCCACATATTCGGCACGGACGCGGGCGAAGACATCGCCAAACAGCTGGAGCAGCCGATAGGTCTCGGCGCGGCCGCCATCGGTGGTTCCTTGCGCCCAGGCAGCCACCATCGGGCCGATGATGATGCCCGCGGCGAAAGCGCCTGCCACGGCAGCGGTGGTCCCGACCTTGAGCTTCATCCAGCCAGCCTCATCCTAAGGGTCACTTACGCCTTTCCCGCCGATGGTCTCAGGCGGGCCGACGGAATCGTCGGGATCAAACCGCATGATGCACCATCATGAGGCCCGGGAAAGCTTAAAGCTTTGCCAAGGCGGCGACAGAAGGCGGAGAAGTGCGCCTTTCGGGGCACATTGCAAGCCCGGGTCACGCTTTGTCTCAATTCAAGGGACGGGCGGGCACGCCGGCCACCACCGCGCCGGGGGGCACATCGGCCAGCACGGCCGCGCCCGCCCCCACCACCGCATCCGCCCCGATGGAGAGATTGGGCCCGACCACGGCCCCCGCCCCGACCACGGCGCGCATCCCCACCCGCACCCCGCCGCAGAGAATGGCACCAGGGCCGACATGGGCGCCCGCCTCCACCACCACATCATGCTCGATGATGGCGCCGGTGTTGATGAGGGCGAGGCGGCCGATCCGCGCCAGGGCGCCCAGCACGGCGCGCGGCATGATGACGGCCCCCTCCGCCACCTCGGCGCTGCGGGCGCGGATCACCGAGGGGTGCAGCAGCACGGGCAGCGGGCAAGCCAGGCGCCGGGCCGCCTCCAGCCGGAGCGCATTGCCACCGAGGGCGATCAGCAGCGGCCCGCCATCATGCGCCGCCTCATCGCCCAGCACGGGCAGGCCCAGCACCTCCGGCAAGGGGGCGCGCGCATCCAGAAAGCCGCGCGGCGCGAAGCCGGCATCGCGTGCCGCCTCGCAGACGGCACGGCCATGGCCGCCCGCGCCCAGGATCAGAATAACCATGTGGCACACTCGGGAATTTCGTGTAGGAGGCGGCAGCCATGGAGTTTTCGGGGTATGCGTGATCTGGATTTGCTGCGGCTGGAACGCCGGGTCGGGCTGATGCTCGCGCCACTGGTGGAACAGCCTGGCGCGGCGGTCGGCGTCACGCGCGATGGCGTGCTGCTGCTGCGCCGCTCGGTCGGCCTCGCCTCGATGGAGCTGCACCTGCCGCTCGGCGTCACGAGTTGTTTCCGCATCGCTTCCGTCTCCAAGCAATTCACCTGCGCCGCGATCCTGCTGCTGGAGCGTGACGGGCTGCTCCGCGTGACCGATCCGGTGCGCCAGCATCTGCCCGAACTGCCCGAATCCCTGGCCAGCATCACGCTCGATCACCTCATGCGCAACTCATCCGGCCTGCGCGACATGCTGGAATTGCTGCGGCTGGGCGGCGCCGACCTCGCGACGCCCGTGACCGAGGCCGAGCTGGACGCCGCCATCGCCCGGCAGGAGACGCTGAATTTCACCCCCGGCTCGCGCTTTCTCTATTCCAACAGCGGCTTCCGGCTGCTGGGCCGTGTCATTGAACGCGTCTCGGGGCAGCGCCTCGCCAGCTTCCTGGATGAGCGCATCTTCCAGCCCATGGGCATGACGCGAACGCACCATACGCCCGATCTGGCCGAGCCGGTCCGCGGCCTGGTGACGGGCTATCTGCCCCACGGCCAGGGCGGCTTCGTCCGCGCCCAGCACGGCTTCCCGCTGGGCGGCGAGGGCGGGCTCGTCTCCTGCGTGGAGGATCTGGCGCTCTGGGCGCGCAGCCTGGCGGTGGGCGGGCTGGGCGGCGGCCTCGAAGCCGCGCTGGAGGCAACGACGGCGTTCAACAACGGCGTGGTGAACCGCTATGCCCTCGGCCTCGATGTGGAGAGCTGGCGCGGGCTTCGCGTGGTCAGCCACGGGGGTCTTTGGCCCGGCTTCAAGACCGCCTTCCTGCGCGTCCCGGAGAAGCAGCTGGCGGTGATCGTCATCGCCAATAACGCCAGCCTTGATCCACACCACATGGCCCTGCAGGTGCTGGAAGCGGCCCTCGATGGCGATCCGGCCCTGGCCCCCGCCCCGCCGGCGCTGGATCACGCGGCGATGACGGGCAGCTGGCTTTGCGAGGCGGATGGGCTCTCGCTCGATGTCTCGGCGGCGGGCGTCGCGCGCATGCATGGCGTGCCCTTCGCCCTGGTTCCGGCCGAGGATGGCCGCATGACCGCCCGGCGCGGCGCCTTCCCCTTCCGCGCCGCCCTGCCCGAGGGCGAGACCATGGCGGTGGAGTTCGATGCCGGGCACCGCGCGGTGTTCCGACGCGCCACGCCGGTCACGCCGCCCGCCCTGGATGGCGTCTGGCATTGCCGGGAGCTTGCGGCGGAATGGCACATCTCGGGCCAGGCGGTGCGGGCGCTGGGGCCGATCCGGCGTGGCCCGGACTGGGGCATCACGGCATTCGGCCCGCGGCATCTGCGCATCGCCATGCCCTCCGCCCTGTATGAGGGCTGGGCGGATGCGGTCCTGGCCGAAGACGGGCAGAGCCTGGTGGTGAATGCAGGGCGGGCGCGCGGCCTGGTCTTCACGCGGAGCTCGCGCGGCTGCTGAAACAGCCCCGTGGTGGGGTCGAGGGGCCAGCCCCTCGAGCTCCCCGGCAGGGTGAAAACCTGCGTGGTTTTCACGGTTTCCTGCACCTTCATTCGGGGGTTATGCGATCGCAGATCCAGGACACCGGGTTTCCTGGTGGGGTTGGCCGCGAAGCGGAGACGGTGCTTGAGGGCAAAGCCCTCTCGTTCATCAGCCGCCTGCTCGCGCGGCACGGCGCTTGCTACGCTTCCCGGGCCATTCCGGGAAGAATCACGCCATGGACCTCCGACTGCGCGGCAAGACCGTGCTCATCACCGGTGCCTCGAAGGGCATCGGCCTCGCCTGCGCGCGCGGCTTCGCGGCCCAGGGCTGTGACCTGCACCTGGCCGCGCGCTCCGGCGCATTGCTGGAGGCGGCGCGGGCCGAGATCACCGCCACGCATGATGTGCGCGTGACGCTCCATGTCGGCAGCCTGAGCGATGACACGGCCATGCGCGCCCTGGCGGAGGCGGCGGGCGAAGTGGACATCCTGGTGAACAATGCGGGCGATATTCCGGCCGGCGATCTCGAAGCGGTGGATGACGCGGCCTGGCGCCGTGGCTGGGACCTCAAGGTCTTCGGCTATATCAGCCTGACGCGCGCCTATTGGGCGCGGATGAAGGCGCGCGGCCATGGCGTGATCATCAACGATATCGGCAATAGCGGCGAGAATTTCGACGCGCGCTACATCGCCGGCTCCTCCGGCAATGCCTCGCTGATGGCCTTCACCAAGGCGCTCGGCGCCGTCTCGCTCGACCATGGCGTGCGGGTGGTGGGCATCAATCCCGGCCCGGTGGCGACCGAGCGCATGGTAAAGATCATGAAGCGCCGCGCGCTGGACTGGCATGGCGATGAAAGCCGCTGGGAGGAGCTGTTCGACAAATACCCCGGCAAGCGCCCCGCCACGGCCGAGGAGGTGGCGGATCTCACGCTGTTTCTCGCCAGCCCGCGCGCCGGCTACATCACCGGCACCATCGTCACCATTGATGGCGGCATTGCCGCGCGCGGCAGCATCATCTGAGAGGAGGGCGCGATGCCCCATGTCACGGCCCCCGACGGCGTCCGGCTCTGGGTGGAGGAAAGCGGGGAGGGTAGCCCCATCCTGTTCATCCATGAATTCGGCGGCGACCATCGCAGCTGGGAGCCGCAGCTGCGGCATTTCGCGCGCCGCCACCGCTGCATCACCTTCGCCGCGCGCGGCTATCCGCCCTCCGATGTGCCGGGGGAGGTGGCGCGCTACAGCCAGGCCATCGCGGTGGCGGATGCGGTGGCCGTGCTGGATGCGCTGGGCATCGCGAAGGCGCATGTGGTGGGGCTGTCCATGGGCGGCTTCTGCGCGCTGCATCTGGGGCTGAACCACCCCGAGCGCGCGCATTCCATCGTCGCCGCCGGGGCCGGCTATGGCGCGGAAAAGGCCTTTGAGGATTACTTCCGCAGCGTCTCCCTCGCCGTGGCCGAGGGGTTCGAGACGCGCGGTGCCGCCGAATTCGCCAAGACCTACGCGATGGGCGCATCGCGTGTGCAGTTTCTCAACAAGGACCCGCGCGGCTGGGCGGAATTCGCGACCCAGCTGGGCGAGCACAGCAGCCAGGGCTCGGCCCTCACCATGCGGGGTGTGCAGGCGCGGCGGCCCTCGCTGCATGACCTGGAAGCCGGATTCCGCGCCATGGCACTCCCCACGCTGGTGATGGTGGGTGATGAGGATGATCATTGCCTGCAGCCGGCGCTCTACCTGAAGCGTGTGATCCCGGCCTGCGGCCTGGTCGTCCTGCCCAAGACCGGCCACACGCTGAACCTGGAGGAGCCGGCGCTGTTCAACCTGCACCTCGCGGAATTCCTGGCGATGGTGGAAGCCGGGCGCTGGGGGCCGCGCGATCCGCGCGCCAATCCGGCGGAGGTGATGAAGGTTTCTTAGAGCATCATCCGTTCAAACGGGATCGTTTGGACGGATGGAGCTGCTCCGAAATCAATGGGCCAGAGGTTGTGTCGTAAGCCCTTGCGAACGGAACAACCTCTGGCAGGCGGCTGATGAACGAAGGCGCTTCGCCCGCTCGCCTTGACTCCGCTTCGCGGCCAACCCCACCAGGAAACCCGGTTTCGTCCATTTTCGATCGCATGAACCCCCGAATGAAGGTGCAGGAAACAAGTTTCCTGCCGGGGAGCTCGAGGGGCTGGCCCCTCGATGCCATCGCGCGGGCTTTTCACCAGCCGCGCCAGCTCCCGGTGAAAACCGCTATCCCCGATGGAATATAGCGCGCGGCTGCCCTAGAAGGGTCGGATGCACCGCCGCGCCCTCCCGCTGCTCGCCATGATTCCCGCCGCCGCGGCGGCCCCGCCGCCTGCGGGGGCCGCACCGGTGACGATCTTTGCCGCGGCCTCGCTGCAGGATGGGTTGCGCGCGGTGGCGCGGGATTGGGCCGCCCAGGGCAACCCGGCGCCCCGGCTGTCCTTCGCGGCCTCCTCGGCGCTGGCGCGGCAGATCGAGCAGGGGGCGCCGGCTGATCTGTTTCTCAGCGCCGATGAGCCCTGGATGGATGTCCTGGCCGCGCGCGGGCTGATCGTGGAGGCCACGCGCAGCAGCGCCCTGGGCAATGCGCTGGTGCTGGTGGCGCCGGCCGATGGCGCGGCGCCTATCGTCCTGCAGCGCGGAACCGATCTCGCGGCGCGGCTCGGCCCGCGCGGGCGGCTCGCCATGGGGGACCCGGCGCATGTGCCCGCCGGGCGCTACGCCCAGGCCGCGCTGGAATGGATGGGCCAATGGGAGGCGCTGGCCCCGCGCCTGGCCCGCGCCGAAAATGTGCGCGCCGCGCTGCTGCTGGTGGAACGCGGCGAAGTGCCGCTCGGCATCGTCTATGCCACGGATGCGCTGGCCGCGCCGGGCGTGCGGGTGGTGGGCAGCTTCCCACCCGAGAGCCACCCGCCCATCACCTATCCCTTCGCCCTGACCCGCCGCGCCGAAGGAAATGCCGCGGCGCGCGCCCTGCTCGCCTTCCTGACCGGGGCCGAGGCGATGCCGCTCTGGCAGCGCCACGGCTTCACGGCGCCGCGTTGAGGCGGCCCGCGTGATGGGCCTGACGCCCGAGGAATGGCAGGCGATCCGCCTCAGCCTCGATGTCGCCGCGCGCTCGGTGCTGGTTTCGCTGCTGCCGGCCATCGGGATCGCCTGGCTGCTGACCCGGCGGCGCTTTGCGGGGCGCTTCCTGCTGGATGCGCTGGTGCATCTGCCGCTGGTGGTGCCGCCGGTGGTGGTGGGCTGGGGGCTGCTGATGCTCTTCGGCATTCGCGGGCCGATCGGCGCGCCGCTGCATGACTGGTTCGGCATTCGCCTGGTCTTCACCACTGAAGGCGCGGCGCTCGCCACCGCCGTCATGTCCTTTCCGCTCATCGTGCGCGCGGTGCGCCTGGGGCTGGAGCAGGTGGACCCCGGCCTGGAGGCGGCGGCGCGAACGCTGGGGGCGGGCCGGCTGGACCGCTTCCTGACCATCACGCTGCCGCTCATGTCCCCCGGCATCCTGGCCGGCGCGGTCACGGCCTTTGCGGCGGGGCTGGGCGAATTCGGCGCGGTCATCACCTTCGCCTCCAACATCCCGGGCGAGACGCAGACCCTGCCGCTGGCGATCTACAGCGCGACGCAAACCCCGGGCGGCGAGGGCATGGCCGCACGACTGGCGCTGATCTCCTTCACCCTCGCCATGGGCGGCTTGCTGCTGGCCGAGTTGATCGCCCGGCGCATGCATCTCTGGCTCGGGCGTTTCTGATGCTGGAGGTCGCACTGCGCCATCGCTTCGGGCCAGGCTCTGCCGGGGGCTTCGCGCTGGATGTCGCGTTTTCGGCCGCGCCGCGCGGCGTGACGGCGATTTTCGGCCCCTCGGGCTGCGGCAAGAGCACCATCCTGAACGCCGTCGCTGGCCTGATGCGCCCCGATGCGGGCCGGGTGTCGCTGGATGGCGCCATGCTGCTCGATACCGCGCGCGGCATCGCCCTGCCGGCCGAGCGGCGGCGCTGTGGCCTGGTGTTCCAGGATGCGCGGCTGTTCCCGCATCTGAGCGTGGAGAGCAATCTGCGCTACGGCCTCCGCCGTGCCCCGCGCGGCGCGGAGGGCCCCGGCTTCGAGGAGGTGGTGGATCTGCTCGGCATCGCGGGCCTGCTGGGCCGCCGGCCCGCGCGGCTTTCGGGTGGCGAGCGGCAGCGCGTGGCACTGGGCCGCGCCCTGCTGATGCGCCCGCGCCTGCTGCTGATGGATGAGCCGCTGGCCGCGCTGGATGCGCCACGCCGGGCCGAGATCCTGCCCTTCCTGGCCCGGCTGCGCGCCAAGGCCGGGCTGCCCATCCTCTATGTGACGCATGCGCTGGAGGAGGTGGACGCCCTGGCCGATCACCTGGTGCTGATCGAGGCGGGGCGCGTGCTTGCCAGCGGCGGGCTGGAGGAATTGACCGCGCGGACCGACCTGCCGCTGGCCGCGCGGCGGGATGCGGGCGTGCTGATCGCGGCACGGGTGGCGGCGCATGACCCGGCGCGCGGGTTGACCCGGCTGGATTTCGCCGGCGGGCAGCTGCTTGTGCCGCTGCAACACGCCAACCCTGGCACCAGGCTGCGCGTCCGGCTGCGTGCGCGCGATGTGGCGGTGGCCTTGCAGCCGCCCGAGGGGCTTTCCGTGCAGAATATCCTGCCCGCCACGCTCACCGCCATCACGCCCACCGCCTCCCCGCATGAGGTGTTCCTGCATCTGGCGCTGGATGGCCAGGCGCTGGGTGACACGGCGCTGCTCGCCCGCGTCACGCGTGATGCGGTGGAGCGGTTGCGGCTGGTGCCCGGCCAGCCGGTTTGGGCCTTGGTGAAATCGGTCGCCTTTGACCATGCGCGGCCGGGATGAGCCGGGTGCCCCCCAAGGATGGCGCAAGGCTCAGCCTGCGGCTTGATGTGCCCGGTGGCCGCATCGGCCCGGGCAAGATCGCCCTGCTGGAGGCCATCGGCCGTGAAGGCTCGATCTCGGCGGCCGGCCGCGCCCTGGGGATGAGCTACAAGCGCGCCTGGGAATTGGTGGATCAGCTCAACACGCTGCTGGCAGCACCCGTGGTGGCCGCAAGCCCGGGCGGCGCCCGTGGTGGCGGGGCGCGGCTGACGGAGGCGGGGCTCGATGTGATCCGGGAATTCCGCGCGATGGAGCGTGCGGCGGCGCGGGCTTCGGCGCCGCATCGGCGGGCATTGCTGGCACGGGTGAAAGCCTGACGCGGCGTGGCCCCGGCCATTGCGAAACGATTTGCGCCGATGCTAAGGCGAATCTTCCGCTTCAGACGAATCGAGGGACATTCATGGGCAGCGCGACGCATGGCAAAGCCGCCCCGCCGAGCCCGTGCGCCGGCCGGAATCCGCGCCGGGAGACTGCCGCATGATCTTCGCCTCCTTCGAATTCCTCTTTCTGTTCCTGCCGCTGTTCTTCGTCCTATATTTCCTGACGCCGGCGCGGTTTCGGAACTGGACCATCCTGCTCCTGTCCTGGGCCTTCTATGCCTGGTGGCGCGTGGATTTCCTGGCGCTGCTGGGCGGTGTCACCCTTTTCACCTTCTTCGTCGCCCTCAGGGTGAACGCGGCGGAGGAAGCCTCGGATTCCAGGTTTCGCTGGATGATGGTCGGCCTGGTCGGCAATCTCGGTGTGCTGGCCTATTTCAAATACGCGAATTTCGGCGTGCAGAGCTTCAACCAGCTCGTCACCGCGCTGGGCCTCACGCCGACACCCTGGGCCGAAATCATCCTGCCCATCGGCCTGAGTTTCTATGTGCTGCAATCGGTCAGCTACCTGATTGACGTCTGGCGGAAGGATGTGCCGGTCAGCCGCAACTTCGTGGCTTACGCGGCCTACAAGGCCATTTTCAGCCAGCTCATCGCCGGCCCCATCGTGCGCTACGCCGAGATCGAGCATGACCTGAAGCACCGCGTTCATACCTGGGAGAAATTCGGCCTGGGGGCGCGCCGCTTCATGATCGGCTTCTGCATGAAGGTGCTGATCGCCGATACGATCGCCCCCATGGTGGATGTGGTCTATGCGCTGCCCAACCCCTCCATGGCGGATGCCTGGGCCGGGGCCATCGGCTACACGCTGCAATTGTTCTTCGATTTCGCCGGCTATTCGGCCATGGCGATCGGGCTGGCGCAGATGTGCGCCTTCCGCTTCCCGGAGAATTTCAACAACCCCTATCTCTCGGGGAACATCCAGGAATTCTGGCAGCGCTGGCACATGACGCTGAGCCGCTTCCTGCGCGACTACCTCTACATCTCGCTCGGCGGCAACCGCAAAGGCCCGATCCGCACCTATGTGAACCTGCTGATGACCATGGTGATCGGCGGGTTCTGGCATGGCGCCAACTGGACCTTCATCCTCTGGGGCTTCTGGCATGGCGGGCTGCTGGCGCTGCATCGCTACTGGCGCGGGGCCGGCAATGGGCCGATGCCCTTCATCCTTGGCAATGCCTTGCTGATGCTGGCGGTGATCCTCGGCTGGGTCGCTTTCCGCGCGCATGACGTGACCAGCGCCTTTGCCATGTATGGGGCGATGTTCCTGCCCTCCAGCATCGCCCTCTCCGATGCGCTGGCCTGGCAGGTCACGCCGGATCAATGGTGGTGCGTGCTGATCGGCGTGGTGCTGGTCTATCTGCCGCTCCTTGGCAGCCGGCTGCCCTGGCAGCGGCCGGTGGAGGCGATGGGCGGCTTCTGGCGCCTGTGCTGGTTCTGGGCGCCGACCGCGGGGTTCATCCTGGGGATGGTCCTGCTCTACAGCCGCGCCGCCGTTCCCTTCCTCTATTTCCAGTTCTGAGGAGCAGCCGATGATCGAGAACTGGATCAAGCGGATGGCGACCCTGCAGGCGGTGGTGATCATCGCCATCCTGGGCTGGGGCGCCTGGCAGGGTGTTGCCGCGATCAACTCGGCCCCCGCGCAGCAAAGGCTGCGGCCGACGCTGACGATGGAGGCCTTCCTGGCCGGGCGTTTCGCCGCCGCGGTGAACTACGTCATGGCGCACAACCTGCCGGTGGACCCCTATGTGCGGGCGGCGGGCGGCTTCTTCCGCTGGCGGCTGTTCAACTCGGGCGGGCCGCAGGTGCGGGTCGGCTGCAACGACTGGCTGTTCCTGACCGAGGAGCTTCGCCCCTGGCCCGATGCCGCGGCTGCCATGGCCGAGCGCGTGGCCGGCCTGGCCCGCATCCGTGAGCGGCTGGCGGCGCAGAACATCACCCTCCTCGTTGCCATCGTGCCCGACAAGGCGCGGGTGCAGGCCGAGCAGCTCTGCGGCGCGCCGCTCTCGGCCCAGGCGGCGGAGCGCCATGCGGAGCTGGTCACCGCCTTCCGCGCCGGCGGCATCACGCCCATCCCGCTGCTGGAGCCGCTGCGTGCCCTGGCCGCCCAGCGCCCCGCCTATTGGCGGACCGACACGCATTGGAACCAGGAGGGCGCGGCCCTGGCCGCCACCCGCATCGCCGAGGCCGCGCGCGGCCTGAATTTCGACCGGCCGGGCGGTTTCACCACCCGCTTCGCCGCCGAGGAAACCAATGGCCCGGGGGATCTGCTGCGCCTGATGGGGCTGGACATCATGCCCGATGGCTGGCGCCCCGCACCGGACCGCCAGCACCTGGCCACCACCACGGCGCCCGCGCCGGCCACGGGCGGGCTGCTGGATGATGAAGCCTCGCCGCAAGTGGCGCTGATCGGCTCCTCCTATTCATTGAACGCCAATTTCCATGGCTTCCTGCAGGAGGCGCTGGGGGCGGCCGTGACCAACCTGGCCCAGGCGGGCGGCGGTTTCGCGGGGGCCGCGCGCAGCTACTTCGCCGGCGCCACCTTCCGCGAGGCGCCGCCGCGCGTGATCATCTGGGAAGTGCTGGAACGCGCCATGGCGCAGCCGGTGGGCGAGGAAGAACGCGCTTTCCTGGCGCAATAGGCGGCCCGGGCTGGGCGTAAAGTGGCCTCCGGCGGCTGGGGCCATGGGCCCCAGACCCCATCCCTCGGCGCCCATCCCCCGCGTCACGGAACCAATGAAAATGCAAGGGGTCTGGGGCCCATGGCCCCAGCCGCCGGAGGCCCAACTTCGAGCCCACCTGCCGTTGGTCAGCCTCAGGCCTGCTTGCGCTCGATCAGGCTGTGGCGGATTTTCCGGCCGCGCTTGATGCGGTCCTCGATGAAGCCGGCCTCGCCCCAGCGTATGGCGCGGCCGAAGGCCTGGGCGTCCTCGGTGAAGCGGGCCAGCATTTCCAGCACCGCCTCGCGGTTGTTGAGAAACACGTCGCGCCACATGTTCACGTCACTGCCGGCGATGCGCGTGAAGTCGCGAAAGCCGGAGGCGGCAAATTTCAGCACGCTCTCGCGGGTTTCCTCCGAGAGGTCGTCGGCCGTGCCGCAGATGGTGAAGGCGATGAGGTGCGGCAGGTGGCTGACGATGGCCACCACCTTGTCATGCGTGGTGGGGTCCATGGTCTCGATCATCGAGCCGCAGCGGCGCCAGAATTCGCGCACCTGCTCCACCGCCGCCGGGTCCGTGGCCTCGGTCGGCGTGACGATGACGTAGCGGCCCTCGAACAAGGTCGGGAAGCCCGCATCCGGGCCGGAATATTCGGTGCCCGCCATGGGATGCGCGGGCACGAGATGCACGCCCGCCGGCAGCAGCGGCGTCAGGTCCCGGATGACGGAGCCCTTGGTGGAGCCCACATCGGTCAGGATGGCGCCCGGCTTCAGATGCGGCGCCACCTGCGCCATCACCTGCGCATAGACGCCGACGGGGACGCAGAAGATCACCGCATCCGCATCCCGCACCGCCTCGGCCAGGTCATCCTCGACGCGGTCGGCGAAGCCGAGTTCCCGCACGCGGTCGCGCGTCGCCTGGCTATGCGCGGTGACGACGACCTCGCGCGCCAGGGCATGCCCTTCGCGGTTGCGCCGCGCGATGGAACCGCCGATCAGCCCCGCGCCGATCAGGCAGAGGCGGTTGAAAAGCGGTTCGGTCACGGGGTGCGATGCACCCGGGCCAGCCCGGCCCGGCGGCCTGCTTCAGCGCATCGAAGCCCAGCGGCCGGCGGCCGCGCCCGGCGTTTGGAGGCGCTAAACATTCACTTCGCGCATGAATTGCGTCAGCGCCTCGGTCACCATGGCGCATTCCTCGGCCGTGCCGATGGTGATGCGCAGGCAGGTCGGCAGGCTGTAGCTGCCCACGCCGCGCACGATGATGCCGCGCGCGCGCAGGCTGGCATCGGCCGCTTTCGCGCGCGCCGCATCCTCGAAATCGGCGAGGATGAAGTTGCAGGCGCTGGGCCAGGCCTTGATGCCCGCCGCCTGGAGCGCCGCCACCGTCCTCGCGCGCCATTCCTCGTTATGCGCGACGCTGCGCTCGATCCAGCCGGGCTCGGCCAGGGCGGCGATGCCGGCGGCCATGGCGGTGGCGTTCACGTTGAAGGGGCCGCGGATGCGCGCCAGCACATCGGCCACCACAGGCGGCATATAGGCCCAGCCCAGGCGCAGCCCGCCGAGGCCGAAGATCTTGCTGAAAGTGCGCGTCATCACTGTATTGCCCGAGGCATCCACCAGCGCCTGGCCGGGATCGTAATCGGGGTCCGTCACGTATTCGGCATAGGCGGCATCCAGGATCAGCAGGATGTCATCGCGCAGCCCGGCGCGCAGGCGCTTCACCTCGCTTTGCGGCAGCAGGGCGCCGGTCGGGTTGTTCGGATTGACCAGGCAGACGAGCTTGGTGCGCGGCCCGACCGCGGCCAGCATCGCATCCACATCCGCGACCAGGTTCTTCTCCGGCACCTTGATGACGCGGCAGCCGGCATAGCGGCCGGTCAGGTCATACATGACGAAGCCATGCGCGGGCATGATGAGTTCCGTGCCCTCGCCGCCATAGGCGAGGATGAGATAGGCGATCAGCTCATCGGAGCCATTGCCGCAGACGATCCGCGCCGGGTCCAGGCCGAATTTCTGGCCGATCGCCTCGCGCAGCTTCGTCGCCCCCCCATCGGGGTAGCGATGCGCATCGCGCGCGGAAGCGATGATCGCCTCCTGCGCCATGGGCGGCGGGCCGAAGGCGCCCTCATTGCTGCTGAGCTTGATGATGCGGTTCACGCCCGGGATCTTCGATTCGCCGCCCACATAGGGCTCGATCGAGAGGATGGACGGGCGGGGCAGCAGCGCGTTCATGGCGTTCGGGTTCCAGCTTCGGGCCCACGGGAGGGAATGGCATAGCGGCCCAGCACGATGGCGCCGGGGGGCGGTGCCTCCAGCGTCTCGACCAGCGCGCGGGTGAAGCCCGCCTCGCGCCGCATGATCAGCACGCGGGCGGAGCCGCAATGGGCGGCGAGTGCGGAGCGGCTCGGCTCACCCGGCAATTCGATGCGCATCAGCGTCGCATCCCGGCCCGAGGGGTCAGCCGGGTGCAGGCCGATCACGGCAGCTTCCAGGGGCGGCTCGCGCTCGCTCACGAAGGGCAGCCGGGCGATGACGGAGAGGTGCTGCGCGTCGAAGCGGGTCCACCACTCCTCCGCGCGATTATCGCTCTCGCGCGGCCAGGGCAGCACGGCGATGGTGGCGTCGCGCCCGCCCAGGGCCGCCAGCGCCGCCCCCAGCGAGGGATGCTGGCGCTGCGGCGTGGAGACGCCGAAATGCTCGGCGGCCAGCCGGGCCAGGGCGGGATCGGCCGGCAGGGAGACCGTGAAATTGCTCTGCTGGGCGATGGAGCTGGCAAACAACTCCCGCCAGAACCGCACCAGCGCCGTGCGCGGCAGCGCCCCGGCATGGCGGGCCAGCAGGCGGCGGAGAATCGCGGCCTCACGCCCCGGGCGCAGCACGGTTCCCGCCGGCTTGGCCTGGCTGGCGCTCAGGCGTTGCACCACCTCCGCGCGGCGCATCAACAGGTCATGCATCGCGTCGTCGAGGCTGTCGATCTCGGCGCGCAGCGCCTCCAGCGCCTCGGGGTCGGGTTTTGTATCGGACATGGGTGTCAGACGCATAGCCGTGCCCGGCGATTACGCCAAGTTGCCCGTTGGGAAGGCAGGCACTATCTCTCGCCCTGGATGAACGAGATTGCCCCTTTCCCGGAGGTTGAACACCAGCGCGCGGTCCTGCCGGAGGGGCTGACGCTGGATTGCGGCGCCGTGATCCGCCCGCTGGCCGTGGCCTGGCGCAGCTACGGCACGCTGAATGCCGCGCGCAGCAACGCCATCCTGGTCACCCACGCCCTGACCGGCGATCAATATGTGGCCGAGCGCCAGCCGGTAACCGGCAAGGAAGGCTGGTGGGATGCCATCATTGGCCCCGGCAAGCCGGTGGATACCAACCGCTTCTTCGTGATCTGCGCCAATGTGCTGGGCGGCTGCATGGGCTCGACTGGCCCGCGTGAGGAAATGACGGACGAGAACGGCATCCCTCAGGGCCGCCCCTGGGGCACGGATTTCCCCACCGTGACGATCCGCGACATGGTGCGCGCCCAGAAGAAGCTGATCGATCATTTGGGCATCACCCGGCTGCTGGCGGTGATCGGCGGCTCCATGGGCGGCATGCAGGTGCTGGAATGGGCGGCCACCTATCCTGAGACCGTCTTCGCCGCCGCACCGATCGCCTGCGCCACGCATCACTCCGCCCAGAACATCGCCTTCCATGAGGTGGGCCGCGCCGCCATCCATTCCGATCCGGACTGGAAGGGCGGCCGCTACTGGGAGGATGGGCGCATCCCGGCCCAGGGCCTCTCCGTCGCGCGCATGGTGGCGCATATCACCTACCTCTCCGAGGCGGCGCTGACCCGCAAATTCGGCCGCCGCCTGCAAGGGGCGAGTGCCCTGACCTTCCTTGAGGATGTGTTCCAGGTGGAAAGCTATCTGCGCCACCAGGGCAGCAGCTTCGTCCGCCGCTTCGATGCCAATTCCTACCTGACCATCACCCGCGCCATGGATTATTTCGACCTCGCGAATGAGCATGGCAGCGTGGCCCGCGCTTTCCAGAACACGCCCACGCGCTTCTTCGTGGCGAGTTTTTCCTCCGACTGGCTGTTCCCCACCAGCGAGAGCCGCGCCCTGGTGCGCGCGCTGAACGCGGCCGCCGCGCGCGTCAGCTTCGTCGAGATCACGACCGACAAGGGGCATGACGCCTTCCTGCTGGATGAGCCGGAATTCCATCGCGCGCTGGGCGGTTTCCTGGCCGGCGCAGCGGCGGCGCTCGGTGTATGAGGGTGGGCGTATGAGGTTGGGCGCATGAGCGGCGCGCTGCTGATGCGCGCCCAGGCGCGCAACAATGCCTGGGCCAATCACCGGCTGCTGGCGGCCTGCGCCGCCCTCAGCCAGCCAGAATTCATCGCCACGCGGGTCGGTTTCTTCCCCTCGCTGCGCGCCACGCTGAACCACATCCTGATCGTGGACCACTTCTACGTGGATGCGCTGGAGGGCGGCACGCTGGGCCCCGCCGCCTGGGCCGAGCGCGAGCCCTGCCAGGACGTGCCCAGCCTGCAAGCCGCGCAATCCGCCGTGGATCAGCGCCTGATCGCCTGGTGCGACGCGCTGGACGAGGCTGACCTCTCCCGCATCATCGAGGTGCAGCGCGGGCATCGCGTTCAGCGTGAGCGCGCGGACCGCCTGCTGCTGCACCTGTTCCAGCACCAGATCCATCATCGCGGCCAGGCGCATGGAATGCTGGGACGCGCGGCGCCGCAGCTGGATGAATTCTACTGCTGGGGGGAAGCGCATCTGCGCGCGCCGGAATTCGCGGCCCTCGGCTGGACCGAGGATGACCTCTGGATGGAGCGGCGCTGATGCGGAACGACGCGATCCAGTATGTCGCGAAGAACATGCGCCTCGACCTCAGGCTCATCGCGGAGATGATCCCCGAGGGGGTCCGCATGCTCGATATCGGCTGTGGCGATGGCGCGCTGATGGCGCATCTGGCGGCCGACAAGAATGTGGATGCGCGCGGCATCGAGATCGACATGCGCGAGGCGACGGAGGCGGTGGCCCAGGGCCTCGCCGTCATTCACGGCGATGCCGATAATGACCTCGCCTTCTACCCGGATGGCGCTTTCGACTATGTGGTGCTGAGCCGCACGCTGCAGGCGGTGGAACAACCGCGCGAGGTGCTGCGCCAGATGCTGCGCATCGGCCACCACGCCATCGTCAGCTTCCCGAATTTCGGCCATTGGGAGGTGCGCTGGAAGCTGCTGTTGCAGGGCCGCATGCCGGACACCGAGACCTGGTCCCGCCCCTGGTATGAGACGCCCAATATCCACCCCTGCACGATCAAGGATTTCTTCGCCCTCGCTGAGATGGAAGGCTACGTGATCGAGCGTTGGCTGGCCGTGGATGAGCGCGGCCTGAAGGCGCCATGGCGGCGTTCCGTGCGGCTTGCGAACTTATTCGGACAGCAGGCCCTGTTCCAGCTGCGCCGGAAGTAGCGCCACGGTTTCCGTAGCGCCGCCGGGCGGCTTTTGTTACAGGTCAAGGCTGGCGGCCCAATCATCCGCCACAAGGAAACAGATCCCAGGGAGGGCTGCATATGGCACGAGTGGCATTGGTGACGGGCGGGCAGCGGGGCATTGGCGCCGCGATCAGCGAGGGGCTGAAGGCCGCCGGCCGCAAGGTGGTGGCAAGCTATGCCGGCAATGACGCCGCGGCCGCCGCCTTCACCGAGCGCACGGGCATCCCCTGCGTGAAGTTCGACGTCTCCGACTTCGATGCCTGCGTCGCGGCCGTCGCGAAGATCCAGGCCGAGCACGGCCCGATCGAGATCCTCGTCAACAATGCCGGCATCACGCGCGATGCGATGATGCGCAAGCTGACGCGGCAGATGTGGGATGACGTGATCGATACCAACCTCGGCTCCTGCTACAACATGTGCAAGGCCGTGTGGGATGGCATGAGTGCGGCGAAATTCGGCCGCATCGTGAATATCGGTTCGGTGAATGGCCAGGCCGGGCAATTGGGCCAGGTGAACTACGCCGCCGCCAAATCCGGCATCCATGGCTTCACCAAGGCCCTGGCGCAGGAAGGTGCGCGCAACCAGATCACCGTGAACGCCATCGCCCCCGGCTATGTGGATACCGAGATGGTGCGCGCCGTGCCGGCCGATGTGCTGGAAAAGATCATCGCGCGCATTCCCCGTGGCCGCCTGGGCACGGCCGAGGATATCGCCCGCGGCGTGGTCTTCCTGACGGCGGATGAAGCGGATTTCGTGACCGGCTCCACCCTGTCCATCAATGGCGGCCAGCACATGTACTGAGACTGTCGGCCACGCCCCTCCTGACCGGTTCAGGCGGGGTGCGGCCCGGTTTCCCTGTTCAGGGGCGCCAGCGCCGATGCATCCATAGCCATTGGCCGGGTTCTTCGCGCACCCAGCCCTCGATGACCTGATTGATCATCGCCGTCGCCGCCTCGACGTCGATCTTGCCGGCGGCATCGCGCGGCAGTTCCAGGGGCGCGGTCAGTTCCAGGCGAAAGCGGTTCCCTGGCAGCCGGATCGCCCGCATGCCATGCACCGGCGCCTCGAAGCGCCGCGCCAGCCGCGCGATGAAGGGATTGGCCGCGACGGGATGGCCAAAGAAGGGCACGCGCGGCCCACGGCCAAAGCGCTGATCCACCAGCATGCCCAGGTTGATGCCCTGGTCCACCGCCTGCGCCATGCGGATCGGCGCGGACAGCCCGGCGGGAATCAACTCGCCCATGATGGGTGCCCGCATCTTCACGATATCGGCCGCGATGAAGGGATTGTTCGGCGTGCGATAAAGCAGCGCCGCGCGCTGGCCAAAGGCATGGGCGATGACGGCGGGCAATTCCCAATTGCCCAGATGCGCGCCGAAGATCAGCACGGGCCGGCCCCCCTCCCGGATCGCGGCGAAGCGCGCCTTGGTCGCGTCATCCGATTCCACGCGCCGGCCATCGCCATCATAGAGCACGTCCAGATGCGGGTATTCGCAGACCGTGCGGCCCAGATTGGCCCAGGATTGGCGGGCGATGGCCTGGCGCTCGGCTTCGTTCTTCTCCGGGAAGGCGAGGCGGAGATTCTCCATGGCAAAGCGGTGATGCGGCAGCCAGGGGCCGATCTTCGGCGCCAGCCAGGCGCCCAGGTTGGAGGCGCGATCCGGCCCCAGCAGGCGCAAGGCGCCAAACACCCGGCGCGAGAGCCAGGCGACCAGCCATTCCCCGATCCGCTGTAGGCGCTTCACAGCCGGATGACGATCTTTCCGAAGACGTTGCGCGCTTCCAGCCGCGCGAGGCCTTCCTCGAAACGCTCCATCGGCAGCACCGTATCCAGCACGGGGCGCACGCCGTTCGCCATCTTCTCCAGCCCCTCGGCGATGTTGCGCAGGGTGGCGCCGAAGCTGCCCTGGATGCGCAATTGCCGTTGGAAGATCATCATCAGGTTGGTCTCGGCCGACACACCGCTGGTGCTGCCGCAGGTGACCAGCCGCCCGCCCATCTTCAGCGAAAGCAGGGAGCCCGCCCAGGTGGCGGCCCCCACATGCTCGAACACCACATCCACGCCGCGCTTGCCGGTGACGCGGCGGGCGACACTTTCGAAGCGGTCGGTGTTGTAGTTCACCACGTAATCCGCCCCTTCGGCGCGCGCCTTCTCCGCCTTGAATTCATCGCCCACCGTGCCGATCACGGTGCAGCCGATGGCCTTGGCCATGCGCACCGCGACCGTGCCGATGCCCGAGCCCGCGGCATGCACCAGCACCGTCTCGCCCGGCTCCAGCTTCGCATTGTCGAAGAGCATGTGCTGCACGGTGGAGAAGGTGATGCCGGCACAGGCCGCATCCTCGGCCGTCACACCCGCCGGCACGGGCACGCAAAGCCGGGCGGGGATGTTGATCAGCCCGCGCGCGAAGCCATCGGCGTGGAAGCCGCGAATGCCCTTCACGTTTTCGCAGAGATTGTCGCGCCCGCGCAGGCATTCCTTGCAGGTGCCGCAGGTCAGCCCGCCATAGGGGACGGCCATCTGCCCGATGACGAGGCCCGTCACACCCTCACCCAGGGCCGCCACTTCGCCCACGCCTTCGGCGCCGACGCTGATGGGCAGGTCCCGCTTGGCGAATGCCATGCCGCGCCAGCCCCAGACGTCAATATGGTTCAGCGCCACCGCCCGCATCGCGAGCTGCACCTCGCCCGGGCCGGGCGGCGGCGGGGGCGGAATCTCCATCAGGCGGAGGTCACGGTCGGCGAGGAGTTGGAGAGCGCGCATGCGGGGGCGGATAGCAGGGTTCCGCCGGAGGCCCAAGGTGGACATGCGGCGCGGAACCGCCTTGAAGGGCGCCCATGGCCATGAATACCCCCTCGCATGATTTCGAAGCCGCCCTCCAGGCGCGGATTGACGGCAAGACCAAGCCTCGCGGCGCGCTGGGCCGCATCGAGGCGCTGGCGGCGCAGATCGCCCGCGCGCAGGGCAGCCTGGCGCCGCGCATGGAAAGCTGCCGCCTGATCCTCTTTGCCGGGGATCACGGCATCGCAACGGAGGGGGTCTCGGCCTATCCGCAGGCAGTGACGCGCCAGATGGTGCTGAATTTCCTGGCGGGCGGGGCGGCGGCCAATGTCTTCGCGCGGCAGGCGGGCATCCCCGTCGCCGTGGTGGATTGCGGGGTGGCGGGGCCGCCGATCACGGATGAACGGCTGGTCTCCCGCCGCATCGGGCCCGGCACGGCGAATGCGCTGCATGGCCCGGCGATGACGCGGGCCGAGTGCGACGCCGCCCTGGAGACGGGCCGCGCCCTGGCCCGGGAGGGGGATTTCGACGCGCTCTGCCTGGGTGAGATGGGCATCGGCAATACCTCCGCGGCTGCGCTGCTGGCGCATAAGCTCAGCGGTGGCGCGCTGGAGGGGCTGGTCGGGCGGGGCACGGGGCTGGATGCGGCGGGGCTGGCCCGCAAGACGGCGATCCTGACGCGGGCCGCCGCCCGCACGGCGCCCCGCCTGGATGGGGTCACGGCGCTGATGGAGTATGGCGGCTTCGAAATCGCCGCCATGGCCGGCGCCATGCTGGGTGCCGCCGCGATGCGCCGCCTGGTGCTGGTGGATGGCTTCATCGCCTCGGCCGCCGCATGCGTGGCGCTCGACATGGCGCCGGCGATCCGCGGCCACCTGGTCTTCGCCCATCGCTCGGCCGAGCAGGGGCATGCGGCGCTGCTGGCGGCCCTGGGGGCCGAGCCGCTGCTGGATCTCGGCCTGCGGCTGGGCGAGGGCTCGGGCGCGCTGCTGGCCTGGCCGCTGCTGCGCGCCAGCGCCGCCATGCTGAACGAGATGGCCAGCTTTGAAAGCGCCGCGGTGAGCGGCCCGGCATGAGGCAAGCCCCGCTCCGGGAGGAATGGGCCATCTTCCTGCTCGGCGTGCAGTTCCTGACGCGCGTTCCGGTCCCGGCCAGCGATGTTTTCACGCCGGAACGGCTGACGGCGGCGACGCGCTATTACCCCCTGATCGGCGCGCTGATCGGCGGCGTCGCGGCTGGTGTCTATGCGCTGGCCGCGCTGGTCTGGCCGCCGGCGGTGGCCGTGCTGCTCTGCATCGCGGCCGGCATCGCGCTCACCGGCGCCTTCCATGAGGACGGGCTGGCCGACATGTTCGATGGCGTGGGCGGGGGCCTGACGCGGGAACGCGCGCTGGAGATCATGAAGGATAGCCGCATCGGCACCTATGGCACGGTGGCGCTGCTCCTCGCACTCGCGCTCAAGGCGGCCGCGCTGGCGGCGATGCCGGCCATGACCGTGGTGCTGGCGCTGATCGGCGCCCATGCGCTCAGCCGTTTTTCCGCCGTGCTGGTGATCGCCAGCAGCCGCTATGTGCGCGACCACGGCACCGCCAAGCCCGTGGCCGATGGGGTAAGCCGGGCCAGCCTGCGCATCGCCGGCGCCACGGCGCTGGCCTTGCTGCCGGCGCTGGGCTGGGGCCTTGGGGTGCCGGCGCTGCTGCTGGGGCTGGCCGGGCTTTGCCTGGGCCATCTCGTCATGCGGCGGGTCTTTGAACGCAAGCTCGGCGGCTATACCGGCGATTGCCTGGGGGCCGTCCAGCAGGCGAGCGAGCTGGGCTTCTACCTGGGGCTGCTGGCATGGCTTTGATGCTGATGCGGCATTTCCGGCCCGCCATCGGCCCGGGCATCTGCTACGGTGCCACCGACCTTGACCTGGCCGAGGGGCATGAGGCGGCGCTGGCCGCGCTGATGGCCAGGCTGCCCGCGCTGGATGGCGTGATCAGCAGCCCGTTGCGCCGCTGTCGGCTCCTGGCGGAAGCGATCGCCGCGCAAAGGGGGCGTGCCGTACAGCTCGACCCGCGCCTGCGCGAGATGGATTTCGGCGCCTGGGAGGGCCTGCCCTGGGACGACATCCCGCGCGCCGAGCTGGATGCCTGGGCGGCCGATTTCCTGCAGGCCCGCCCGCATGGCGGTGAATCCGTGGCGCAGCTGCGGGCGCGCAGCCATGCGGCCCTGGCCGAGCATCGCGCCCGGCCCGGGCGGCACCTGCTGGTGACCCATGCCGGGGTGATCAAGGCGGCGCTGGCCACCGGCGATCGCGCCGAGGATTGGCCCGCCTCCCTCGCCTTTGGCGAGTTCGTGACCATCTGACCGCCGACAGGAGATTCCCATCATGCCCGACGACGACACCCACAAGGCCGCGATGCAGGCGCTGAAGGCCGAGCAGCGCCGCAAGATCATCGAAGCCGGCGACCCGGATCGCGGCCTCGTTTTCGTTCACACCGGCAATGGCAAGGGCAAGTCCAGCTCGGCCTTTGGCGTGATCATCCGCGCGCTGGGCTGGGGCCACAGCGTGGGCGTGGTGCAGTTCATCAAGGGCGACTGGCCCACCGGCGAGAAGCAGTTCTTCGCCAAATACGAGGACCAGGTGGTCTGGCGCACCATGGGCGAGGGCTTCACCTGGGACACCCAGGACCGCAGCCGCGATACGGCAACCGCCGTCGCGGCCCTGGCCGTCGCGGCGGAGATGCTGGCCAGCGGCGCGCATGACCTGGTCGTGCTGGATGAGATCAACATCGCGCTGCAATTCGAATATCTGACCGTGGAGGCGGTGCTGGCGGCGCTGGCCGGGCGGTCCCAGCGCACCAGCGTGATCCTGACCGGGCGCGATGCGAAGCCGGAGGTGATGGATTACGCCGACCTCGTCTCGGATATCCGCGAGGTGAAGCACCCGTTCCAGGCCGGCATCAAGGCGCAGCGCGGGCTGGATTTCTGAAGCAGGAGCCAGCGCCCCGGCAGAACGAAGGTCCAGGAAACCCGGTTTCCTGGCGAGTGAGCGCGAGAGGGCGCGATGCACTTTACCGCCAGATGAGGTGAGCCATCGGCGGATGTCGCAACCAAACAGATCCGCATCTTGCCAAGCTGGCAACGCAAACGACGCGCGCTGCCGATCAGACTGCCCTTGCGCCGGCCAAACCGTTGCGGGCGACGCTACCCTCGCGGGTGTCCACCGCGTGACAGCTGCGATCGCTGAGGGGGGGATGGCCGGCATTGAGCAGATCGGCAGGCCTGTCAGCGCGCGTCCGGTTCAGGGCGCGTCCGGTTCAGGGCGCCTCTCCAAACCGTGCGCCGATGCTCTCATCCCAGCGCCGGACCATGGCAGCCAATGCGCGCGGCGCCAGCGGTGCCACCGTATGCCGGCTGGTCATGGTCTCCGCGAGCTCTGGCGTCATCACCTGTGTCCATCGCTGGAGGTCCGCGGGGGTGACCGCGCCAGGGGGCAGTGCCTCGCGCGCGGCATGGCTGGGCACCAGGCCCCGCCCAAAGACGCGCATCTGGATTGTCGGTGCCAGCATGAAGTTCATGTACGCCGCGATGGCCGATAAGCGCTCCTGCGGCACCGGGCGTGGCACGGCCAGGATGATGCTGTTGGGGAGCAGGGGGCCAGCCTCCATCAGGACGCCGCGCGTATCGGCTGGCAGCGAGCCCATCGTCACGCCGCCGATATAGCTGTTCAGGACGCAGGGCATGAGGTCACTGCCGCCTTCGGCAAACTCCTCCAGGGCAGCCCCGCCTGAGCTGGGATAATAGCCGACATGGCGTCCCAGCTCCGCCAGGTACTCCCAGCTGCGTGGCCAGCCGGCCAGGGGGTCGAGCGGGTCAGGATCGCCCAGCAGATGGGGCAGCGCGTTGACGAAAAGCTGGCCGAAGCGGGACTGCCCCGGGCGAGGATATTGGAACCGTTGCGGGTTCTGCCGGGCATAATCGAGCAGCGCCGCCGGCGTTCGTGGTGGCGTGACCAGGCGGGTTGGATGGTGGATCAGGAGCGGGCCTCCCGGGGCGGCCATGATCACCAGGCCGCTGTTGCCGAGCACGGCCTGGACCTGAAGCCCGACGGGCGTTGCCGCAGCCAGGGCCACCTGGATCATACTGTCGGGCAATGGCTGCCAGAGGTCCCGCATCGCACCTAGCGCGTAGCCAGCGAAGTTGGTCAGCACGATCTCGGTGTCAGTTAGCCCGTCAGCGACCTCCCGCTGCAACTCGCTGGTGATCGAGGACAGGTCGGCGACACGGATTGACAGGCCGGGCAAGGCGGCACCTGCCTCCAGCGGCAAGTCGTGCAACACGGCCGCTGACTGCTGGACGCTTTCCGCCACGGCCATGACCCGAAGATTGGCCTCAGCAGAGTGCAGGGTCTGCGCCCGGCCGCGCCCCAGCCAGGCACCAGGCAGGATGCCCGCCAGGACGGCGCGGCGCGGCGTGGCACTCATCGCGGCGGAGCCAGGCCGTGCAGCCCTGGTGGCACACCCCGAACCTGCGCAGGAAGATGACGGTCGGCGCGGGCCAATTGCCCGGGCGCCGCCTGATCCTGCGTTTGGCCGTGGAAATGCCGGAACCATTGCCAGGCTGCTTCTGTCGCTTCGGTCAGTTGAGAAAACTGGGATGGCGCATCGGCCGTGGCGACTTCAGGCGCCAAGGCGGGCGCTTCTGCCGGCATGTGGGGCGCGATCCGGCTCTGCAGGACGAGGGCGGCGGCAAAGTAATCCGGCGCCTCCGCCACCGCGATCGGTCGGCCGGCATCTTCGCCGCGACGGGTCAGCAGCAGGGCATGCACGGCCCGGATGCCGGCATGGCCGGGATAAGGGGCAATTTCGCCGCTGCGCAGATCAACCCAGGCGGGCGGGCGTCTCGGATGCGCGGATGCGCTCCAGTAGGCATGGGCGGAGTGGAGCATCGGCACAGCGTGGCCTTGCCAGGCAAGGTTCAGCGGTACGCGAAGAGCGTCCCACGAGAAGCGCTCCGGCCAATGGGTGGCCGGGGTCGGCGGTCCGCCATGGGCTGGCAACAAAAGCCAATCCGGTGGCAGCCGCCACCGTCCGAAGGCCGACTGCTCCACCAGGGCCAGCCCATCATGCTCGAGGCGTGACCAGCGTGGATCGGGCACAGCCCGGGAGAGCGCCCTCAATGCGGGAAACGCGTAGTAGGAGAGGTTGATGGTGGTCCCGCTGGCATCCTGGAACCCGAGCGCCCCGGGCAGCATCACCGTGCGGCCATTCACCTCCTTCACGCAGCAGCGCAGGATATCGGTCGCGATGCCGCGGGCCGCGGCGCCATATTCGGGGGACTGCCATCGCTCCGAGGCCATCAACAGCGCCCAGGCGATGAAGATGTCGCCGTCCGTGGCGTTGTTGCTGTCACTCACGCCGATGCCGGCATGGGGCTCGAAACGCCACGCATGAAGGTGATCAGACGCGCGCGAGAGA